>CAITQH010000257.1 GCA_903894475.1 uncultured beta proteobacterium
CAAACTAAACTACTTTATATTTATAACGTGCCACTACAAACATTTTCAGAATTCAACGACAAAACGCACGTAACTCGTTGATTTCATTTGCCCATGGGCCGCCGGAAAGCGGAAAATCGCGTGGGAAGTGTCGAATTTAAGTTGTCAAACGCGGCTAAACAGGAGAGTCATCATGCGTTCAGTTATTCAGACCAATCCGTCGTACGAATTGTCAATCGACATCACCCAGACCAACCATGGACACAGCCTGAAATTCATCAGTTTCGTGCGTACAGCGCGGCGCCCAGAAGATCAGGTGCAGTACCAGGCGCTCATGAGCACGACCGAGCTCAAAGCACTACGCGACGCCATCGAAATGGAATTAGCCAATTGACGTAAAGCGCTCCTGAGTCAAGCTGCTTCACTTCATACAACGCAATTGAAAACAACTGGAAGGACAACCCAAATGGGCAAGCATACAGATCTCGGATCAGCCAAGCGGGACGATCCGATTTACTCGGGTGGATTGATGGTCCACTTCAAACCGCCATTGACACCATCAACCGGCGCTACTCTAAAGATTACGGATGGAGCGCTGCCACAAGGACCGAAGTCCACCACAGCAAGAGAGAACCATCCGCTGGACGGGGAGGACATCTCGGTACGGCCGAGTCTGATCGCGAACGGAGTGCCGCGCGACAAGTGGCCGCAGGGCAAGATCAGTCTGGAGCAAGCCGCAAAGCTGATAGCGCATTACGGGTCAAGAAATAACACATGAGCAACAACAAGACGCTTTCACCGCAGGAGCAAGAAGAGCGAATACGCTCCTTGCATCTTGACTGCGCGCTGCTTAATGTAGGCTTAGAGAAACGGCAACCGAACGGCAACCAGAGAGTGCATTTTGGCCCAGAAAGACTAAAGGGTTAGCATGTACTTACACGCTAACCCTCGTCTTTACTGGTGCGGCTGGCAGGAATTGAACCCACGACCCCTTGGTTCGTAGCCAAGTACTCTATCCAACTGAGCTACAGCCGCTGAGGCGCGAAGTATAACAGCAAGATTTCCCTGAAGCGGGTCAGTGGGCCTGGTCCCAGTTCGCCCCCACGCCCACTTCAGCCAGCAGAGGAACCTTCAGATCGGCCACCCCAGCCATCAGGCGCGGAATCTCGGACTTGAGCCAGTGCACCTCGGACTCGGGCACCTCAAACACCAGTTCGTCATGCACCTGCATGATCATTTTTGTGCTGCGTTTTTCATCGTCGAGTACCTGCTGCACCTTGACCATGCTGAGCTTGATCAGGTCAGCCGCCGTGCCCTGCATGGGCGCGTTGATCGCGGCGCGCTCGGCACCACTGCGACGGGGGCCATTGGGCGAGTTGATCTCGGGCAGGTACAGGCGCCGACCAAACACGGTCTCGACATAGCCCTTGCTCCTGGCGGCCTGGCGTGTATGGTCCATGTAGAGCTTGACGCCGGGGTAGCGGTCAAAGTAACGCTCGATGTAATTTTTGGCCGCGGTGTTGTCGATGTTCAGGGCGCGCGCCAGACCGTAGGCGCTCATGCCGTAGATGAGCCCGAAATTGATGACCTTGGCATAGCGGCGCTGTTCGCTGGTGACTTGCGCCGTGCTGCAGCCAAAGATCTCCGCCGCCGTCGCGCGGTGCACGTCCATGCCGTCATGAAACGCAAGTAGCAAGGCCGAGTCGCCGCTGATGTGTGCCATGATGCGCAGCTCGATCTGGCTGTAGTCGGCGCTGGCAATGACGCATCCCGGCGGCGCCACAAAAGCCTCGCGCACGCGACGCCCTTCGGCGGTGCGGATCGGAATGTTTTGCAGGTTCGGGTCGTTGCTCGACAGGCGTCCGGTCACCGCCACCGCCTGCGCGTAATGGGTGTGGACACGGCCGGTGCGGGGGTGCGCGAGTTGCGCCAACTTGTCGGTGTAGGTGCCTTTGAGCTTGGCCAACCCGCGATGCTCCAGAATTTTGGCCGGCAGCGGAAAGTCCTCCGCCAGTTTTTCCAGCACTTCTTCGTCCGTGCTGGGTGCGCCCGTAGCGGTCTTTTTGACCACCGGCAATCCGAGCTTGGTAAAAAAGATCTCGCCAATCTGCTTGGGACTGCTCAGGTTGAAGGGCTGGCCAGCCAGTTCATGCGCCTCCTTCTCCAACTGCACAATGCGCACACCTAACTCATGGCTTTGCGTGGCCAGCGTTGGCGCGTCGATCAGCACGCCATTGCGCTCGATGCGGTACAACGCCTCGCTGCTGGCAATTTCAAGCTCGTAGATAAAGCGCAATTTGGTGTCCGCCTGCAACTGCGGCCACAGCGCGAGATGCAAGTCGAGCGTCATGTCGGAGTCTTCGCAGGCGTACTCTGCCGCCTTGCTGACCTCAACCTGATCAAAACAGATTTGATTCACTCCCTTGCCGCACAAATCTTCAAAGCTGATGCCGCTGCGACCCAGATGGCGCTCGGCCAGACTCGCCAGCCCGTGCGGCTTGTGCACTTCCAGCACATAGCTCTGCAGCATGGTGTCGTGCGCATAGCCTTGCACTTCGATAGCATGGTTGGCAAAAACGTGCCTGTCGTACTTGATGTGCTGGCCCAGCTTTTTCTTGCTTGCATCCTGCAGCCAGGGTTTGAGCCGCGCCAGAACCTCGGCACGCGGCAACTGGGTCGGCGCATCGGCATAGCTGTGTGCAAGGGGGATGTAGGCGGCTTCGCCGGGCTTGACGCTCAGGCTGATACCAACAATTTCGGCGCGCATTTCGTCCAGCGAGGTGGTTTCGGTATCGACCGCCACCAGGTCGGCTGCCTCCACGATGGCGAGCCAGCGCTCAAAGCCATCCCAGCTCAGGAGGGTCTCGTAGGCCACCGTGGTGACGCTGGACCGTGGCTGGGAAGGGATTTGGTCGGGCTCATCGAAAAGACCTGGTTCAGACAGTGGATTGCCGCGCTGCGCTCGCAATGACGGAGCAAACTGCCCTGATTCGTCATCGCGAGGCCGCAGGCCGTGGCGATCCTTGGGGGCTCGGGCGGCTATCGCTCGGGCCAGGCCTTTGAAGCCGTACTTTTCGTAAAAGACAAACAAGGCCTCAAAGTTCATGCTACCGCTGGCCAGAGCTGTCAGGGCCGGCAGGTCGTTCACCCAGCCAGTCAGGTCACAGTCGGTCTTGATCGTCAGCAACTGGCGCCCCAGCGGCAGCCAGTCCAGCGACTTCCTCAGGTTCTCACCAACCGCGCCGGTGATGGCATCGGCATGGGCCACCACCCCGGCGAGCGAGCCATATTGCTGCAGCCACTTGGCAGCGGTCTTGGGACCGACCTTGGGCACACCGGGAACATTGTCAATGACATCGCCGACCAGGGTCTGATAGTCCACCATCAACTGCGGCGGCACACCAAATTCGGCCTCGACACCGGCCACATCGCGGCGCTTGCCATTCATGGTGTCGATGATGGTGATGTGGCTGTTGACCAGTTGCGCCAGATCCTTGTCACCACTGCTGACAATCACCTCGATGTCCTGAGCGGCTGCGGTTACCGCCAGCGTGCCGATCACGTCGTCAGCCTCGACCCCTGGCACGGCCAGCACCTGCCAGCCCATCAGGCGAACCACTTCGTGAATCGGCTCAATCTGGGCGCGCAAGTCGTCCGGCATGGACGAGCGGTGTGCCTTGTACTCGGGGTAGAGCGCATCACGAAAGGTGGGGCCGCGGGCGTCAAAAATGCAGGCGGCAAAATCGGCCGGATAGTCTCTTCGCAGACTTTGCAGCATATTGATCATGCCGCGAATGGCACCCGTTGGCGAACTGCTCGGGTCACCCGGCACAGCGCGCAGGTCCGGCATGGCATGAAAAGCTCGGTACAGGTAACTCGAACCATCGACCAGCAGCAGATTCTTCTTTGTTGATTGGACATCATTCATGACCCCATTTTGCCTGCGCTCACGCCAGACCGTGTGGTTCTACAATCCGGCCATGCACGGTGCCCACATTTTCTGATTCATGGCGGTTTACACAGAAGTTTCGACCGAACAGGTCCGCGCCCTGCTGCTTGAACTCAAGCTCGGCAAACTGCAGCACATGCAGGGTTGCGCCGGCGGCATAGAAAACACCAATTACTTTGTCAGTACCCGTCGAGACGGCCAAAGCCACGACTACGTGCTGACGCTTTTTGAGCGTTTAAGCTTCGCCCAGTTGCCCTTCTATCTGCGCCTGATGAAACACCTGGCGCAACGCGGCATACCGGTGCCCGACCCGACCGCCAACACCAAGGGCGAACTGGTATTTGAGCTCCAGGGCAAGCCGGCGGCAGTGGTTAACAAACTGCGCGGTCAAAGCGAACTTGCACCGACTCCCGAGCATTGCGCTGCCGTCGGCGCGACGCTGGCCAGAATGCATCTGGCGGGTCGCGACTTTGCCCTGACGCAGCCCAATCTGCGCGGTCTGAGCTGGTGGAATGAGACGGCGCCGGTGGTATTGCCTGAACTCGACACGGCCCAGGCAACGCTGCTGCGCAGAGAGTTGACCTACCAGAATGAAGTAGCGGCTTCATCAGCTTACGCTGCCTTGCCGCGCGGCCCAATCCACACCGACCTGTTTCGCGACAACGTGATGTTTGAAACGCTGGACGGCAAACCGCAACTGAGCGGCTTTTTTGATTTCTATTTTGCCGGCGTTGATAGCTGGATTTTTGATCTGGCCGTATGCCTGAACGACTGGTCTGTGGAGCTTGAGACGGGCACCCACCAGGCCCAGCGCGCGCACTCCCTGCTGCGGTCCTACAGCCAGGTGCGAGCACTGAGCCAGGCCGAGCTTGAGTTGCTTCCAGCCATGCTGCGCGGCGGCGCCCTGCGCTTCTGGATTTCGCGGCTCTGGGACTACCATCAGCCGCGCGCGGCCAGTTTGCTCAAGGCACACGATCCGAGCCACTTTGAACGCGTCCTGCGCAATCGCGTCGAGTACCCGCTACCGTCTGCTGCTATGCTGCAACCCGCATGAAACTTAACATGATCCCGGCGCGCACCGGCATTGCGTGGGTCAAGCTGGGCATGCGGACCTTCTTCAAACAGCCGCTGGCACTCGCCGGTCTGTTTTTCATGTTCATGGCAGTGATGACTGTCGCCAGTCAGGTGCCCCTGATTGGCTTCGTCCTGGCGATGACTCTGCTGCCAGCCGCAACGCTGGGCCTGATGGTGGCAACCCGGCAAGCCAGCGACGGCCGTTTTCCCATGCCGCTGGTGCTGCTGGCCGCTTTTCGGGCCGGGCGGCAACAGGCACGCGCCATGCTGGTGCTGGGTGCCTTGTATGCAGCGGGCTTCTCTGTCACTCTGGGTTTGTCGTCTCTCGCTGATGGCGGCGATTTTGCCCGCGTTTATCTGGGTGGTGCCACGCCAACGCGAGAGATGATGCTCGAGCCGTCATTCCAGGGTGCAATGTGGCTCTTTATTGGCTTGCACTTGCCCCTGTCGCTGATGTTCTGGCATGCACCAGCACTGGTGCACTGGCATGGCTTTGCACCGGTCAAAAGCTTGTTTTTCAGCCTGCTTGCCTGTTTACGCAATTTCTGGGCGTACGCCGTTTTTGCCTTGATGTGGCTGGCCGTGCTGGTGTTCGTTGTGGCCTGCATTAGCACGCTGGGAGGCCTGCTCGGCCAGCCCGGGCTGGCCGGCGACCTGCTGTTTCCAGCCCTGCTGTTGCTGGCATCGATGTTCTTCACCTCGCTTTATTTCACGTTCGAAGACACCTTCGGGCCGCCGCCCACCAGCCTGTCCTGAGAGCACAAGGCTTCAGCGCAGCAGCAGCGTCCAATACCTGACGCATTCGTCCATCCCAACCGGTTCGCTCTTGCCAGACAAGGTCTGCAACAGTGGCAGCGCCTTGTCGCGCTGCTTGAGTTCGGCGTAGGCCCAGACCAGCCTGAGTCTGGCCAGATCGGCGTTCCGAGCGATCCCCTTGGCCAGACCCTGCTCCATCTGGGCCACGCCACGTTCGGTCTGCCCGGATTGAAACAGGTTGAAGCCATAGTTGAACATGGCCAGACCGTCGCTCAGGGTTTTGGCGCGCAATACGTCTTTCTCCAGAGTGGAGCGGTCTTCCGCCGCCGACTTGCGTGCCTTGTCCGTGAGGCGCTGCAACTCGCTACCTTTGTCGCCACTGACCAGCAAACCCGCAGCGTAACCCTGATCGAGCACGCTGGCGGCTTCGATGGCTGAGCCTTCCTGCAAGGCCAGAGCGGCCATCTCGGTGTAGTCGATCGCCTCGGTCAATCCGGCGCTAGCCATTTGCAGGCGGAACACGTCAAGTTGCAGCCGACTGGCCAATTGCGGCTTGGACCAAAGCCGCGTCATCAGGCTGCGCCAGGTGGCTTTGCTGGGATAGTACTGGGCCAGCGCTTCAAGTGCCTTGGTATAGCCAGCATCGTCGCGCATGCGGCTGCGCGAGTCGGCCAGCAACTTGAGCTGGATTTCGACCGGCGCCTTGCCCTGTGCCAACGACTTGCCAACCTCCACCTCAAGCGCCTTGGCTGCGTTGCCATAGTCGGCATTGAGGTAATGACTCTGGCCAAGCAGTGCAATCAGCGCCGGGTCGCTGCCACCGAGCTGCTGGTAACGCCCTATGGAGTCGATCGCCTTGGCGTAGTTCTTGGCGTTGTAATACAGGCCGACAATGGTGTACATACCCGCCAGGCGATCCGCCTGCTTGAGCCAGGGGCCCTCGCTAGCCAATTGATATTGCTGGGCCGCCATATCGGCGTCGCCGCTGACTTGCGCCAAAGCACCCTTGACGCGGGCAAGAATGTGTTGCTCGTACGGAGTCTGGTTCGCCACCGCATCAGCGGCACGCAATTTTTCCGCAGCGTCCTTGGTATTTTTCTCGCCCAGCATGCGCTGTGCATCAATCAACAAATTGCCAATTTCTGGCCGCACGGTAGGCGCTGGCTCAGCGGTGCCGGCAGCGGACGCAGCCGTGGCCGCTGGCACTGCATTGGCGGACGTCTGTGCCCGAGCAGGCGCTGCAAACGCCGCAGCACAAAACGCTCCGCACAGCAGCGCGGAGCAGCTTGGTGGTTTTTTTTGGATCATATTGAACTCCTGTGAAATCTGTCGGAATAAGCAGCTTCAGGGCAGCAAGGTCAACTTGGCCACACTGAGCGCCAGCCACTTCACGCCGTGGCGCGGGAAATTGATTTGAGCCCGGGCCTCGTCGTCCTTGCCTTCGAGGGCATTGACCGTACCCTCACCAAACTTGCCATGAAACACCTTGACGCCGATGCGCAACCCGTGCGGCGACGGCGCACGCGGGCCTGACGAGGCGGCAACGCCGCCCTTGGGCTCGGCGCCAAATGAAGATCCGCCCGGGGAAAAATCAAATCCTCTGCCCTGCTTTCTGGGTGTAATCCACTTCAGGGCAGATTCTGGCAGTTCTTCAAGAAAGCGGCTCTTCAGGTTGTAGCGGGTCTGGCCGTGCAGCATGCGGGTCTGCGAGTGGCTCAGGTAGAGCCGCTTGCGCCCACGCGTGATGGCGACATACATGAGACGCCGTTCTTCTTCCAGGCCATCGCGGTCGCTCATCGAGTTTTCGTGCGGAAACAGCCCCTCTTCAATGCCCGTGATAAAAACACAGTCAAATTCCAGGCCTTTGCTGGAATGCACGGTCATCAATTGAATGGCGTCCTGTCCGGCCTGCGCCTGGTTGTCGCCCGCTTCCAGCGCGGCATGCGTCAGAAAGGCAGCCAGCGGCGAGAGCGTTTCGCCGGTCTCGGCATCGGCCGTCAGTTCGTCCACCGGCAGCGCCACGGCCTCGCGACCAAAGCCCTCAAGCGAGACAAAACTCTCTGCCGCATTGACCAGTTCTTCCAAGTTTTCCACCCGATCCGCTCCTTCGCGGTCGGCCCGGTAGTGCTCGATCAAACCGCTGTGCGAAAGCACAAGTTCAATGATTTCTCGCAGCGTCAGGCCCTGCGTCTGTTCACGCAGAACTTCGATCTTTGCCAGAAACGCGCCGATGTTGTTGCCGGCCTTGCCGCCGACACCGCCGACCGCATCGCTCAGCGAGCAGCCCAGTGTGCGTGCTGCGTCCTGAAGCTGTTCCAGACTTCGCAGGCCAATGCCGCGTGGTGGAAAATTCACGGCGCGCAGAAAGCTGCTGTCGTCCCGCGGGTTCTCCAGCAGGCGCAAATAGGCCAGCGCATTCTTGATTTCAGCCCGTTCAAAAAAGCGCAGGCCGCCATAGACCTTGTAGGGCATGGCGGCGTTGAACAAGGCCGTCTCTATCACCCGACTTTGCGCGTTGCTGCGGTAGAGCACCGCAATCTCCTTGCGTTCCAGACCCGCCCCCACCAGTTGGCGCATCTCATCGACCATCCACTGCGCCTCGGCAAAGTCGCTGCTGGCCTCGAACACTCGCACCGGCTCACCCGGTCCCTGGCTGGTACGCAGGTTCTTGCCCAGGCGCTTGCTGTTATGTGCTATGAGTTCGTTGGCCGAGTCCAGGATGTTGCTGCCACTGCGGTAGTTTTCTTCCAGCTTGATCTGATGGCGCACCTTGAACTCACGCACAAAATCAGCCATGTTGCCAACACGCGCGCCGCGAAAAGCGTAGATGCTCTGGTCGTCGTCGCCCACCGCCATGACACAGCCGCTCGGGTTGAAGCTGGCCTCGTCGTCCACCGAGCCTGCAGAGCCAGTTCCCGCGAGCATCTTGATCCATGCATACTGCAACTTGTTGGTGTCCTGAAACTCGTCAATCAGGATGTGCCGGAAACGCCTTTGGTAGTGCTCCCGGATCGGATCGTTATCGCGCAACAGTTCGAAGCTGCGCAGCATCAGTTCGGCAAAATCAACCACGCCCTCGCGCTGGCACTGCTCTTCGTAGAGTTGAAAAACTTCAAGCTTCTTGCGCGACTCCTGGTCACGCACTTCGACCATATTGGGTCGAAGGCCATCTTCCTTGCAACCCGAGATGAACCACTGCATCTGCTTGGGTGGAAAACGCTCATCATCGATTTGGAACTGCTTGTACAAGCGCTTGATGGCCGAGAGTTGGTCCTGCGTATCGAGAATCTGAAAACTCTGCGGCAGGTTGGCCAGTTTGAAATGCGATCGCAGGAAGCGGTTGCACAAGCCGTGGAAAGTGCCAATCCACATGCCGCGCACATTGATCGGCAGCATGCTGGTCAGGCGTGTCATCATCTCTCGCGCCGCCTTGTTGGTAAATGTCACCGCCAGCACTCCTGCCGGAGAGACTTGACCGGTTTGCAAGAGCCAGGCAATGCGCGTCGTCAGCACACGTGTCTTGCCAGACCCGGCACCCGCCAGAATCAGGGCATGCTCGGGTGGCAGCGTGACGGCCGCGCGCTGCTCGGGGTTCAGACTGTGCAAGAGCGCGGACTGCTGCAAACCATCGGGTGCAATTTCTGAAAACATCAGGGCATTGTAGAAACCCTGGCTCACCCGGGCAGCCGCTCGGCATGCCTTAATAGCCTGAATTTTTCAATTGCAGGCCCGGCTCCGTCTGCGCCGTGGGCGCAGGCTGCGTCAACTCCAGCGCGGACAAGTCGAGATCGAGATCCATCGCGGGAGGTGGTTCGACCTGACGCCCGAACAGGTCGGCCAGCGCACTTTTTGACAACGCAGGAAAGCTCGATGCCACTGAGTCGGTATAGTCAAAATCCAGGCCTGCATGCTGGCTCGGACGCGCCTCGGCAACTGCCGAATGGGCTGAAGTGGCCTCTTCGCCGTGCCGAATTTCGGCAAGAACAAGGCTTTGCGCTACGCCATGGAGCAGCATCAGGTCGCGCATTGCAGCCAGATCAAAGGGCTCGCCGCTACCGGCCCAGGGATCGCGAAACACGCAGGCTTCAATCACCTCCAGAACCTTGAGTGTCGGCCAGTGCTCGGTGATGTGGGACAAGACTTCGGCGTAGGACTCCAGGTTCTTTCCTTCATCCCTGAAAAAAGCAAACTCGGGCACCCTGCCGTTAAACAGCAAATTGAAATCCTGCGCGCACTGCTGAAAATCGCTTTGCAGATTCATGCGATGAAACAGCGTCAGCAGATCAAGATAGACAAACGGATTGGGCTCGTCACTGTCACTGACCTGCTTCTTCAGCAGGGCCAGCGCCCGCTCCGGCTGGCCAGTCACGACCCAGTCCTCAGCCTGCGAGCGCAAGGCCAATATCTCATCGGAATTGAGGCTGCGCATCAGCTTGGCATGGGGCTGCTGCAGTGGCGCCGCCTTGCTAGTGCCCTGGTTTGATGCATCAACCTGCATCAACTTGGAAAATATCGAATCGGTCAATTCAACGGACTGCGCCTCCAGTCCATGAGCCATGCCGTGGCCAGAGGCCTGGTGATCGCTCTGGTGTAGCTGCGCCCTCACGTTGGCCAGCGGCTCTGACAGAGGGGCCTGACCCGTAACTGCGTCACTCCACCGGTTCTGCGCGCCAGCGGTGCCATGCTGTTGACGGCGCCAAAGCCAGAACACTGCGAGCAGGCAGCAAGCCACCACACCTGCCAGCAGGTAAACAAGCTCTCCAGAAGAACGTTGCGCCTCTGCCTGCTGCAGACGGTTCCTGAACTCCGCCAGAGCACGCTCGTTCTTCAGTGCCGAGTCACGCAAAGCCTTCACTTCAGTTTCCAGTGTCTTTACTTTCTGGATGTTCGCCAGCGCGTCATCGGAGGGCGCAAAGCTCATGAATGAGTCCAGATTCGCAATCCGGTCAGATAACACGTCCAGGGGATCAAGTTTCAGGCGCGCCGCGCCGACGATGCGCCCGGATGTGCGCCTGCTATTGGCGGCAAGCGCCTTGGCGGCTGCGGCGGGCGGACGCTTTGCTGCATGGGGTTTAGCATCAACCGGAAGCACGGCAAGCGGCTCTGACGCCAGAGACAGTTTGGCTTTGGCCCTTGGCAAGCGCGTCGGAGCGCTTGGCCTCACAGCCAGTTTGGCCAGACCTGGGGCAGCAGACGCTGCTACCGGAGTGATGGCCAAAGGCGCTTGGCCTGCCAAGACCGCTTTCGGCAAATCAGAGAACAGGACAAAGCGGCGCGACAACTTCGGGCCACAGGTGGAATTCAGATTGATCGTAACCACCGGTTCATCAACCAGAGCTGTGGACAAGACCCGCACACTGGCACTGCGGCCCTGGGCCGGCTTCTCGATCACGGTGCGCACCTTGCCGCCATCCTGTCGCGCATCGGCATGGAAAACCTCGGCCTCAAAACACAAGGCGGGGTCGTCGCCCGCCTCGAGTTGGACCTGAACAACGACATCCAGCGCCTGGCCCAGAATTGCCGCACCTTCAATCGGACCCAGGGTCAGCGCATGACTACCCAGCGCAACGCAAAGCAGGGCGAAAGTTGAAATTTTGCTTCTGAGCTTCAAAAATGCTTTCCTGAATTGCGATTATTCTCGCACGACTGGAGCCCTCGAAATTTCGCTTGGTCACCGGTCAGTCGGGTTTGTACAACAGCACCATCCTGCCAGCATCGAGCCGTGCTTTCAAGAACCCGCCCGAACCATAGCGCGTGACCCGACTGTAAAAACGCGTAGTCAAGCGTTTTACCATGGCAGAGTATGCGTCGACCAGCGTCGGCAGAATGGTGAAGCTGTCGTAATTGACAATCACCGCCACCCGTTCGGCGGCACTACTGACCACCGGCGCCAGCAGTCCTTCGATCATGCGCTCGACTTGGACAATATCGGACAAGGCATCAATCGCCAAACCTTCGCAGTTGATGAACAGCAGTCTGCGTTTGCTGTCGAACTCGAATCGCTGGGCCAGCGGGGTCGCCAGAAGTCGCTCGCGCAAACCCATCTTCTGCTCGGCGAACAAAGCAGCGTCCATCAGCTTGAGTTGCGCGTTGATGGCAGGCCTGAAATCCATCTGTGCCAGCACGTCCCGGTCCAGGTCAATTCCGGGTGCGATTTCGATCAACTCCAGCGCACCGTCGGCGTCGTCACCGATCAGGCGGAACACGCAGCGCTCCGTCACGTACAGCACGCGCTGCCCTCGCTTGCACGCTTCGCGGCCGCTGAACGTCCGATGTTCCACTGCCTTGACAAACTTTCGCGTCCTGCCTTCACGCAGCACATGCAGGCGTCCACCGTCGATCCGGACCTGCAAATCGTCCGCTGTGAAGGTGCCGGCAAAGACGACCATTTTGGCGTTTTGGCTGATGTTGATAAAGCCGCCGGCACCGGCCAGGCGTTTGCCAAATCTGCTGACGTTCAAATTTCCGTGTGCGTCGGCCTGCGCCAGGCCAAGCACAGCAATGTCGAGCCCACCACCATCATAAAAGTCGAATTGGTTGGGCTGATCAAGGACCGCCTGGGTGTTGACGGCGGCGCCGAAACTCATGCCACTGGCCGGGATGCCTCCGATGACTCCAGGCTCCGCCGTCAAGGTCAGCAAATCAATCAATTTCTCTTCCGTTGCCACGGCGGCGACCCCTTCAGGCATGCCAATGCCAAGGTTGACCACGGAGTCGGCTCGCAGTTCCATGGCAGCGCGCCGGGCAATCACCTTGCGCTCGGTCAGCGCCGCCACCGCCAGTGTTTCCACGGGCACCCGAATCTCCCCCGAATAGGCCGGGTTGTACTGCTCGGCAAAGGTCTGCATGTGGTGCGCCGGATCGCTTGCGACCACCACTGCATCCACCAGCACCCCCGGCACCCGCACCTGGCGCGAATGCAGGGTGCCACGCTGTGCCACGCGCTCGACCTGCGCGATGACAATGCCACCCGAGTTGTGCGCCGCCATGGCGATGGCCAGCGCTTCGAGCGTCAGAGCCTCGCGCTCCATCGTCAGATTGCCATCCGGATCGGCCGTGGTGGCGCGGATGATGCCTACCGAAATCGGAAACGCCTTGTAGAACAGATAGTCCTTGCCGTCGACCTGCATCAGCCGGACCAGTTCCTCGGTGGTGCGAGCGTTGATCTTGCCGCCACCAAAGCGCGGATCAACAAAGGTATCGAGCCCGACATGGGTCAGCGTGCCGGGTTTGCCGGCGGCGATGTCACGAAACAGATGCGTGATCACGCCCTGGGGCAGGTTATAGGCTTCAATCTCGTTGTTGACGGCCAACTTTTGCAGCGCCGGCACCAAACCCCAATGCCCTCCCACCACACGCTTGACCATGCCACGGTGGCCAAAGTGGTTGAGCCCGCGGGATTGGCCATCACCTTGACCCGCCGCATACACCAGCGTCAATTGACCCGGCGCACCGACACCGCTGTCTTGCTGACTAGCCAGGAAACGCTCTTCCAGCGCGACAGCAATGCCTTCGGCAAAGCCGACTCCGACAAAGCCGCTGGTGGCAACGGTATCGCCATCGTGGATAAGACGAACCGCCTCGGCGGCAGACACGATCTTGTTGCTGCGTGTACCGGGTCCAACATGTTCATTGAGATTGAAATTGGTATGCACCGTCACTCCTCGCGCTTGGCCCTATCATGCTCGACATTGTGAGCCAAAAATACCCACCTTGATTCATCCCGTCACCCTGTCCGAACTGCAGGCCCATTACGGTCCGCGCTACCGCTGGATGTTGCTGCTCTCAGTGATGATCGGCACCATGGCTGCCATCATGTCATCTACCATTATCAACGTCGCAGTACCTGACATGAGCCGCCACTTTTCATTGGGACAGGAGCGCGCCCAATGGGTCGCCTCGGGCTTCATGATTTCAATGACGGTCTCGATGCTCACCACGCCCTGGCTGCTGACACGTTACGGTTTCCGGCGCACCTACAGCGCAACCATGTGGCTGCTGCTGGGCGGCAGCATGGTGGCCGGTCTGTCCAATGATTTTTCCCTGTTGCTGGCGGCGCGGGTTGCAGAAGGTCTGGCCGCCGGTGTCGTGCAACCGATTCCTGCCATCATCATCATGCGGGTTTTCGAGCCTCATGAGCAGGGTCGGGCCGGTGGCATTTTTGGCATGGGCGTGGTGCTCGCGCCAGCCATCGGTCCGAGCATTGGCGGCGTCCTGCTGGACTGGTTTGGCTGGCGCTCGATCTTCCTGATGGTGCTGCCCTTTTGCCTGGCCTCGCTGTGGCTGGCGCGGCGCTACGTTCCCAGCCTCGCAGCAGGCGCTGTGCCGAGCCGCCAGAGCAACCCCAAGCTGGACCTGGCGGGCCTGCTGCTGGCCAGTGTCGGCACCGTCTGTCTGCTCAACGCCCTTGTGCAGTTGCGCGCCGGCTCAAGCACAACCAGCCTGCTGCTAGGCCTGATTGCCGTGGTTGCCAGCGCCGGATTTCTGCTACGCCAACGCCGCCTTGGTCGCGACCGAACGCCGGGCGCGCGCGGCCCGCTGATGAACCTGACGCTGTACCAGTACCGGGCCTTTGCCATGGGCAGTATCGTAGCCTTTATTTATGGCATGGCCCTGTTCGGTTCGACCTACCTGCTGCCGCTGTACATGCGGGTCGGTCTGATGTTGTCGGCCTCGCATGTTGGCACCATCCTGCTGCCCGCCGGGCTGGTGCTGGCGATCACGATTCCGCTGGTCGGGCGACTCGCCGACCGGCAAGCAACGCACCGCCTGGTGAGCACCGGGCTGGCGCTGCTGGCGTCCTCGTTCGTGCTGATGAGTCTGGTTGGCATGAGTCGAAGCCTCTGGGTATTGGGGGCCGTGGCAATTTTGGGGCGCATCGGACTGGACTTTGTGCTGCCCTCGCTCAATTCAGGCTCCTTGCGAGACCTGCCCAAAGACCTGCTGGCACAGGGATCAAGCGCCATCAACTTTCTGCGCACGCTGGGCGGCGCGATGGGCGTCAGTGTCTGTGGCATCGTGCTGGAGTGGCGGCTGGGCGCCCACGGCGATTCTTTGAGCACACCGACCAGCAGCCCCGAGCGACTGGCCGCTTTCAATGAATCCTTTTACCTGATGGCAGCCTTGTGTACCCTGGCGCTGCTGGCGGCATGGCGCTTGCGCCCGGGGCCCAGACGTTAAACTTGCAGCATGTGCCAATTGCTTGGAATGAACAGCCGCCTGCCCGCCAGCTTGACGCTCAGTTTTACCGGGTTTTCGCAGCGCGGAGGCGGCACCAACCACCACGCCGATGGCTGGGGCATTGCCTTTTTTGAAAGCGAGGAGGCAACCCCTGATCAGCCCGGCAAAGGGGTACGCTACTTTGTCGACAAGCAGGGCGCCTCGACCTCGCCGATTGCCAGCATGCTGCGCACCTACCCGATCAAGAGCCACAACGTGGTGGCGCACGTGCGCAAGGCAACCATAGGCGCGATCTCGCTGGAGAACTGCCACCCTTTTGTGCGTGAGTTGTGGGGACGCTACTGGGTCTTTGCGCACAATGGTGATCTGAAGGATTACAAGCCAACGCTGCACGGCAGTTTCAGGCCGGTCGGCAATACCGACAGCGAGCTTGCTTTTTGCTGGCTGCTGCAGGAACTGGCCAAGTCACACGCGGGTGTCCCGAGCGTGGCCGAACTAACCTGCACGCTGGCTGAACTGGTACCGCAAATCGCCCGGCACGGCACCTTCAATTTTCTGCTAAGCAACGGTCAGGCTTTATGGGCGCACGCCAGCACGCAGTTGCATTACGTGCTGCGCCAGCACCCGTTCACGCAAGTGCATCTGAAGGACGACGACGTCAGCGTCGATCTGGCTGATCTGAACGGGCCAGACGACCGCCTCGCGATCATCGTCACCGAGCCGCTGACAACTAATGAAGAATGGATCGCCATGAAGGCCGGCGAACTGCATGTGTTTGTCGACGGGGCACGTGCCGCCTGCAGCTGTTGCACGCAGCCGGTGCCGGTCAGGGCTTGAGCGCGTGCTCCAGGGCATCCATGAACATGGCTGCCACATCAAAACCGGTCTGATCGAAAATCTCCTGGAAACAGGTCGGGCTGGTGACATTGATTTCGGTCAGGCTGTCGCCAATCACATCAAGCCCGACCAGCAGCAGGCCCCGCCCGGCGAGCACCGGCCCAAGGGACTCGGCAATGAAGCGGTCGCGCTCGCTCAGGCTCTGAGCAACACCCTTGCCGCCAACGGCCAGATTGCCGCGCACCTCGCCACCCTGCGGGATGCGTGCCAGACTGAAGGGCACCGGTTTGCCACCGATCACCAGAACGCGTTTGTCACCCTGCGCAATGGCTGGCAGAAACTTCTGCACCATCAGCGTCTGCGCGCCCTCCTTGTTCAGCGTCTCGATGATCGCGCCAAGATTGAGGCCGTCCTGGCGGACGCGGAAAATACCCATGCCGCCCATGCCGTCGAGTGGCTTCAGGATGATGTCCTGGTGCTGCGCGTGGAAACGCCTGACGTCCTGCGCCGAGCGTGTCACCAAAGTCGGGCCGATGAACTGCGGAAACTCCAGAATCGCCAGCTTTTCCGGGTGGTCGCGCAAGGCACGAGGTTTGTTGAAAACCCGCGCCCCCTCGCGCTCGGCCTGCTCAAGCAGATGGGTGGCGTAGAAGAATTCGCTGTCAAAAGGCGGGTCCTTGCGCATCACGATGGCGTCGAACTCGCGCAGGGGACGCAGCCACTGACTTTGCGTCTGGTACCACGCATCAGCGTCACCGGTCAGTCTGATGCTGCTGCCGTGCGCCTGCACCAAGCCACCGCAGAGCCAGGAAATGTGCTGCGGCTCGCAAACCGATATTTCATGACCC
>CAITQH010000258.1 GCA_903894475.1 uncultured beta proteobacterium
ATCAGGCGCGACAGGATGTCGCGACCGATGGCATCGGTGCCCAGCCAGTAGGCGCTGGAGCCACCGGCCTGCCAGGCGGGCGGCTTGAGAAAGACGGCAGGGTTGGTCAGGTCGGGTGCGTAGGGCGCAATCAGCGGCGCCAGTGCGGCCAACAGCAACACCGCAAGGACGATCAGCAAACCTGCCACGGCGCCGTGGTTGGCGCTGAAATAACCCCAGAACTCGCGCCAGGGCTGCGGCGGTTCCTGGGTCTCGTTGTTGTCCGGCAAGTTGGAGCGGGTTGTCATCACGGGCTTCTGAATCGTCATTGCGAGCGCAGTGTGGCAATCCATGCGCGCGGGGCTGGAATGCCAGATTGGATCGCCACGACCTGCGGTCTCGCGATGACGATCACTGGGCACTTCTGGAATGTCGCCATCTGTCAGTGCCGTATCTTCGGATTGATGATGCCGTAGGTCAGGTCAACCAGCAGGTTGACCAGCATCACGATGACACCGAGCAGCAGCATGCCGCCCTGCAGCACGGGATAGTCGCGCCGGCCGATCGCCTCAACCATCCATTTGCCAACACCGGGCCAGGAAAAAATGGTCTCTGTCAGGATGGCACCGGTAAACAGCACGCCGACCTGCAGCCCGATCACTGTCAACACCGGAATCAGTGCATTGCGCAGCGCATGCAGCGAGACCACACGCAGATTCGACAGACCCTTGGCGCGCGCTGTGCGGATGTAGTCTTCGCCCAGCACTTCCAGCATAGCCGAGCGTGTCATGCGTGCGATCACTGCCAGCGGATTGGTGCCCAGCACAATCGTTGGCAATATCAGGTGCGTCACGGTCGACCAGAAGGCGCCCCTGTCGCCGACCAGCCAGGAATCGATCAGAAGGAATCCGGTCACAGGTTGAATAAAGTACTTGACGGCAATGCGACCGGAGACGGGCGTCAGGTCCAACTGAACCGAGAACAGCAGGATCAGCAGCAGGCCCCACCAGAAGATCGGCATCGAATAACCGGTCAGCGATACGCCCATGACCCCGTGGTCCAGCACCGAGTTGCGTCGCACCGCTGCCAGAATGCCAGCTGGTATGCCCAGCAGCAGGGCAAAAACAATGGCGCACAAGGCGAGTTCGATGGTTGCCGGAAAGAGAGCCACAAATTCAGTCAATACCGGTGAATGGGTAATGATGGAAGTGCCAAGATCGCCTTGCAGGACGCGGCCGATGTAGATGCCGTACTGCACCAGCAGCGGGCGGTCCAGTCCGTACTCCTTGAGCAACTGCGCATGGCGCGCCTCATCGACGCCGCGCTCACCCGCCAGCGTTTCGATCGGGTCGCCGGGGACCAGGCGAATCAGGAAGAACGCTACCAGCGTCATGCCGATGAAGGTCGGCACGATCAAACTGAAACGGGTTAACAGAAAGCGCAGCATGACGTGGGCATGAATATCAGGAAACGGTCGCAATCATGCCAGAAGAAAAAAGGCCGACTTGCGTCGGCCCTTTGCTTCAAGCGACAGGATTTGACTACTTGAGGTGTTTGCCGATCAGGCCGGCCATCTCGAACATGGAGACCTGTGCCTTGGCGAAGACTTCCTTGAGCTTGGCGTCGGCATTGATCATGCGTTTGTTGACCGCGTCTTGCAGCTTGTTCTTTTTGATGTAGGCCCACAGCTTGCTGACCACCTCAGTACGTGGCAGGGGGTTGGCGCCAACCACTGCAGCCAGCGCTGCGCTGGGCGTCAGGGCCTTCATGAACGCTGCGTTGGGAGTGCGCTTTTTGGCAGGCGCTTTCGCTGCTACTTTCTTAGCTGGAGCCGCTTTCTTTGCAGCTACTTTTTTAGCTGGGGCTGCCTTCTTGGCTGGTGCCGCTTTCTTCGCGGGGGCCTTCTTTGCGGCTACTTTTTTCGCTGGGGCTGCCTTCTTTGCGGGAGCAGCTTTTTTTGCCGGAGCTTTGGTTGCAGTTGCCATGATTTATTGTCCTTCTAGAAGTTGATTAATCACCAGCAAAAAACCGCTTCTCTGCTGGCAAGTGGGATGCTACTGGAGAATTTGCCCGTTTCATAGTGAAAATGTGTTTATTTCGCCTGTTCCTGTTGTTTTTTTCACAGGGAAGTTTTCGACTTTTCCCTCTGAAAATTGAAAATCTACAATTTTGCAAACCTAAGGAGTTGCCCAATGAGCCCGATATTTGCTACTTGCGACCTGTGCGACGACCAGAAAAGCGACCTGTCCGGTGCTTTTCGAGTGCTGCCGCCGGTGTTCCGCGACTATGGTGCGGTGCGCAAGTTCTATGGCCCGGTCGTGACGCTCAAGTGCCACGAAGACAACTCGTTGGTCAAGGCCGTGCTCGATTCTGCTGGCTTCACGGATACCCATTCTGGGCGAATTGGCAGGGTCCTGGTGGTTGATGGCGGCGCTTCTCTGCGTCGCGCCTTGCTGGGCGGCAACCTGGGCGCAGCGGCGGCACGCAATGGCTGGGCTGGTGTGGTGATTGATGGCTGCGTGCGGGACGTGGCCGAGTTGGCCTTGCTCGAGGTCGGAATCCGGGCATTGGCCAGCATGCCGCTGCCGACCGACAAGCGCAACGAAGGTCAGCGCGATCTGGCAGTTCAGTTGCAGGGTGTCTGGGTTCGTCCGGGAGACTGGCTCTACGCCGACCAAGACGGTATGGTGCTCAGCGATCGCTGCCTGAACTGACGCGGAGCGGACCGGCAAGTTGGCGCGTGGGCAGTGTTGCCAGCAGCAGCCCGAGCAGCGCGATTGCGAAGGCCAGCAATTGCAGGCCGCGCAGCGTTTCTCCCAATGCCAGAACACCTACCAGGGCGGCTGAAATGGGTAGCATGACGGTAAAGACACCTGCCTTGGCGGCAGGTACCGACTTCAGGCCCGTCATCCACAGCCAAACCGTTCCGACACTCGCGGCCAGTGCGTAAAACAGCAACAACAGCCAACTGCTCACGGCAATGCCACGGAAATCGAACTGCAGCGCCAGATACAGGCCCATCGGTGTCATCAAGACAAAGCCCCACAAATTGATCAGTGCCGTGATACGTTTGGCAGACAGCGCGCCGGTGAGCTTTTTGCCTATGACGGCGTAAGCCGCTTCACAGACGACAGCACCGAACACCAGCGCGTTGCCCCACAAGCTGGCATCCTGAGCCGCCACGGGTTGACCGGCGCTGGCGAGCAAGCCAATACCGGAGGCAGCGCAAGCGATTGCGGCCCAGACGCGCAGACTGATGCGCTCGTGCAGAAACAGCCAGCTCAACAAGGCCACCACGGCCGGAATCGACGCCAGAATCACGCCGGCAGACACCGCGCTGGTCATGCTGACGCCGTACAACATGCAGATGGAAAACAGAAAATTCCCAAGAAAGGACTCCAGAAAAACCAACTTTTGGGTCGCCGGCGTCATCGGCGGCTCGCCCGGCGGCTTGATCAGCCAGTGCGGCATGGCCAGTACGCCGATAGCAAAACGCAGCCAGGCCAGCAGCAGAACCGGTAGCGCCGCCACCAGTGGTTTGGACAGAGCGACGTAGCTGCCGACCAGCGACATGCTCAGGGCAAGCAAGAAGTAGGCACGCAGGCGTTTAGGTGTTGTAGGCAAGGGTTGATCAGGGACGAAGCGTTGAAAGCTCTTATCATGCCTCAGCCGGGCGGGTGGCCGGCAGTGGCTCGTTGCTCAGGCGCCAAATTGGCACCTGTCAGGGCGGGTGAAATGCGCTACCGTCGGGTTTGACGTCAAAGTGAGGCTTCTATTTATGGGCATCGGTCAATTTGCATACGCCAGCAACAGCAACCGCTTTCTTGCTGTGCCCGAGTTGGATCGTCAGGCGTTTGCGGTGGTGGGCGTGCCGTTTGACGGCGCCGTGACGCATCGACCAGGAGCCCGTTTCGGACCGCAGGAGATTCGCCGTGCCAGCCTGATGCTGTGCGATGGGCTGCATCCGTTGTTTGGCGTCTCACCGATCAACGATCTGGGCGATGCACTCGACATGCGCCTGCCCAACGCAGCGCCGCTGTCGGCGGTGCGTGAGCAGATCCAGGCCCAGGCCGCTGCCCTGATGGCAAAGCATCACTGCGTGTTTCTCGGGGGCGACCATTCGGTGACGCTGGCGCTGCTGCGCGCTGCCCGGGCACTGCATGGAGAACTGGCCCTGCTGCATTTCGATGCCCATTGCGACACCTGGCAGGACCACTTTGGCGAGCCGTCCGGCCACGGTACCTGGACTTATGAGGCGATCACCGAGGGACTGGTGAGCCCGCTGCACACGGTGCAGATCGGGCTGCGTTCCGGCGGCGAGCGGGCGACGCTTGATTATGTGCAGGATCGGGGAGGGCTGATTTTCACGGCGCGTCAATTGCGTGGCCTCGATGGTGCCGCTCTGCAGCCGGTGATCAGCCAGGTTCGGGATCGCATCGGCCAGCGGCCCTGCTATTTAACACTTGACATCGACTGCCTGGACCCTGCCTACGCGCCGGGCACCGGGACCCCGGAGCCCGGCGGCTTGAGCAGTTCCCAGATGCTTACCTTTCTTGAGGAATTCGCAGCACTGAACCTGATTGGCATGGACTGTGTCGAAGTGGCACCGGCCTACGATCACGCCGAACTCACCAGCAATGTCGCGGCGACGCTGGTCTGGACCTACCTGTGTGGCCAGTTGGCCAAGCGCGTGAAAGGCAAGCCTGGCCATGCTGCTTGACTCGGACACCCAACTGAACCAGAAAAGTTATTACGAAGCCAGCGTGCAGCGCCTGGCGCTGGAGCCTGCGCTGCAGGGTTCGCTGAGAGCGGATGTGGTCGTTGTTGGCGCCGGCTTTGCCGGCTTGTCGGCGGCCATCGAGATGGCGCAGCAGGGCTTGAGCGTCGTGGTGCTGGAGGCGGATCGTGTCTGCAGCGGCGCTTCCGGGCGCAACGGTGGTCAGGCGATCGTTGGCTTTTCCAGCGGTCAGGCACCTTTTGAGCAGCAACTTGGGGCGACCCAGGCGCGCCTGGCCTGGGACATGACGGTCGAAGCCATTGCTCTGATCGACGAGCGCATTGCCAGGTTCGGAATCGATTGCGATCGGGTCTCGGGCTATCTCTATTTGGCCGATTCCGCGCGCAAGGCACGCCTGCTCGAGAACGACATGAAGATCCTGCAGCGTGACTATGGATTTTCATCCGATATTGCAACAGGTGTCGATACACAGCGTCTGATTGGCTCGAAGCGCTATTGCGCCGCCGCCTTCGAGTCGGTGTCGGGCCATCTGCACCCCCTGAAATTCGGCCTGGCGCTGGCCGATGCGGCGCGCTCACTGGGAGTGCGGATCTACGAGTACTCGGCGGTGCAGGACATCCAGCGCGGGGCGACCCTGCTGGCGCGCACGGCCAATGGCGTGGTCAGCGCAAAGTTTGCGGTGCTGGCGGGCAATTGCACCTTGCGCGAGCACGGGCCACGCGTGGCGCCAGAAATTACGCCGCGCATCATGCCGGTGGGCACCTACATGGTGGCAACGGCGCCACTGGATCCGGCCCTGTGCCGGCGCCTGATTCCCGGCAACGCCTCCGCCTGCGACAACAACTTCATTCTTGACTACTTCCGTTTCAGCGCAGATCACCGCATGCTGTTCGGCGGCGGGGTCAGCTATAGCACGATGACGCCACGCAGGCTGGCCCAGACCATGGGCGCGCGCATGTGTCAGGTCTTTCCTGAATTGAAGGGGGTGCCGCTTGATTATGTGTGGGGTGGCTTTGTCGATATCAGCATGAACCGCGCACCAGACTTTGGGCGCCTGGGCGACAACCTGTATTACCTCCAGGGTTTCAGCGGTCACGGCGTTGCGCTGACCGGTCTGGCCGGTCGTCTGGTGGCGCAGGCCGTGGCGGGGCAGGCCGACCGTTTTGATGTCTTCGCGCGCTTGCAGCATCGTCAGTTTCCCGGCGGCGCCCTGTTCAGGACCCCCAGCCTGGTGCTGGGCACCCTGTATCACCGCCTGCGCGATCTGCTGTGAAATCAGCGCATCGAGCGCAGTTGCTTCAGTTCAGCGGCCACGAAACCGGCCAGAACCGGGCCATAGCGGTGAATCTCGGTGAGCGGTGCGTAACCGTAACCGATCACCAGACCTTTGGCATCTTTGCGGGCCAGGCAATAAGCCGATAGCGGGCGCACTGTCAAACCCAGTGCCCCGATGCGGCGTGCCATGTCCAGATCATTGACCTGGTCGGGCAGACGCAGAAAAGGTGCAGACCCTGCTCGGCACCCGTGATAAGAGCTTGTTCACCCAGACAGGGTTGTAGGGCCGCGAGCAGACTGCGTCTGCGTTCGGCGTAGCTCTGGCGGGCGCGGCGCAGGGCGCTGGCGAAATGCCCCATTTCGATGAACTCGGCCAGCGCCGCCTGCAGCGGCATCTGACCCGGGCGATTGAGGTCGTAATGTGCCTGCTTGAAAGGACTCGCCAGACCCTTGGGTACCACCAGGTAGCCGAGCTTGAGACCGGGGTAAAGCACCTTGGAGAAGGAACCCATGTACAGAACACGCTGGTCCGTGTCCAGACCCGCCAGCGATGAAATCGGCGGGCCGCTGAAGCGGAACTCACTGTCGTAGTCATCTTCCAGGACCCAGGCCTTGTGCTTCCTGGCGATGGACAGAATCTGATCACGCCGCGCCATCGACATGACCGCGCCGGTCGGGTGCTGATGGGATGGTGTGACGTAGATCAGCCTGGGCGGTGTCGCGTCATCCAGCGTCCGCGGTGCGATGCCATGCTGGTCAACCGGCACAGCGTGGAGTTTCAGGCCGTTTGCCATAAACGCTTTGGCCGCACCCCAATAGGCAGGATCTTCCAGCCAGACCGTGTCGTTGTGGTCGGTCAGTAATTGAGCGCACAGTTGCATCGACTGCTGGGTGCCGCTGGTGATGATGACTTGCTCCTGTTCCAGCGGCACGCTTCGAAAGACACGCAGATAGTCGGCCACTGCACGTCGCAGCGGCGCGTAGCCACCGGAGTCGTTGTAATCAAGCATCTCCGGATAGGCCATGCGCCAGTGCTTGTTTTGCAGGCGCTGCCACAGAGCCACGGGGAAGGAACTGAAGTCAGCCGGACCCGGCGTGAAAGGCTGAACTTCGAGTTGCTCGGCGCAAAAATTCCTGGCTAGGGTCTGGCCGCGTTGCGAGAACTGCAGATTCCGACTCTTTTGCGCCGCTTGCCGGCGCGCCGCGGCTTTGGGCACATGGTCATTGACATAGGTTCCGCTGCCGACCCGGCTGCTGAGGTAGCCCTCCACGCTCAGTTGATCGAGCGCCGAAACGACGGTGTTGCGTGACATGTTCAGGTCCAGCGTCAACTGCCGGCTCGATGGCAGGCGGTCCCCGGCAGACAGGCGACCATCCAGAATGGCACTGCGCAGCGCTTCGTAGAGTTTTCGGTGCAGTGGCAGCTTGTCGGTCAGGCCCGGGCGCGCCAGTTCCGTCAGCAATAGTTCGGAGAGCATGAAGTGGCACCCTATACTTGACTTAAATGGCTCTCATTTTGAACCAATCGAACGCGCACAATGAAGCCGGGAAGACAAATGGAGAGATGGCGCGCGCAGTCCAGGGCAGCCAGGAGCAAGCTATGAACGACAAGAAAACAATGACCTTCAATGATCTGGAGCAGTGGCTCAACGAGCGCCGGGTGACCGAGGTGGAGTGTCTGGTACCTGACTTGACCGGGGTTGCGCGTGGCAAGATCCTGCCGCGCGGCAAGTTCACCGAAGACCGTGGCATGCGCCTGCCGCAGGCGATTGTTGCGATGGGGGTGACCGGTGAGTTTCCCGAGAGTGGGCCTTACTACGATGTGATCGATCCAACCGACAAGGACATGCAGTTGCGCCCTGACCCGTCTACCGTGCGCATCGTGCCCTGGGCTACCGATCCGACAGCGCAGGTGATTCACGATTGTTTTGATCACCATGGCAACCTCGTGCCTTTTGCACCGAGGTCTGTGTTGCGCAAGGTTTGTGACCTGTTTGCCGCAGACGGCCTGCAACCCATTGTGGCGCCGGAACTGGAGTTTTACCTGACCGCGCGCAACACCGACCCCAACACCTTGCTGCGCGCACCCATCGGGCGCAGCGGGCGCGCCGAGACCTCGCGTCAGGCCTACAGCATCGATGCCGTCAAC
>CAITQH010000259.1 GCA_903894475.1 uncultured beta proteobacterium
CAAGTCGTTGACGCGCTCGGGGTTGCGCTGCAGCCATGCCTTGATGGAGGGCCAGGAGGCATCGCGCAGCGCACCCTGATCAATCAGCCAGCGTCCGACGCTCTTGTAGGGATGATCGTTGGAACCAGCATAAGACAGGCGCAACATGACTTGTGTGCCGTCGGCCTGGCTCACGCGCAAGCGCCCGCTGCCCTGAATCTGCAATATCAGCGCGTCAATCGGATCGGCCAGAAAAGCAATCTCACGCCCCCGCAGCGCAGCCTGGGCCTGCGCTGAAGTATCGATTTCCTGGCGCGTGTACCAGGGCTTGCGCTGCGCCAGACCAATGGGCGGTTGGTACAGGGGAACCGGAAACTGGGCGCTGGCCTTGCGTGAGGCTTCCAGCACCGGCTCGAAATAGGCGGTCAACAGGCCTTCGGTCGTTCCGTCCAGCGCTTCCACCTGGTAGGGCTGCAAGCGCTCCATCAGCCAGGCTCGCTGCTCGGCAGCGTCGGCGATACTGAGCGTGCGCACCTGGGTGCACAGCGGCGCGAAGACCGGCCCCGGCCGCTCACAACTCTTGATCCAGGCGTTCCAGGCCTCGTGCAATGCATCGTCCTGCCAACCCGGCAGATCGGTCCAGCGCACAGCCGTCCAGCGGCTCCTGGACTGCAAAATCGGCGCCGGCAACTTTTGCTTATCCTCGCCCTGAGCAGCGCTGGCCGGTGCAACGGGCGCCAGCTGCGGCTCGCTCACCCGCTCCCGCGGCAGCGGGGGCGGCGCGCTCGCACAGGCCGCCAGCAAGCCCATCAGCAGGCCGCGTCCGGTCGACGCCAACAATCGGCGCAGTCCCTCAGCGAGTGGCTTCATCGGGTTGAGCGGTCGGCGCTGCTGCTGCCGCTTTGTGGTCAACCTTGGTGATTTTCGGGTCAGCCCAACTGCCATCGATGTGAAACTCCTGGGTTGCCGCCTCATTCAAAGGCCGGCGCAACAACAGCTGTGCCAGAAAGGTGGACAGGCCAATTGCCGGATTGATGACCGAGGCAATCAGCGAAGCGGTGCCGGCATTGATTTCCGGAACCACCACGACCTTGAGATCCTGGGTCTCCCTGGCCAGATCTGCGCGGCCTTCCATCAACACGGCTGCGTTGACCCCCTTCATCTGCAAATTGTTGGTCTTGGCAATGCCCTGCTCAATGGCGACGTCGCCGCGGAAAAAATCAAAGGCAAAACCGTCGCTGAAGACGTCCCTGAAATCCAGCGTCAGACGTCGCGGCAAGGCCTGCAGGCTGAGCACGCCAAGCAACTTGGCAATGCCGGGATCATTCGCCTTGAGGAACTGCCCGCTCTCGATGTTGACGGTGAAAGCGCCGGTCATCGAGGGGTAATCCAGGCTGAAGGGCGAACCCAGCCAGGCCACCTGCCCCTCCATCTTGCCGCGTCCCTTGCGCACCACGTCCTTCATGCCAAAACGCGCCAGCAGCTCGCCGCCATCTGCCACATCGAGCTTGAAATTCATCACCGTGCGCCGCCGCTCAGCCAGCGCGCGCGCGCCGGACACCGCGGGCAGGCTGGTCTGAGGGTTGACGCCGCTCCAGCTGCCGCTCGCCGTCAGCAGCGCTTCCGGCGTACTGATGTTGAACTTGTTCAGTCGCCACTCGCGCACAGCACCGCCGCCCGCTGGCGCGACGGCCCCTCGGTTGATAGCCTCGACTTCGAGGCGTCCGAGCCGCTTGCCGCGCAATTCAAAATCTTCCACCACAATGTCTAGGGCCGGAATGCTGGCCGGTTGCTCGTTAAGCAGCGCCTCAACCTCACTGACGTCACTGGGAGCCACGATCAGCTTGCCGAGTCTGGCATAGACGCGCCCGGCGCTCGCCTCCGACGGCTGGCGGTATTCAAGGTAGCCACTGAGCTCACTGGCTTCCAGATTGGCGCGCCACAGGAGCCCCTCACGCGACCCTCCAACCACGACGTTACTGAACCTGCGTCCGCCGAAACGCAAATCCCGCGCCCGCACCGCCACGGTGTTGGGTAGATAAGTCAGAGGAGTGCCAAGGGCCTTGGTATCGGTCAGGGAAGTGCCGGTTGCCACCGACAACACGGCTTCCCAGGCATCCAGATCAAAACTGCCCAGATTGATGTTGGCTGCCACACCCTCATCAGGCAGTGGGACAGTCTCCTGCGCTGACAGGCCCGCGGCCATGCTGCCGCGCACGACGCGCGGTTCCGGCCCCGACAGATCGCGGATATAGACAATCGAAGCCAGCCGTCCAAAGTCCAGTGTCATCTGGTCGCGCAGGCGCGCCGGCGCGTTCGTCACAGGCTGCATTGGCTCTGGCAGCAGCGCGGTCTCGAGCCGAAATGGCAGTGCCGCTTCCGCACTCTTGGCAAACGGCGCAGGCAGATTCAAACCCAGGCCCTGCATATTGCTGGTCACCAGCAATTCAGGCTCGCCACGCCGAAAGCCCAACACCGCGGCATAGGCAGCGCTACCGCTGGCGTGCTGCGCCAGGCGCGCCACGAAACCCAGTTCCCTGGCCTGGCGCAAACCTTCAGCCGTTACCCGACCGTTGGCGCGAATCAGCATCGAAGGTCCGCTGCGGGCAGCGCTGCCACTGCTAGCTGGCACCGAACCCCCTTCGAGCCGCAGCTCGCCGCCGAGCATCAGAGCCTGACCCGAAACGATGGAAAAATCACTCTCCGAGAAATTGACGCCACCCCGCGCCCGCGTCAATTTTGGAGTATCGGGCGTTATCTGGATATCGTTGCCGCTCAAGGTCACACTGCCCTGCACTTTGGACTTGTCCAGGTCGCCAATCGGCAGCGTGAGTTTGAGTTTGTAGTCCGCGCTGGCACTGGCCACCGCGCGCGCCAGCGCATTGGAGGTCATGGCCGCAAGCGGCGAGCCATTGACAATTCCCAAGCCCTCGGTCAGTGCGCCACGGGCCTCGGCACTTACCAAGACCACGGGCCGCGCCAGGTCGGCAATGGTCGCCTCCACCTTGCTGATCTGCAAACCGGCGTTGGCGCCGATTCTGGCGCGCGCCGCCCTGACCTGCATCTGGGCGCGTTCAAAAATCAGTTCGCCGCTGAGTTGGGTCAACGCTGGCCAGGGCAGCGCATCGCGCGCCTG
>CAITQH010000260.1 GCA_903894475.1 uncultured beta proteobacterium
CCCAGGAGGCCCTGGCCACGTTCTCCAGTGTCACCAGATCGCCGGTGGCGAGAATCGCTTTCACGTGGGCCTTGCCACAGGCCTGGCGGTAAGCCAGCATCTCGTCGTAGAGGACTTGCCAGTGGCCGGTCAGCACATGCTGGCGCGTGATCACAATGTCAATCTCGCTGGCACCGGCCGCCACCGACAGTTCGATCTCGCGCAGCTTGGTTTCCAGACTGGTCAATCCGGCTGGAAAGGCGGTGGAAACTGCTGCAATCGGCAAGCGCCCGGCCAGCACCCGGGCGGCCGGTGCAATCATTTCGTGGTACACGCAGACGGCGCCGGTCGTCAGCTTCTGCACATCGAGCGCTTGCAGCAGATCGGCGCGCAGCGGTTGCAGCGCCTTGCGGCACAGGCGCTCGACGCGGCCCGGCGTATCGTCGCCGCCGAGCGTGGTCAGGTCCATGCACTCGATCGCTTTGAGCAGCCAAGCCGCCTGAAATTCCTTCTTCACACCGCGACGATTGACGAGGCTGGCCGCGCGCCGGTCGGCTGCATTGCGGTTCACCTTGATCTGCTGCACCCAGCCCAGATCAAGGCCGACCGTCTGGTTGCGTTGCAGGTTGCTTGAATCGGTCATAGCAGGTTCTGTCCGTGACCCAGGGGGGCGACGCCGAGATGGCTGGCCAGGGTTTGGCCAATATCGGAAAAAGTAGCGGAAACGCCAAGCGAGCGAGGTTGGAGACCAGGGCCGAAGAACAGCATGGGAATGTGTTCACGCGTGTGGTCGGAGCCGCGCCAGGTCGGGTCGCAACCATGGTCAGCGGTGATCACGGCCAGATCGCCTACTTGGAGTCTCGCCACGAATTCGGGCAGGCGCGCATCAAATGCACGCAGCGCTGCCGCGTAGCCGGCAACATCGCGCGAGTGGCCAAAGAGCTGATCGAAATCCACAAAATTCACAAAACTGAGCGACCCCGACGGCGCCTCGCTGGCAACCTGCAGCAGCGCGTCAAACAGGCTCATATTGTCCTTGCCCTTGAGCACGCGCGAGACGCCCTGCTGGGCAAAAATGTCGCCGACCTTGCCCAGCGCCAGCACTTCCCCACCAGCGTCCTGCACATGATCGAGCAGGGTTGCGCCGGTCGGCTTGACAGCATAGTCGTGCCGGTTTTCGGTACGCCGGTATTGCCCCTGCTCGCCCAGAAAGGGGCGCGCAATGACACGCCCGATGTGATAGGGCTTGACCAGCTCAAAAGCCGCTTCGCACAGTGCATACAGGCGCTCCAGTCCGAATTGCTGTTCATGGGCTGCGATCTGGAACACCGAGTCGGCAGAGGTGTAGAGAATCGGCTTGCCGCTAGCTACATGCTCGTCGCCCAGTCGCTTGATGATCTCGGTACCGGAGGCATGGCAGTTGCCCAGAAAACCCGGCACACCAGAGCGCGCCTGCAGGGCGTCGGTCAATTGCTGCGGGAAGGCCGAGATCTCGCGCGCAAAGTAACCCCAGTCAAAATCAACTGGCAGTCCGGCAATTTCCCAGTGACCACTTTGCGTATCCTTGCCAGTGGAGCGCTCGCGGGCTGCGCCACAGGCCGCGCCAAAATCGCTGCGCTGATCGAAGCCCTGCGGCCATTGACCCGTGGCGAGTTGCGCAGCGGCGCCCAGTCCCATTGCCTCCAGGTTCGGCAACTGCAGACCCGCCCCGGTGCTGGCAGCCCAGGCGGCGATATGACCCAGGGTATTGGCCCCTGCGTCACCGAAAGTCGCTGCGTCCGGCGTGGCACCCAGACCCAGGGAATCAAGCAGCAGGATGAAGGCTCTTGGCATGCCGGCGTTCCTGATCAACCCGGCTCTCAGTGCGCGGCAAGGTTGGCAGGCCGCCCTGCCAGATCGGCCAGAAAAACCCGCAGCAGCGCGATCAGGTCTTTGGCGCCGAGCGCAGCGTATTTCAGCGTCTGCTCATGTGACAGATCCGCCGTGCCCAGCCCCTCAGCCAGGTTGGTGACGACAGAAACCGCAAGGACTTTCAAGCCGCAATGACGCGCAGCAATGACCTCGGGTACCAGTGACATGCCCACCAGATCTGCTCCCAGAATGGACATCATGCGAATCTCCGCTGCGGTCTCAAAATTCGGGCCCGGGCAGGCGGCGTAAACGCCTTCATGCAGTTGGATGCCACTGGCCTGGGCACTGGCCTTGAGCAGCCCCAGCAGCTCGCGGTCATAGGCGTTGGACAGACTGAAGAAGCGCGGTCCAAAGCGCTCATCATTCGGACCCACCATGGGCGTGCCGGGCAGCAGGTTGATGTGATCCGTGACCGCCACCAGGCTGCCGGCATCGGCCTCGCGGCGCAGGGAGCCGGCGGCATTGGTCACCAGCAGCGTCTCGCAGCCCAGCAGCTTGAGCGTGCGCACCGGGCCGGTCATGACGCCCATACCGTAGCCCTCGTAAAAATGGGCGCGCCCCTTCAGGCAGGCTACCGGCAGACCGCAGACCGTACCCAGCACCAGTTCACCCGCGTGGCCATGAACCGTAGAAACGGGAAAACCCGGTAGTTCGTCAAAGCGGACTGACACAGCGTCACTCAACTGCTCGGCCAGCACACCCAGACCGGAGCCCAGAATCAGTCCCAGGCGCGGTACAAAGCCCGGTTTGCGCTCGCGAATGATCGCCGCGGCTTCGAAAGCGCAGTCGTCTGTCATGGCATGTTCAAGTGGTCGGGCCCGAAACTCTCGGGCAGGAGTTGCGCCAGCGTGTAGGCCGGCCCCAGTGCCTCGTCGCTGGCGGTCAGGATCGGCGTCTCGGGTGCGCAGAACTCGCGCAACTTTTGACGGCAACCACCGCAGGGCGTGGTCCAGGACGCCCCGGCCGTCGCACCCGCCACCAGCACGGCTTTCACCCGGCTGCCACCGGCCAGCACCATGGCACTGAGGGCGCCGGCCTCGGCGCAGACGCCCTGCGGGTAGGCGGCATTCTCCACATTGCAGCCGGCGTGGATGCGCCCTTCTTCATCGAGCACGGCAGCGCCCACCCGAAACCTGGAGTAAGGTGCATAGGCGCGACTGCGGGCGGCGCGAGCGGCTTGCAACAACTTTTCTTGCAGGACATCTGTAAGCAAAAACGGTGTCATGCCAGTTACCTTACCACGTTCCAAAAACTGCCATACTGCGGGCCATCCCGCCAGATTTGAGAAAGCCAGCGTTCATGTTGAAGTTCACCTGCTGTGACGCCGTCCAGCAATTTTTTACCCACGATCAGGCTCAGGTACTGCGTGGCATCACGCGCGGCTTTGAGCGTGAATGCCTGCGCGTTGACGCTGCCGGCAAGCTGGCGCAGACGCCACACCCGCTGGCGCTGGGCTCCAAGCTGACGCACCCGTGGATCACGACCGATTACTCGGAAGCCCTGCTCGAATTCATCACGCCGCCCTCCACCGACCCGGACTTTCCGCTGCGCTTTTTGCGCGATATTCACCGCTACGTGGCACCCCGACTGGAGAGCGAGACGATGTGGGCCAGTTCCATGCCCTGCGCCCTGGGTGAGGACAAAGACATTCCGATCGCCAACTACGGCAAGTCCAATGCGGCACGCTTCAAGTATGTTTACCGCGAAGGCCTGAGTCTGCGCTATGGCCGCAAGATGCAGGCCATCGCCGGCGCCCATTACAACTGGTCCTTGCCGGAGGAGTTCTGGCTGGCCTTGAAAGACTGCTGTGGCGCCACGAGCCAGGGACAGGACTATGTGAGCGAGCGCTACTTCGGTCTGATCCGCAACTTCCTGCGTTTTGGCTGGCTCGTGCCTTATCTGTTTGGCGCTTCTCCAGCACTGTGCGAATCCTTCCTGCAAGGGCAGCCATCGGACTTGCCGGTGCTGGTACCAGGCACCCGCTACGGCCCGCACGCAACCAGCCTGCGCATGAGCGATCTGGGTTACCACAACCGGGCTCAGGCCAATCTGAACGTGAGCGTCAATTCGCTGGCCGAGTACACACAGGCACTGGAAGCCGCGATCCGCACGCCAGACCCCTATTACGAAGAAATCGGCGTGCGAGATGGCGAGCACTGGAAGCAGCTCAGCGCCAACCTGCTGCAAACCGAGAGCGAGTTCTACGCCGCCATTCGCCCGAAACGCACCGGTGCGGATCGTCCCGCGAAAGGTTTGCAGCTGCGCGGTGTGGAATATGTCGAAATGCGCCTGTTTGACCTCAACCCCTTCATCGACATCGGCATCGCCCCGGAGCAAAGCACGTTTGCCGACGTGCTGCTGCTGATGTGCCTGTTTCGCGACAGCCCGCCCATTACCAGCCGCGAACAGAGCGAAAACGATGAGAACAAGCGCCGCGTTGTGAACCACGGTCGTCAGCCAGGCTTGCACCTGCTGGCACACAACCGAGAGCAGGCGTTTCGACCGCTGGCACATGAGTTGTTTGACGACATGCAGCCCTTTGCCGAAATGCTGGA
>CAITQH010000261.1 GCA_903894475.1 uncultured beta proteobacterium
AACAAAGTCTATGACGGCACCACCAGCGCGACACTGAACACCAGCACAGCGACGCTCAGCGGTGCGATCAGTGGCGACAACCTGACAGTCGCCGGGGGCGCTGGCGCCTTTGCCGACAAGAACGCGGGAGTGGGCAAGAGCGTGAGCATCACTGGCTTGAGCCTGGGCGGAGTCGATGCCGGCAACTACACATTCGGCAGCACGACAGCCACGACCACAGCAGACATCAGCAAGGCAGCCATCAGCGCTGTGAGCGGCATCACTGCGGCCAACAAAGTCTATGACGGCAACACCAGCGCGACGCTCAATACGAACGCCGCCACGTTCGGCGGAGAGATCAGCGGCGACGCCCTCACTGTCGTTGGCGGCACCGGAGCCTTTAGCGACAAGAACGCGGGTGCTGGCAAGAGCGTGAGCATCAGCGGCTTGAGCCTGGGTGGGGCCGATGCAGGCAACTACACACTGGGCACGAGCACGGCATCAACCACAGCAGACATCAGCAAGGCAGCCATCAGCGCTGTGAGCGGCATCACTGCGGCCAACAAAGTCTATGACGGCACCACCAGCGCGACACTGAACACCAGCACAGCGACGCTCAGCGGTGCGATCAGTGGCGACAACCTGACAGTCGCCGGGGGCGCTGGCGCCTTTGCCGACAAGAATGCTGGCGTTGGAAAAGCCGTGAGCATCACTGGCTTGAGCCTGGGCGGAGTCGATGCCGGCAACTACACATTCGGCAGCACGACAGCCACGACCACAGCAGACATCAGCAAGGCGGCCATCAGCGCTGTGAGCAGCATCACGGCGGCCAACAAAGTCTATGACGGCAAGACCAGCGCGACACTGAACACCAGCACAGCGACGCTCAGCGGTGCAATCAGTGGCGACAGCGTGACGGTAGCTGGCGGCAGCGGCGCCTTTGCCGACAAGAACGCGGGAGTGGGCAAGAGCGTGAGCATCACGGGCTTGAGCCTGGGCGGAGCCGATGCAGGCAACTACACACTGGGCACAAGCACGGCCACAACCACAGCAGACATCAGCAAGGCCACGATCAGTGGCGTGAGCGGCATCACTGTCAAGGACAAGGTTTACGACGGAACCACACTTGCAACGGTGCTCACAACAGGTGCAAGCCTGACCGGTTCGGTCAGTGGCGACCAGGTCACCATCGGCACTCTGAATGCTGCTTTTGCCGATCGCAACGTAGGCACTGGCAAAGCGGTCAACCTCAGCAACGTGGTGCTGGGCGGTGCGGATTCAGGCAACTACACACTGACCGCAACGCTTGCAACAGCCACCGGCAACATCACTGTACGGCCGCTCTCCACATGGACTGCATCCGGCAGCGGCGCCTGGGGCTCTGCCGGCAACTGGGATGCATTGCCTGATGGTTCCAACGTCTTGGCGGTTTCGATACCGGCAGGCGTTTCCGTCAGCTATGACGCATCGGCGGCCGCGACGCAACTTCAATCTCTGAGCGTTGCAGGTGGCTTGTCCTTGACGGGCGGCGCGCTTTCGATTGCCAGCGGTCTGAGTACATCGCAGTACAGCCAGAGCGGTGGTTCGCTCAGTCTTGCTGGCGCGATGAACGTGAACGCAAGCTTCAGCCAGACCGGCGGCACCATTGCAGCCAGCGGACCGGTCAGCATTACGCAAGGGGCCGGCAATCTGACGGTTGGCTCTATCAGCGCGCCGACCATCAGTCTGGTTGCGCCTGCGGGAAGCATTGGCCAGACTGGCGCGCTGGTGACGACAGGCTTGCTTTCAACGCAATCCTCGGCGAGTACGCTGCTTAACGATGCCGGCAACCGGATCAAGGCCTTCAAAGCCGTTAGCAGCGGCACGGGGGACATCGCATTGACCAACGTTGGTGTGATTGATGTGCAGGGCATCAACACGGCATCGGGCAACATCACGGTGTACAACACTGGAGGCATCAGCACTTCTGGCCCGGTGATTGCCAATGGCGGTGCGGCGAAGATGACTGCCAACAGCCCGCTGACGATAGGCACCGACGGTGTTACAGCGACCGGCGATATCACATTGGTCGCGACCAATCTGACCAGTGCCGGCAACCTGACCCTCAACGGCGATCTGGTTTCCAGCGCGGGGGCTGTGGGGCTGAGTGCTGCCAACAATCTTGCGCAAAACAGCAAAGTGTCGGCCGCAATGGGAATTTCGGTGAGTGCGGGTGGGACGTTGACGCTCGGACCTACTGCTACCAGCTTTGGAAACCCCATCAGCTACAGCAGCCAGGGCGCGCCGGTTGCTGCGCCGCCGGGCTCTCAGACATCAAGCGGCAGCGCGCCGGCTGACTATGTCGCAGTCTTTCTGACTCAATTTGAAAAGGCGGTCGTTTCGCAGGAAACTGTCAGCGTTGAGCTACCCGGTGTGACTGACAAGGAAAAGGAAAAGGAAAAGAAGACGACCACTGCCGAGGGTGAAATATGCTTGCGCTGATCGGAGTGAGGACGGTGCAGCTTTGGCGCAGACTGGTTCTGGGTAGTCTGTTCCTGACGGTGTGTCTGGGGGCGCTGGCGCAACCCGCCGGCGAAGTTGAATTCGCCCGTGGCGTTGGTTTTGCCCAGACCGAGGGGCAGTTGCCGCGTATTCTGGGCAAGGGATTGCGGCTCATGGAGGGTGACCGCCTGACGATAGCGGAAGATTCAGCGGCCATCATCAAACTGCAGGATGGAACGCGTATGACGCTGCGGCCCAATTCCGAAATGATCGTTCAGTTGTATCGGTTCAAGGAGGGAGCTGAGGACAACAGCATGGTCTTGCAGTTGCTGCGCGGAGGCTTTCGGGCTGTCACGGGTTCGATTTCAAAGGATTCACCGGACGCTGCCAGGATCCAGACTGCCAACGCCACCGTGGGTATCCACGGAACCGACTTTGACGCCCGTTTATGTGGCCAGGACTGCAAGGCCGAATCCTCCAAGGTGACCGAGAAGGCGCGACCGAACGCCATAGCGGCGAGTGCCAAGTTGATCTCGGCGCAAGGAGAGATCAGTGCAACCGACAGCAATGGGACCAAGCGCAAACTGGTGGAGGGCGCCAGCGTTTACCAGGGTGATACGGTGGAGACCGGCGCAGTCAGCAAGGGCGTACTGATCTTTCGCGATGAAAGTCGCCTGACCCTGGGCGCCAGTACACACTTCAAGGTTGACGGTTTTGTCTTTGATGAGAAGAATCCGACGGAAGGGCGTTTTTTTGTCTCTCTGCTGCGCGGTTCCATGCGCGCCCTGACCGGCTTGATTGGCAAGGCGAACAATCGAAACGTTGGTTTCACTACGGACACTGCGACCATCGGGATTCGGGGCACCGGGCTTGATCTGGATTGCGCAAGCGCTGGCAGTTGCAGTTTCTTTACCTGGCTGGGCACGATTGTGGTTTCACCGAAGGGGCAGACGGCATTGCAGATACTGCAGGCCGGACAGGGATTGTTTGTCAGTCGTACCGAGATCCGACCGCTGACGGCGCCAACGCTTGAAAGGCTGCAAAGGCCCGACACCGTTCCGGTCAACATGAAGCAGTTGTTCATCAGCGGCGGCGTGTCACCTGATGAGGTGGGGCTGTTCGTCACCGTGCGGGATGGGCACATTGAGGTGACCTCATCATCGGAGACCCTTCAACTCGGACGCGGAGAAACCGGCTTTGCCGCCAGCGATGGCCGGACGGGACGCCCGGTGGATACACCCTTGTTCATCCAGTTGGACAAAGTGCCCTTGCCCAACAGTCCAAATCCGATGTTGCTGAGCGTCGTCGGGGACGTCAAGAATCGGTCCAATAACCTATGTCGTTAGAGGTGGTGTTTTCCATGCAAAGTTTGTCAAGGACCGTCGTAACTGCATCGGCCTTCCTGGTGTGGCATGGCATCGGCATGGCTCAGCAGGCCATGCCTGAGGCCACGGGGGCGACGGCGCGCTTTCCCATCAAGGGTTTTGAAGTCCTTGGCGAAAGCCCATTGTCCAGAGAAGAGTCTTCACGCGTATTGGCACCTTTTATCGGACCGGATGGAACCTTGGTTACTCTGCAGAAGGCCACAGCCGCGCTGGAGGCTGAGCTCAAAGCCAGGGGTTTTGCCTTGCTCAGGGTTTCGCTGCCACCGCAGGACGTGGGCGACAAGGTTACCTTGCAGGTAGTGAAGTTTGTCATTGGCAAGGTCACTGTGGAGGGGCAGTCCCAATACAGCGAGACCAACATTCGCGCCAGTGTGCCCGAGTTGCGCGAAGGTCAGGCACCCAATTTCAGACAACTGGCTGTGCAGACGGCGATTGCCAACGAGAGCCAGGGCAAGCAGCTGCAGGTATCACTGAAGGAGTCGGAGGAAGCTGACAAGATTGACGCCAGACTCCTGGTAAGCGAATCCAGACCCCTGCATTTTTCGGCCAGTCTGTCGAACACGGGATCGGAATCCACCGGCCAGGATCGATTGTCACTGATAGCCAGCCACTCCAATTTGTTCGATCTGGACCATCAGTTTTCTGTTGCCTACACGACCTCTGTTGAGCGGGTCAAGGATGTCAAGCAGCTGGGCTTGAATTACCGCATTCCTCTGTATCGACAGGGCGGAGTGATTGGTCTGGCTTACACCAGTTCCGATGTGGTCGGAAATTTTGGCACTTTCAACAGCACCGGTGCCGGGCAGACACTGGGCCTTAACTACAGCCATTATCTGGAACCCGATGGTGGACGCCGAAGCCATGTGACGCTCGCGCTGGATCAGAAGCTGTTCAACGTCTCGATGGTCAATGAGGTACCGGTGCCGGGTCAGCTTGAGCGGGGCAGCCGACCGCTGACCCTGGGCTATACCGTGCGGGTTGAGTCGGACACTTCGGTATGGGGCTACAACTCAGACCTGGCCGTCAATTTGCCGGGAAGCAGGGGTAACAATCTGGCGGCCTATCAGAGCGAAGATCTTCGAATCAGCAATGAATACTGGAAGTTGATACGTGGTGGTGCGAATTACTTGAGTTCGTTTGCGTCAGACTGGACCTGGGGGATTCGGGGGCAGTTTCAGTACAGCGCAGACGTGCTGATTTCTGGTGAGAAATTTGGCCTGGGCGGCAGCTCGTCGGTGCGCGGTACCGGTGAGCGCGTCATCGCGGGGGACAGCGGATTGTTTGCTTCGCTGGAGATCACCAGCCCCGAGCTCACTGCGGGACTGCGCGGGATTGGTTTCCTCGATGCCGGTTGGTTGCGTAACAACAACCCGGATGCCAGCACGAACAAGCCGGGCGATGATCGTTTGCTCAGTATTGGCCTTGGGCTGCGCTACGTCTGGGGCTCTTACGCGGTCACCGCGGACTGGGGCAGGTTGATTACTGGGAGCGTCCTGCCAGTCACCAGCGGCGCCGGCATTCCCCAGTCCGGCGATCAAAAACTTCACATCAATTTGACAGCCAGTTTTTGAGTTTGGTCTTGCAGATGAAATTCGCCGGTTACCTCAAACGCCATGGCAGGCGCATCGGACTCAGCCTGCTGATCACGCTGCCGCTGCTGCTCAGTGCCGCTGGCGTTTTGAATCTCAATTTCATGCGGGTTCTTGAAAATTACGTCTACGACACGAAGCTCAAGCTGACCATGCCGGGTTATCCGGACCCACGCGTGGTGATTGTTGACATTGACGAAAAGAGTTTGCAGGAACAGGGTCGCTGGCCCTGGCCACGCAACAAGGTGGCCAAAATGGTCGATCTGCTGTTTGAACGTTATCAGATTGATGTGCTCGGATTTGACGTCCTCTTTGCCGAGCGGGACGAAAGCTCGGGCTTGAAATCGCTGGAGGCCTTGGCGCAAAGCGAACTCAGCGCTAACCCGGCTTTCAATGCCACCCTGAACAGGCTCAGACCCCAGCTCAACTATGATCAAGTTTTTGCCGACAGTCTGAAGAACCGGCGCGTGGTGCTGGGCTATTACTTTCGCAATGAAATGGAGCAGGGCTCCAGCGTGGGCACTTTGCCAGCACCCGTTCTGGCACAAGGGAGTTTTGATGAAGCGTCTGTCAGTCCCTGGCGAGCCACCGCGTTTGCAGCGAATCTCCCGGAATTGCAGGCAAGTGCTGCCGGTGGCGGCTTTTTCTCTTTCCCCTTGATTGATACTGATGGCAAGTTCCGGCGTATCGCCTTGCTGCAGGAATACAAGGGTTCGATCTACGAAGCGCTGGGTCTTGCGGTAGCGAGAGCGTACTTGCGGGAGTCCAGAATCAGCTTTCATCATGGCTTTGGCGGAGCTGGCGCTGGGGCCTTGGAGTCGCTCAAGATCAGCGCTCGGCAGTTCATTCCCGTTGACGCGGACGTCGCTGCCCTGATCCCGTTTCGAGGTCCGAAGAAAAGTTTTCCCTATATTTCGGCCAGCGATGTGCTGAATGGAAAGGTCCTCCCGGAGATGCTGCGCAAGGCCATTGTTCTGGTTGGCTCCACCGCGCCCGGCTTGATGGACCTGCGGACAACGCCGGTGGGCGACGTCTACCCCGGGGTGGAAATGCATGCCAACCTGATCGCAGGAATTATTGATGACAACATCAAGGAACGCCCTGACCTTTCAGCCGAATTTGAGTTTGCGTCGCTTCTTTTGGTAGGCGTGCTGATGGCCTTTCTGTTGCCGTCGCGCAAGCCAATGGGGGCAACGCTGGTCTGGCTGGCAGTCATGGGCGCGTTGCTGGCGGGCAATTCCAGTGCGTGGCAGTTCTTCAACCTGGACTTGCCGGTGGCGTCCCTTCTGCTGCTCGCTACCGCACTGTTCCTGTTCGACATGGCATACGGCTATTTCGTTGAGGACCATGGAAAGCGCCTGCTGACCGGTCTGTTCGGCCAGTACGTACCTCCGGAGCTGGTGGACGAAATGGCGAAAGACCCGGGCGCTTACTCGCTGGAGGGCGAAAGCCGGGAACTGACGGTGCTGTTCTCCGACGTGCGCGGCTTCACCACGATCTCCGAAGGACTGGACCCGACGCAGCTGACGCAGTTGATGAATGAATATCTGACACCGATGACGCACGTGATTCACCAGCATCGCGGCACCATCGACAAGTACATGGGGGACGCCATCATGGCGTTCTGGGGTGCTCCCTTGCGTGACCCGCAGCACGCCCGCCATGCATTGCTGGCAGGCCTGGAGATGCTCGCCAGGTTGGAGGGACTGCAGGACCACTTCAAGGCCAAGGGCTGGCCGCCGATCAAGATCGGCGTCGGGCTGAACACCGGCGAAATGACGGTCGGCAACATGGGCTCTGAATTTCGATTGGCCTATACGGTGATGGGAGACGCCGTCAATCTGGGCTCGCGGCTTGAAGGTCTGACCAAGGAATATGGCGTGCAGATCATGGTCAGCGAGTTCACCCGCGCCGCCGTGCCGGACTTTGTGTACCGCGAGCTTGACCGGGTGCGCGTGAAAGGCAAGGACAAACCGGTTGGAATTTTCGAGCCGGTTTGCGCGCAGGGTGAAGAACCGGCTGGTCTGCTCGAAGAACTTGCGCTCTACCAAGTGGCCCTGTGCTCGTACCGTGAACAGGCCTGGCAGCAGGCTGCGGAGCAGTTTGCCCAGTTGCAAACACTCCATCCCCAGCGTTATCTGTATCAGGTGTATGCAAAACGCATCACTTACCTGCGCGAATCTCCCCCCGGCCCTGATTGGGACAGTGCCTTTACCTTCACAACCAAGTGAGTGCGCAATAATTCACGTTTTGGGGTAACTTCAATATGGCAGGTTTGCAAGCTGGCGCTCCGGCGCCGAAGGCTCTCACGGTGCATAGTCAGTCCAGAGTGCTGGAGGTGAGTTTCGCCGATGGCGCGGAGTTTCGCATTCCGTTCGAACTGATGCGGGTGTACTCACCCTCGGCCGATGTGCAGGGTCACGGGCCCGGGCAGGAGGTTCTGCAGACCGGCAAGCGCGACGTGCTTTTGACCGGGCTGGAGCCGGTGGGCAACTACGCCGTGCAGCCAACCTTTTCGGATGGACATGACACCGGGATTTATTCCTGGGACTATCTCTACTTTCTCGGCTCAAAGCAGGATCAGTTGTGGGCGGACTACACGGCGCGCCTGAGCGCCGCCGGGGTCGAGCGCGACGCGCCCATGCCGGCCAAGGCGACGCCTGCTTGCGCCAGCCACTGAATTAACATCGCAGCCATGACAACAACACATTTTGGTTATCGAACGGTGGATGAAGCCGAAAAGGCCAAGCACGTGCGTGGCGTATTTGATTCGGTGGCACCCAAGTACGACCTGATGAACGACCTGATGTCGATGGGCATGCACCGTGCCTGGAAGGCCTTCACGGTGCTGGTGGCGAATCTGCGTGAGGGAGACCAGGTGCTTGATATTGCCGGTGGCACGGGTGACCTGGCGCTGGCTTTTTCCAAAAAGGTGGGCAAGAGCGGACGCGTCGTGCATACCGACATCAACGAAGCCATGCTGCGTACCGGTCGCGACCGCTTGCTCGATGCCGGTGTGGTCTTGCCAACCCTGGTTTGCGACGCCGAAAAGTTGCCTTTTGCGGATAAGCATTTTGATCTTGTGAGTGTGGCTTTCGGTCTGCGCAATATGACGCACAAGGATCTCGCGCTGACCGAGATGAATCGGGTGCTCAAGCCGGGCGGCAAGTTGCTGGTGCTCGAGTTCTCTAAAGTTGCGCCGCCACTGGAAAAAGCTTACGACTGGTATTCGTTCAATATCCTGCCCAAGCTGGGCAAGCTGGTGGCAGGGGATGACGCCAGCTATCGCTATCTGGCTGAGTCCATCCGCATGCACCCGGGGCAGCAGGCGCTCAAAGAATTGATGAAAACGTGTGGATTTGGTCACGTCGATTACCACAATCTCACGGGTGGCCTGGTGGCCCTTCACGTTGGAATCAAATGCTGAAGCTTGAGATTTTGCCTGCAGGCCTCATATAAGAACTTTAATGTTTTGGGAGATGTCATGAAATTCTGGTCCTTGCTGTTCGCGGTGTTCCTGCTGCTCGTAGGTGTCAACGCCGAGGCGAAACGCTTGGGCGGCGGCAGGTCGGTTGGGCAGCAATCGAGTAATGTGACGCAGCGCCAAGCGGCGCCGGCACAGGGTGCGGTCAAGCCGGCAGCACCGGCTCCTACGCCGCCTGCAGCCGCACCGGTTGCGCCGAAACGGCCCTGGGGCGCGATGCTGGGTGGTCTGGCAGCGGGCTTGGGCCTGGCCTGGCTGGCGAGTTCGCTGGGGATTGGCGGAGGTGCCATCGCCGAATTCATGATGTTTGCGCTGTTGGCATTGATCGTCGTCATGGCGATAGGCTGGTTCATGCGGTCGCGCAGGGCTGCGCAAGGGCAGGGTCCCTTGCGTGAGGCGTCCAGTGCTCCTTTCGCTTTTCAGGGTGCGGGGCCGGCTGCGCTTGCGCAGACGCCCGCCAGCTACAACCCGGGAAATGTCGGCAATGATGCCTCAGCCCGTCCATGGGAGCGCAACAATTCAAGCTTTGATTCGCTGCGCGCCTTGCCAGATGCATCTGGCTCTGTCATTGGTTCGGCCTTGACGGGCTCGCAAACCTGGGGCATTCCGGCTGGTTTCGATGTGGACGGCTTTTTGCAGGCAGCCAAGAAGAATTTCATTTCTTTGCAAACTGCCTGGGATAGATCGGACATAGAAACTTTGCGTGCCATGATGACCGATACGATGCTCCAAGAAATCCAGACCCAAATCACCGAGCGTGGAACTCAGGCCGGCGGCCAGGTCCATCTGACGGAGGTTGTCATGATCGAAGCGCAGCTTCTCGGCATTGAAGAACTGGCGGAAGAGTACATGGCGAGCGTTGAGTTTTCCGGCATGATTCGCGAGGAGCCATCGACGGGTGCCAGCCCGTTCCGCGAAGCGTGGAACATGACCAAGCCCAAGAGCGGCAAGAGTGGCTGGCTGGTGGCTGGAGTGCAAGCCCTGCAGTAAGGCCAACGCGATTCAGGGAATAATAGGGGACTATGGCAACACAGTCCCCTTTTTCTTTGCTTGAAGGTTTGCTGCAATACCTGCCTTTTGCGGATTTGCCGCCCCCCATGTGGGTGGTCGATGAGGTCCAGCGTCGCGTCGTTCTGCTGTTGAACCACATTTTGCTGCAGGAACCGCAGGCCACGGCTCGCCTGGCACGGCAAAGAGGGCGTGTCGTGCTGCTGCAGTGGCGTTCCTTTTCGATGCGATTGGTGGCCACCGCGGCGGGTCTGCTGGACCTGGCTCCTCCAGACACCCAGGCTGATCTGGTTCTGGCAGTGAGCGAAGAGTCTCCCCTGGCGCTGGCGCAGGAGGTGCTGCGCGGCGAGCGGCCGGCAGTGCGCATCGCGGGCGATGTGCAACTGGCAGCCGAAGTCAACTGGCTGGTCGACCATGTTCGATGGGATATTGAAGAAGACCTGGCTCGCGTGCTGGGCGATGCGCAGGCCCATACCTTGGGGCAGGCCGCCCGAGGGATGGCCAGTGCTTTGCGCCAGTTCATGCAAGCCACCTCGACGACGGGTACCGAAAAGGCTACCAAATGACGCGTCTGTTTCGAGGTGCCTTCATTTTTTGGGTGATGTTTCGTTACGGTCTGGATGAACTGTTTCTGACGGCTTTTCAGAAGCCTTGGCTCGACCGGCTGGCCAGAGTGCTGGCGCTGGGGCGAAATCTTGAAGCTTCGCCGGGCCAGCGGATTCGACAGGCGCTGGAGCGCCTGGGGCCGATTTTCGTCAAGTTCGGGCAGGTGCTGTCGACCCGGCGCGATCTGCTGCCGACCGACATCGCCGATGAGTTGGCCAAGTTGCAGGACCGGGTGCCACCCTTTGACAGCGACCTGGCGATTGCCACCATCGAGCGCTCCTTTCAGAAAAAGTTGGTCGACATCTTCATCTCTTTTGAGCGCGAACCGATTGCCAGCGCGTCGATTGCGCAAGTTCATTTTGCAGTGCTCAGAGATCGCGATGGGCGTGCTCGGGAGGTCGCCGTCAAGGTGCTGCGCCCCGGCATGTTGCTGGCGATTGAAAAAGACCTGAGTTTGATTCGCATGATGGCGGGCTGGGTGGATGGTTTTTCAAGCGTCGGCCGGCGTCTGAAGCCGCGTGAGGTGGCAGCCGAATTTGATAAATACCTGCACGACGAACTCGATCTGGTGCGTGAGGCGGCCAGTGCGGCGCAGCTGCGTCGCAATATGGCCGGGCTGGATCTGGTGCTGGTGCCGGAGATGTTTTGGGACTATTGCATGCCCGACGTGATCGTCATGGAGCGTATGCATGGTGTTCCGGTCAGCCAGGTTGAGCGCCTGCGCGCGGCCGGTGTCGATATTCCAAAACTGGCTCGTGATGGCGTCACGATCTTTTTCACGCAGGTGTTTCGCGACGGCTTTTTTCATGCGGATATGCACCCGGGCAACATCCAGGTCAGTATCGAACCGGCGACCTTTGGCCGCTATATATCGCTTGATTTCGGCATCATCGGAACACTTAGCCGGTCTGACAAGGAATATCTGGCACAAAATTTCACTGCGTTTTTCAGACGTGACTACAAGAGGGTGGCGGAACTGCACATCGAGTCAGGCTGGGTGCCGGCGACGACCCGGGTTGACGAACTGGAGTCGGCAATCCGCTCGGTTTGCGAGCCCTACTTTGACCGTCCGCTGAAGGATTTTTCGCTCGGGCTGGTGTTGATGCGATTGTTTCAGACGTCCCGGCGCTTTTCGGTTGAAATCCAGCCTCAGCTGGTGTTGCTGCAGAAGACCCTGCTCAACATCGAGGGCCTGGGCCGTCAACTCGACCCTGATCTGGATCTCTGGAATACCGCCAAGCCGTTTCTGGAGCGCTGGATGGTCGATCAGATTGGACCCAAAAAATTGATCGAACAATTGCGCAATGAGGCGCCGCTTTATGCCAAGCTGATTCCCGAGTTGCCGCGACTTCTGGTTGACTTTCTCAAGGGCGGCCGGTCCGGGTCGCCCGAGGCGCTGAACGCGCTCCTGCTGGAGCAGAAACGGACCAACCGTCTGTTGCAGGGTCTGCTGTATGGCGGCTTTGGCTTTGTGCTGGGCGTGCTCGTCATGCAATGGGTGGGCCGATTTCACCTTTTCTAGCAGGTTCTAGGCAGCGCCCTGACCGGTACCGCAAGGCCTATAATCAAAGGCTTTGCAACCTGAAATCCGAGCTCTATTGCCATGCCAATTTACGCCTATAAATGCGAGTCCTGCGGGTTTGCCAAGGATGTGCTGCAAAAATTGTCGGATTCTCAACTGACGCAGTGTCCGACATGCGGCGCCTCGGCGTTCAAGAAACAACTGACAGCCGCCGGCTTTCAGTTGAAGGGCTCGGGCTGGTACGCCACTGATTTCAAGGGGTCCGCCGCACCTGCAGGCGCTGCTGCGGACGCCTCAGCCCCGGCCAAGCCGGCTGCCGACGGCGCGGCCCAGACGGCAGCACCCGCCAAGGCTGATTCACCCGCTGCGTCCGCCACCGGCGGTTGCGGTGGTGGCTGCGCCTGTCACTGACCTCGAATTGACCTGAAACAGAAGGCTGACGTGCCAATCAAAAAGTACCTGCTCACCGGCTTGCTGGTTTGGCTGCCGCTGGCCATAACGCTGTGGGTCCTGCTCTGGCTGGTAGGGATGTTGGATGCCATTTTTGGCGGTTTTCTGACGGGGCTGGCGGCTTTGACCCCGGGTTCGGCCAGCACTTTGATCGAGACCCTGCGGCATATTCCGGGGCTCGGGGTTGTTTTGGTTTTTTCTGCCCTGTTGATCACCGGTGCGTTGGTGACCAATGTGGCGGGTCGCTGGTGGCTGGCGCAATGGGAGCGGCTGTTTACCCACATCCCGGTTTTCAAGTCGATCTACAACAGTGTGAAGAAAGTCTCGGATACCCTTTTTTCGAGCAATGGCAACGCGTTTCGCACTGCCATGCTGGTTCAGTACCCGCGCGCAGGTGTCTGGACCATCGCGTTTCAGACCGGCACGCCCAGCGGAGAAGTCGCGGCGCAACTAGGCCCGGATTTCGTCAGTGCGTACGTGCCAACGACGCCGAACCCGACCAGCGGATTTTTTCTGATATTTCCACGTGCGGAAGTGATTGAACTGCAGATGAGTGTCGATGAGGCGCTTACTTATGTCATATCCATGGGCTCGGTGGCGCCAGGCTCGTTGCCTGCCAGTGCACCGAAATAGTTGACTTGTTATTAACCTGCACCGCCTGGAGTGGCGGCATTGAAAGTTGTTTATGGCCATGCGTTCCCACTATTGCGGTCTTGTGACCGAAGCCCTGTTGGGTCAGACTGTCAGCCTGTGTGGCTGGGTGAATCGGCGTCGCGATCATGGCGGCGTCATCTTTGTCGACATTCGTGACCGTGAGGGCTATGTTCAGGTGGTATGCGACCCGGATCGCGCCGCGATGTTCGAGGTCGCTGAAGGTCTGCGCAACGAATTTTGCATTCAGATCAAGGGTTTGGTGCGGTCACGCCCGGACGGTACCATCAACGCGAGTCTCAAGAGCGGCAAGGTCGAGGTGCTATGCCATGAGTTGACCGTACTCAACCCGTCGGTGACGCCGCCGTTTCAGCTCGATGACGAGAGTCTGAGCGAGACGACACGTCTGACGCACCGGGTGCTGGACCTGCGTCGCCCCTACATGCAGAACAACCTGATGCTGCGCTATCGGGTGGCGATGGAAGTGAGAAAGTACCTTGATGCCCATGGCTTCATCGATATTGAAACGCCGATGCTTGGCAAGTCCACGCCCGAGGGTGCGCGCGACTACCTGGTGCCAAGCCGTGTTCATGACGGACACTTTTTTGCCTTGCCGCAAAGCCCTCAACTGTTCAAGCAGTTGCTGATGATTGCCGGCTATGACCGCTATTACCAACTCACCAAATGTTTCCGTGATGAAGACTTGCGTGCTGACCGCCAGCCCGAGTTCACACAGATCGATATTGAAACCTCCTTCCTGACTGAACAGGACATTCGCGATCTGGTGCAGGGCATGATCACCACCGTCTTCAAGAACACGCTGGGCGTCGATCTGGGTGAGTTTCCGGTGATGGCTTATAGCGAAGCAATGCACCTCTATGGATCGGACAAGCCCGATTTGCGGGTCAAACTTGAGTTCACCGAACTGACCGACGTCATGACCGATGTGGACTTCAAGGTGTTCTCCGGCGCAGCCAACATGAAGGATGGACGTGTCGTCGGTTTGCGCGTTCCAGGCGGTGCACGTGAGGTGGGCGGTCTGGCCCGTAGCGAAATTGATGCCTATGGCGAATTCGTGAAAATCTACGGCGCCAAGGGATTGGCCTATATCAAGGTCAATGACGCGAGCAAAGGCCCGGGTGATGCGAGTGCGCGCTGGCCTGGTCTGCAGAGTCCGGTCGTCAAGAACCTGCATGACAAGGCCATCACCGAAGTATTGGCACGTACCGGAGCGCAGAACGGTGATCTGATTTTCTTTGGCGCTGACAAGAGCAAGATCGTTAACGATGCGATCGGTGCCTTGCGCATCAAGATCGGGCACAGCGAGTTCGGCAAGAAGAACGCCTTGTCCGAGAAGGCGTGGCGACCGCTCTGGGTGGTGGATTTTCCGATGTTCGAATTTGATGAGGAAGCGCAGCGCTACACCGCTGTGCATCATCCCTTCACGGCGCCTAAAGTGGGGCACGAGGACTGGATGGTCACGGCACCCGAGAAGTGCATCTCGCAAGGCTACGACATGGTGCTCAACGGCTGGGAGATGGGCGGGGGCTCGGTTCGTATTCACCGCGCCGATGTCCAGCAAAAAGTCTTTGACGCCCTGAAAATCACGCCCGAGGAAGCACAGGAAAAATTTGGCTTTCTGCTCGATGCCTTGCAATATGGGGCGCCGCCGCACGGCGGACTGGCGTTCGGACTGGACCGCATCATCACCTTGATGACCGGCGCCGAGTCGATCCGCGATGTGATCGCTTTCCCCAAGACGCAACGCGCCCAGTGTTTGCTGACACAGGCGCCGTCGCCGGTTGACGAAAAACAATTGCGCGAGCTGCACATCCGGTTGCGCACACCGGAGCCGGCCAAAGCGGGTTGAACAACTGGTAGCGGGCCTTCAGGCACAATGAAAGGGCGTTCAAGCAGCGCCCTTTTCCTTATGTCGATTGCCTACAAAATTCCTGAGTCCGTGCTGGTGGTGATTTACACGCCGGCCCTGGACGTGCTCTTGATCAAGCGCGCGGACGCGGCCGATTACTGGCAATCGGTCACTGGTAGCAAGGACACGCTGAACGAGTCTTATCTTCAGACTGCTTCCCGTGAGGTCCATGAAGAGACCGGGATTGACTGCAGACCCGGCGTGACGCGCAATACCGAGCACTTGTTCGGCTTGCAGGTGCCGCTGCGGCTGCCGATTTGCCTGAACCCGCATGAACACACGGCCTACCAATGGTTACCGTACCGGGAAGCTGCACAGAAATGCTCTTCGGCGTCCAATGCAGAGGCGGTCCTGCTGTTGACGCACCTGGCCCTGAGCCGGGAGTCCGCATGAACATCGTGCGTGTGGCCACCTACAACATCCACAAAGGGGTGCAGGGTCTCGGGCCGCGGCGCCGACTGGAAATTCACAATCTGGGTCATGCTGTTGAACAGTTTGACGCCGACATTGTGTGTCTGCAGGAGGTGCGTAAACTGCACCGGGTTGAAGAGCTTCACTTTCCGCGCTGGCCAGATCTGCCGCAGGCCAATTATCTGGCGCCAGAAGGCTACGAGGCGGTGTACCGGACGAACGCACTGACCCGGCACGGCGAGCATGGCAACGCTGTCCTGTCGCGCTGGCCGGTGTCGGCGCATCAGCATGAAGATATTTCCGATCATCGATTTGAGCAGCGAGGCCTGCTGCATGTCGAGGTCAAGGTGCATGACCGGGAACTTCACGTAGTGGTCGTGCACCTGGGCTTGATTCGCTCCAGCCGGACGCGCCAGGTGGCCCAACTGCAGCGCTTCATCGAGCGGGAAATTCCATCAAATGCTCCGCTGCTAGTGGCAGGAGACTTCAATGATTGGGGAACAGGGGTTGAACAGGCGCTGGCGCCGACTGGTTTGCGAGCCTTCAGCGGAGCCAATCAACTGACCTTTCCCGCTCGGCTGCCACTGGTGCAACTGGACTATGTCTATGCCAGAGGGTTGAGGCCGCTGGCAGCGCATGTTCCTCGGGGGCGCATCTGGTGGCGCATGTCGGATCACCTGCCGCTGATAGCGGAATTCGCGCTGCCTGCGCCTACGTAGAGAAATCATGCAGCAACTTCGTCCAGGCCATCAACTTGTGTTGTTGCAGGGCGCGCAAGCCTTTTTCCCTTCCCTGGTGCATGCCATCGAAGGCAGCGTCCATGAAGTCCGTATGGAGACCTATATCTTTAACGTGGAGGCATCAGGTCTACAGGTCGCTGACGCGCTGGAGCGTGCGGCGTGGCGCGGCGTGGCGGTTTATCTGGCCATGGACGGTGTTGGCACACCAAGCCTCTCCCCCCAATGGTCGGCCCGTTTTGATGAGGCAGGTGTCAAGTGGGCGATATTTTCGCCGCTGGGGAGCTTGGGCATGCTGATTCCGAGTCGCTGGCGACGTCTGCACAGGAAATTGTGCGTGGTGGACGGGAGTGTGGCATTTTGTGGTGGCATCAATGTTCTTGACGATTTTTTTGATCCCAACTACGGCGCGCTGGAGACGCCACGCCTGGATTTTGCGGTTCGTGTGACAGGCCCGCTGGTGCAGACCATGCATGAAGCCATGGCCCTGTTCTGGTGGCGATTGCAGGCGGCCAGCACGGCACGGCAGAGCGAGTTCTCAGCGTCCTGGCGCGCCTTGCAGGAGGCACTGGCGCTGGCATTGCAGGAACGCTCGAATGCGGATAAGGACAATGCGAGGCCACCTCCTTCTCCTCAGAACCACGGTACCAGCGCGGAACTCGTGCTGCGTGACAACCTGCGCAATCGGACCCGCATCGAGCGTGCGTACCGCAAGGCCATTGGCGCGGCGCGGGAGGAGATCATGATTGCCAACGCCTATTTTCTACCAGGCCGAAAGTTGCGCAAGGGCCTGATTCTTGCTGCCCGGCGCGGCGTCAGGGTTCGTTTGTTGCTGCATGGTCGTTACGAATATTTCATGCAGTACTACGCGACCCGACCGGTCTATGGGGCGCTGTTGGCTGCGGGCGTCGAAATATACGAATATTCTGCAGGTTTTCTGCACGCCAAGGTCGCGGTCATTGATGGGCATTGGGCCACGGTAGGCTCTTCGAATCTGGATCCGCTCAGCCTGCTGCTGGCGCGGGAGGCCAACGTGGTGGTCGATGACGCTGCATTTGCACAGGACCTGCACGCGCGGCTGGAAGATGCCATGCTGCATGGCAGCGTTCAAATTGACCCGGCGGCTTACGCAAATCGGCCGCTGCGTCAGCGTTTGCTGGACGCGTTGGCTTTTGGCTTGATGCGGAGCCTGCTCTTTCTCTACGGAAAACGCTATTGATTCAATAGCATGTCAGGCTTGATTGGAAAGGCGAAATGACAAAAAGCCCTACTGTCAAAACGCTGATAACATGATCCCATGTTAATGAAAAGTCAAAGCACCATGAATCCAGTCGATGCCGATGAGGGTACGCCCGTATCTGTGAAGATACGGGAGCGTTTGCTGGCTGCACGCAAACGTTTCAATGCCAACGACAACATCGCGGACTTCGTTGAGCCTGGGGAACTCGAACTCTTGCTCGATGAGGTGGAAGAGAAGATGAAAGGCGTCTTGAGCAGTCTGGTGATCGACACCGAACGTGATCACAACACCGATCAGACCGCACGCCGCGTCGCCAAGTTGTACGTCAACGAGGTGTTTCGCGGGCGCTACGTCAGTGCGCCAGCGATCACCGAGTTCCCCAATGCCGAGCATCTCAATGAGTTGATGATTGTCGGGCCGATCACCGTGCGCAGTGCCTGCAGCCATCACCTTTGTCCGGTCATGGGCCAGATCTGGATCGGCGTGCTTCCGAACGAACACACCAACGTGATCGGACTGTCAAAGTACGCCAGGTTGGCCGAGTGGGTCATGGGCCGACCGCAGATTCAGGAGGAGGCGGTGGTGCAACTGGCTGATCTGATTCAGCAGAAGACGCAGCCCGATGGTCTGGCTATCGTGATGGAAGCAACGCATTTTTGTATGGGCTGGCGCGGTGTCAAAGACATGGACAGCAAAATGATCAATTCGGTCATGCGGGGCAGCTTCCTGAAAGACCCCAACCTGCGACGTGAATTCCTCTCGCTCATTCCAAGGAAGGGCTGATCATGTTGGTCCGTTTGCTTTACGCCAGTCGTGTCAACGACACCAGCCCCGAGGCGATTGAAGCTATTTTGGCGCAATCGCGCAAACACAACCCGGAGTGCGGTATTACCGGCATTCTTTGTTATGGCGGCGGCATATTCCTGCAGGCCATTGAAGGTGGACGCATGCCGGTGAGCGAACTCTACGGGCATATTCAGAGGGATCCCCGCCACAAGGATTTGGTGCTGCTGCACTACGAAGAAATTTCCGAACGCCGTTTCGGTGGCTGGACCATGGGCCAGGTCAATATGTCCAAGATCAATGCATCGATCTTGCTGAAATACGCTGAAAAACCGGAGCTCGACCCTTACTCTGTGTCAGGCAGCGTGTCGCTGGCATTGCTCGAAGAACTGATGGCCACGGCCTGCATCATTGGTCGGGCTTGATGCGTGGCGTCGCTTACACCCTATTTTTTCACTGAATCAGTGGCAGGTGCGGCGGAGCCTTCTTTGTAAACCGCTTCATCGACTGTCAGACCCTGGGCCGAAAATTTGGCCGCATTCTTCTGCCCCATCCCCTTGACCCGCGCCAGCAAGTCGTTCCAGTCCTTGAAGTTTCCCTTCTTGCGTTCGTCCAGGATCTTTCCGGACAGGGCCGGGCCAATGCCCTTGATGCTGTCGAGTTCAGCTGCATTGGCCTTGTTCACGTCAGTACCAGCCAGGCAGACGGCAGCGTAGAGCATGGCGATCAGGCTCAGGAAAATCTTCAGCATCATGCAACTCCTCAAGGTTGACTGAGCAGGCAGTCAACGTATTTTGATACTCCACCCTGAACGTCGGCAAACACGTGATTGCAGCCAGCCCTGCGCAAAGCGCTCAGGTCGGCCTGGGTATAGCACTGGTACTTGCCACGCAGGTTTTCCGGAAAATTCACATATTCGATCAGACCGTCAGTCACCAGCGCCTGATGTGTCAGCGCAGGTTCATTCTTGTTTCGGCGCAAGGTGTTCACGACGGCATCGGCGACGTCATTGAAGGGCTGCGCCTGACCGGTACCCAGATTGAAGATGCCGGAAATTTCCGGATGATCAAGGAACCACAGGTTGACAGCGACTACGTCGTCAATGAAAACAAAGTCGCGCATTTGGGAGCCCGCAGCATAGCCGCCATAGTCGCCGAAAAGTTTGACTTTTCCGTCCAGCGCAAACTGATTGAACTGGTGGAAGGCAACACTGGCCATGCGACCCTTGTGCTGCTCGCGTGCACCGTAGACGTTGAAGTAGCGAAAGCCCACCACCTGTGCCCCCCTGGCGGCAGCCAGTTGCTCAAAATTGACGCCGCATTCGCGCCGCATGCGCTGGTCAAACAATAGTTTGGAGTAGCCGTAAACGTTCAGTGGGCGCTCAAAGGCCGTCTCCTCACGGAAGGTGTCGGAGCCGCCGTAAGTGGCCGCGCTGGAGGCGTAAAGCAAGCGGGTTCCGCTCGTGCTGCAGGCTTCGAACAACTGGCATGAGAGTGTGTAGTTGTTGAAGAGCATGAACTTGCCGTTGCTCTCCATGGTGTCGCTGCAGGCACCTTCATGAAAGACCGCTTCAACTTCACCGAAAGCGCCGCGCGTGAACATGTCATAAAAATCGGTGGCGTCGACGTAATCGGCCATTTTCAGGTCCGCCAGATTGCGGAACTTTTCGCCCTGCGTCAAGTCATCGACGGCGATGATGTTGTCGATGCCGCGCGCATTCAGACCCTTGACAATGTTGCTGCCGATAAAGCCGGCCGCACCGGTCACGACGATACGGTTCATGCAAACAACTCCTCATAGGAAACCGAAGCGGTGCCAAACTTGCCAACAACCAGTCCGCCAGCGCGATTCGCCAGCGGTAGCGCGTGGCGCAGACTTGCTCCGGCAGCCACCAGCGTGGCCATGGTGGCAATCACTGTGTCGCCGGCACCAGTGACGTCAAACACTTCCCGCGCCTGGGCGTTGACGTGCAACTGCCCATCCGCATCAAACAGCGTCATGCCTTCTTCACTGCGGGTCAGCAAAACGGCATCGAGTCCGAGTTGCTGGCGCAAGTTCTGACATTTTGTCTGCAGCTCGGATTCATCGAGCCAGGCACCGATCACGTGTCGCAGTTCGGCGCGATTGGGAGTGATGACGCTGGCATTCCTGTAACGCGAGTAATCTGAGCCTTTGGGGTCGATCAGGATCGGCTTGCCGGCAGAGCGCGCCCGGGCAATCATGTCTGCGACGTGGGCCAGGCCCCCTTTGCCATAGTCCGAAAACAGCACCGCATGGTGATCCGGTAGCAAGTTGGCAAAAACAGCGCTCTGAGAGGCCAGAACCTCGCTCTTGGGCGTGTTTTCGAAGTCAAGTCGAAGCAGTTGCTGCTGGCGCCCGATGACGCGCAATTTGACCGTTGTCTTCAAATCGGGATCGCGGCCAAAGTGCGCACTGATACCGGTGCCAAGCACCAGAGACTCCAGCTTATGGCTTGCCTCATCATTGCCGACCACAGTCAGCAGCGAGGACCTGGCGCCCAGCGTGACGACGTTGTAGGCCACATTGGCGGCACCGCCGCTGCGTTCCTCTTCGCGCGTGATGCGTACGATGGGCACAGGCGCTTCTGGTGAGATGCGATCAACCTCACCGTACCAGTAACGATCAAGCATGACATCGCCGACCACCAGCACGCAGGCCCTGGACAGGGATTCTTTCGAAATATTCATGGCGTTCCATTGCTTGGTCATAACTCTTCCACCCGTCTGGCCGGATAACTGTCCCAGGCTTGGCAACCAGGGCATTGCCAGAAGTGCTGCTTCGCCTCGAATCCGCAGGCGGCGCAGCGGTATCGCATCAGGGGTTTGACAGCATGGTCCAGAGCGCGCTGCACTTGAGGATGAAATTGCTCATGCTCGAGCTTTTCGCCAGCGATCCACTTGGCAGCTGCCACCAGAGAGGGTTCATGCTCAAGGTGTCGCACGTACCAGTCGCGTGCTGTTGGCGCAGGTGTTGTAAGGGTCGCCTCCAGGGCGACGATGGCGTCGAGCACGTCCAGCGAGGGGGTCGCTTCGTAATGGCTCTTGAGCAGCTTGAGCGTCTGCGCCGTATGCCCGGACTGGATGGCCAGCTTGGCCAAAGCGATGGCCATCAGGGGCACAGCCGCCGCCGAGGTTTGCAGTGCGAGTTCCAACGCTGCATACGCTTCCTGCACATTGCCCTGGCTCGCCAATAACTGCGCCAGGTCGATTCGCGGTCTCGGCGCTTCGGGTGCCGTTGCAATGGCTTGATGCAGCAAAGTCAGGGCTTGGGCAGAGTTCTGACTGGACTGACATGCATCAGCCTGTTCGCACAGATAGTGGGCCAGTCGGCTGTCGAAATTTCCCTGGCCAGCGGAAGTCAACTTCTGGGCGACCAGGGCCGCCTGTGGCCAGTCGCGGCTGCGCTCGTAATTGGCCAGCAGGGCAAGCCGTGCCTGCGCTTCAAACGGGGTACCTTCGAGCTTGAGCAGGGCGGCCTCGGCGCGATCGAGCAGGCCGGCTTTCAAATAGTCAAGAGCCAGCGCGTGCTGAGCACGCTGATGATCTGTCTGGTTCAGGTCGCCGCGCGACAGCAGGTGCTCATGCACACGAACGGCACGTTCATATTCGCCGCGACGACGAAACAGATTTCCCAGCGCAAAGTGCAGCTCCGAGGTGTCCGGGTCGTTCTGCACCGCTTCGATGAAGGCATCGATCGCCTGATCCTGTTGTTCATTGAGGAGAAAATTCAAACCTTTGAAATAGGCTTTGGGTGCCTGCCGATTTTCCAGGCGAAGTTGGCGCAGGTCCAAGCGGGAGGCTAGCCATCCCGCCACGAAGGCCAGGGGCAGACCCAGCAATATCCAGCTCAAGTCAAAGTTCATGCGGCAGATGAATGCTTGTGGCCGGCACGGGCTGTGATTCGACGCTGGGCAGTGAACTCAGTTTGGCGGCGCGGCGCTGCTTCAGCCAGTGCGGCACCATGCCCAGTGCGCCGACAGCGACGCCCGCTGCGAAAGCACCCAGCACCACCAGAACCTGAGGCGCGCGCCAGTAGGTGCCAAAGAAGAAATGCACCGTGGTGTCTTGCTGGTTATTCAGGGCGAAGGCAAACAAGGTAAAAAAAATGGCAACCTTAAGTATCCACTTAAGCAGCCACAGAAGGTTTTTCATCGATCTCCCCAATGACGGGTTGATTCTAACGGTCAAGACTTGCGCTTGCCTTCAAGCTCGACCGTGCGCAGGTCGACCGCCTCGCGCAGGGCCTTGCCAGGCTTGAAGTGAGGGACACGCTTTTCCGGCACTTCGACACTGGCACCGCTACGCGGATTGCGCCCGATTCGAGGAGGGCGGTGATTGATGGAAAAGCTGCCAAAACCGCGAATTTCAATTCGATGCCCGCGCACCAGCGCCGCGTTCATGGCGTCCAGAATGGCCTTGACCGCGAATTCTGCATCGCGGTGGGTGAGCTGTCCAAATCTGGCAGCCAGTTCTTCGACCAAGTCAGAGCGAGTCATTTCTGATAGTTGCCAATAGTCGAGGTTGTCATTGCGGCCTTGAGCCGCAATCCATGTTGCGATGCCTTTGCAGGCATTTCGCAGCATGGATGCCGGATCAAGTCCGGCATGACAGTCTTCTCTCTATTTTTCGTTGTTATCGAGTTTGGCGCGCAGCAAAGCGCCCAGGCTCGTGGTGCCGGCGTTTTCGCGTGCCGAGGTCTGGCTCAAAGTCGCCATGGCTTCGTTTTGATCGGCTGCATCCTTGGCCTTGATCGACAACTGAATGTTGCGTGCCTTGCGGTCCACGTTGACGACCACGGCGGTGACTTCGTCACCTTCCTTGAGCACGTTGCGCGCATCCTCGACGCGGTCACGCGAGATTTCGCTGGCACGCAGATAACCGATGATGTCGTCGCCCAGATCGATCTCGGCCCCTCTGGCATCCACTGATCGGACCTTGCCGGTCACAACCTGGCCCTTGTCGTTGATGGTGGCAAAGGTCGTGAAAGGATCGGAGTCCAGTTGCTTGATGCCCAGCGAGATGCGCTCGCGGTCCACATCCACTGCCAGCACCAGGGCTTCGACTTCCTGACCCTTTTTGTACTCGCGCACAGCGGCTTCGCCGGCTTCGTTCCAGGACAGATCCGACAGGTGCACCAGTCCGTCGATACCGGCGGCCAGCCCGACAAACACGCCGAAGTCGGTGATCGACTTGATCGGGCCCTTGACCCGGTCGCCACGCTTGGTGTTTTGCGCAAATTCCTGCCATGGGTTGGCTTTGCACTGCTTCATGCCCAGCGAGATACGACGTTTGTCTTCGTCGATTTCCAGAACCATCACTTCAACTTCATCGCCCAGGGCAACGATTTTGCTGGGGGCCACGTTCTTGTTGGTCCAGTCCATTTCGCTGACATGCACCAGACCTTCAATGCCGGGCTCGAGTTCCACAAAAGCACCGTAGTCAGCGATGTTGGTGATCTTGCCGAACATGCGCGTGCCTTGCGGGTAGCGACGGTTAACACCCATCCAGGGATCGTCGCCCATCTGCTTGAGGCCGAGCGATACGCGGTTCTTCTCGGTATCAAATTTCAGGATCTTGGCCGTGATTTCCTGACCCGCAGTCACCACTTCACTGGGGTGACGCACGCGGCGCCAGGCCATGTCGGTGATATGCAGCAGACCGTCAATGCCACCGAGGTCGACGAAGGCGCCGTATTCAGTGATGTTCTTGACAACACCTTGAACGATGGAACCTTCCTTGAGGGTGTTCATCAGCTTGGCGCGTTCTTCGCCCATGCTGGCTTCAACCACCGCGCGGCGTGACAGGACGACGTTGTTGCGCTTGCGGTCAAGCTTGATGACCTTGAATTCGAGTGTCTTGTTTTCGTAGGGTGACAGGTCCTTGGTGGGACGGGTGTCGACCAGCGAGCCGGGCAGGAAGGCGCGGATGCCGTTGACCAGGACCGTGAGTCCTCCCTTGACCTTGCCGCTGGTGGTGCCGGTGACGAACTCGCCGGTTTCCAGTGCTTTTTCCAGACTCATCCAGGACGCCAGACGCTTGGCGGTATCACGGCTCAGGATAGTGTCGCCGTAGCCGTTTTCGATCGAGCCAATGGCAACCGATACGAAGTCGCCAACCTGGACTTCGATTTCGCCCTTGTCACTCTTGAATTCTTCGAGCGGCACATAGGCCTCTGACTTGAGGCCAGCGTTGACAACAACAAAACTGTGTTCGATGCGAATCACTTCAGCAGTGATAACTTCGCCCGGACGCATCTCGGTGCGTTGCAGGGACTCTTCAAACAGGGCGGCAAAAGATTCTGACATTTTTGATTGCGGATAATTCCGCGGTTCAGTTTTAGAACCACACAAGCAGTGCGCAATGTGCTGCGCGAAAGGGCCTGTGTGGACCGGTGCAAGCTTTTAAACTGCTTCGAAAGCTTGCGTGCCCTGCCACCAGTTCAAAACCAGCTCGACCGATTCTTCAATCGTCAAGTTCGAGTTGTCCAGCAACCGGGCGTCTTGCGCCGCTTTCAAAGGCGCCACGCTGCGGGACGAATCCCGCGCGTCACGCGCCTGCAAATCAGCGCAAAGGGATGCGAGTGTAGCCGAAATTCCCTTTGAAATCAATTGTTTATGGCGCCTCTGGGCGCGCTGTTCGGCGCTGGCCGTTAAAAACACCTTGAGCGTGGAAGCCGGGAAGATCACCGTTCCCATGTCACGGCCGTCTGCGACCAGTCCCGGCAACTGTCTGAAGCCATGTTGCAGGGCAACCAGGGCCAGCCGAACCTGCGGCAAGGCTGACACCAGGGAGGCATTCATGCCCGCCTCCTCGCTGCGAATCGCCTCGCTGATGTCAAGGCCGTTCAGGAGCACCCGGTCAACCGCAAACTGGATGGCCAATCCCTTCACCAGGTCGGCAATCGCCTGCTCATGCGCGGCGTCGAGCGCCAGTCCGGCCTGCACGGCGGCCAGTGCGCTGATGCGGTAGAGCGAGCCGGAGTCCAGCAGGTGGTAGCCCAGGCGGCTGGCCAGTGCCGCAGCCAGCGTGCCCTTGCCGGATGCGCTGGGGCCGTCAATGCAGACGACAGGGATGCTGGCGCTTGGTGAGTGCACCACAGAAAACAGCGCTTCGAAGTAGTCTGGAAAGGTCTTGGCAACGCATTTGGGGTCCTCTATGCGCACTGGCAGTTCGGCCGGATTGAAGGCTGCCAGGGCAAAGCACATGGCCATGCGGTGATCATCGTAGGTGTGGATGCTGGCAGTTCTCCAGTCGGCGCTGGTGGCTGGAGCGGTGATGCGAATGAAATCCGGGCCTTCCTGCACGCTGGCACCGAGCTTGCGCAACTCGCAGGCCATGGCGGCAAGCCGATCGGTTTCCTTGACACGCCAACTGGCAATGTTGCGCAAAGTCGTTGTGCCCTGAGCATACAAGGCCATGATGGCCAGTGTCATGGCAGCATCCGGGATGTGATTGCAGTCCAGCTCGATGGCTTTAAGCGGCCACTCGCCGCGTGAGATCTCCAGCCAGTTCGGACCGCTCAGCACAATTGCGCCCATCATCCGTGCCGCTTCAACGAAGCGGATATCGCCCTGGATCGAGTCGGCGCCAACGCCCTCGATGCGCAGGCAATTGCGCGGTGCGTTGGGCTGTGCGAGCGCACCCAAGGCAACAAAATAGCTGGCTGACGAGGCGTCAGCCTCCACATGCAGCGTGCCGGGAGACTTGAACTGGCTGCCAGCCGCAATCGTGAAGTATTGCCAGTCATCACGCACAACCTCAATGCCAAAGCGCGCTAGCAGCTTGAGCGTTATTTCGATGTAGGGCCGCGAGATCAACTCACCTACCACCTCAATCCGGATGTCCTGGCTGGACGCGGCCAAGGGCAGGGCCATCAGCAAGGCGGTCAGGAACTGGCTTGATACATCGCCCCGAACACGGATCGGCTGCTGCAGCGACAGGGTGGGTTTGCCAATACGCAGCGGTGGGTAGCCGGTTTGTCCCAAGTATTCAATCTGGCAGCCGAGTTGGCGCAGTGCATCGACCAGATCGCCAATGGGCCGCTCGTGCATGCGGGGCACACCGCTGAGTTCAAAGTCGCCGCCCATCACTGCCAGGGCAGCCGTGAGCGGACGGATGGCCGTGCCGGCGTTGCCCATGAACAAGCGGGCTGCGGCGTTGCGTGGCGCGCCAGCCAAGCCGTCGATTCGGGTGCTGGTTCCTTCCTGATGCACGCCACAACCCAGCGCGCGCAGGGCGTCGAGCATCACACGGGTGTCGTCCGAGTCGAGCAGATCGTGCAGGGTCGTACTGCCATGGCTGAGCGCAGACAGCAGGAGCACCCGATTGGAAATGCTCTTGGAGCCTGGCAGCACGACGGTGCCCCCGGCCGACGTCAAATGCGGAATGTCAAGAAACGCGGTCGAAAACATTATTTCGGGGGCTGTCCCATGCGCCACTTGGCACGGCTCAGACTGGCGCGATCGATCAGCCCCTCCAGCGCCTCGCCATTGCCGCTCGAGATCATCAATTCCAGTGCCTGCAGGCTGTGCTGGAAAATTTTCAGCTGTGAGAGCAACTCTTCGTGGTTCGACAGCATGATGTCGCGCCACATCTTGGCGTCGCTGGCGGCGATCCGTGAAAAATCGCGAAAACCTGGTCCGGCCAGTGACAGATATTCTTTGCCCTGCGGCTGTGCCGAGATTGAGTTCATGAGCGCAAACGAAAGCAGATGCGGCAAATGACTAACGGCGGCAAATGCCGCGTCGTGCGATTCAGGCGACATCTTGACAACGCGACAGCCCAGCGCGCTCCAGACCTCGAACGCTTTTTGCAGTTGCGCCGGGAGCGTGCGTTCAATCGGTGTCAGGATCACCTGTTTGCCGTGGTACAGGTCGGCATCGGCATTTTCGGCTCCAGAGACTTCCCGACCTGCCACTGGATGCGCTGGCACGAAGGATCCGATTTGCTCGCGCAGTGCCCTGCGGCCAGCATCGATGACGTCCCGTTTAGTGGAGCCAACATCCATGATCAGCATCTCGGGTGTCACCAGATGCTGGATCGATTTGAGCGTGGCTTCTGTTGCTGCGACGGGCACCGCGAGCAGCACGATATCGGCCCCGGCAACGGCCTGTGGCGCTGAAGTGGCAGCAACATCGATCACCCCGAGTTCTCGCGCGTCCTCGGTGCTCTGAATCGATTTGTTGTAACCGACCACACGCTTCACCAGGCCGGCGCGCTTGAGGGCCAGCGCGAACGAGCCACCCATCAAACCACAACCGATGACGCCGAGTTGCTCAAACATTATTCGGCTACCGGGTAGCTACCCAGAAGTTTGTAAAAGGCAGAAAGCTTTTGCAAATCCGCCAGTGCTGCCGCCACATGCGGCTGCGAAGGGTGACCCTGAACGTCGATGTAGAAATAATATTCCCATTGACCGGTGCGAGCCGGGCGTGATTCGAAACGCGTCATCGACACGCCGTGCGTCTTCAGTGGCACCAGCAAGTCATGCACGGCGCCAGGCCGGTTCGGTACCGACACGATCAGGCTGGTGCAGTCCCGGCCTGTTGGTGGAGGTGTCTCTACCGTTTGCGGCAGGCAGATGATGGCAAAGCGCGTGCGGTTGTAAGCCTCGTCCTGAATCGCGTGGGCTGCAATGTGCAAACCAAACTGGGTTGCCGCGCGCTCGCTGGCCAGTCCGGCCCATGCCGGGTTGGTCGTGGCCAGACGGGCGCCCTCGGCGTTGCTCGAAACAGGCCTGCGCTCAGCGTGCGGCAAATGTTTGGACAGCCACGCCTGGCATTGTGCCAGTGCCAGCGGATGGGCCAATACCGCTTCAATGCCCTCCACGGAATTTTCCAGGCGCAGCAGGTTGTGCCGAATCAGGAGCGTGACTTCGCCGATCACATGGGTCGGGGTGTGCAAGAACAGATCAAGGGATCGCGTGACCATGCCTTCGGTCGAATTCTCAACGCCTACCACGCCGTATTGCGCGCTGCCCGCTGCCGTGGCGTGAAACACCTCATCAAAATTGGCGCAGTAAATCAGGTCCGCTGCGCCGCCAAAAAATTCAATCGCCGCCTGCTCGCAAAAAGTGCCCGCCGGCCCCAGCACAGCGACCCGCTGTGGCGCTTCAAGCGCCAGACAGGCCGACATGATTTCGCGCCAGATCGCTGCCACATGCGGACCTTTCAGAGGCCCCGGATTGGTCAACTGGATTTTTTCTATGACTTGCGCCACGCGGTCGGGTCTGAAAAATGCAGTGCCTTCGCGTTTCTTTACATCGCCAACTTTTTCGGCGACCAGTGCGCGGCTGTTGAGCAAGGTCAGCAACTGCTGGTCAATGGCATCAATCTGGATGCGAAGTTCTGGCAGGGTTGGCAGAGCGGGTGTGGGTGTCGTCATGGTTCAGGCCCGGCTTCGCTGGAATTCCAGCATGTAATCGACCAGCGCCTGCACGCCCTCGATGGGCATGGCGTTGTAGATGCTGGCGCGCATGCCGCCAACCGACTTGTGACCCTTGAGTTGTAGCAGACCATGCTCGCGCGCGCCACTCAGGAATGCTTCGCTCAGGCTTTCATCGCGCAAAAAGAAGGGCACGTTCATGCGCGAACGGCAATCACGGGCCACCTTGTTGTAGTACAGCTGCGAACTGTCTATGGCGTCATACAGCAGTGCAGCCTTGGCCTGGTTACGCTGTTCCATGGCAGCGATGCCACCCTGGCTTTTCAGCCATTTGAAAACAAGGCCCGCCATATAGATGGCATAGGTGGGCGGCGTATTGAACATCGATTGGTTGTCAGCCACCGTCTTGTAGTTGAAGGCGCTCGGGCAGATCGGCAGGGCACGGTCCAGCAGGTCCTGTCTGACAACCACCAGTGTCAGACCCGCCGGCCCCAGGTTTTTTTGTGCACCGGCAAACGCCGCGCCAATGCGGCTCCAGTCCATGGGTCGTGATGCAATATGCGACGAACAGTCAACCACCAGTGGGCTGTCATAGCCGATGGCTTTGAGGTCGGGCAACTCGTGCCATTCAACGCCGTGGATGGTCTCGTTGCTGCACAGATGCAGGTAGCTGGCGTTCTTGCTCAAGCGCCAGTTCAGCGGCATCGGCAGTGTGGTGTGTCCGTCTGCCTCGTTGCTGGCGGCAAGATTCGCTGCGCAATATCTGGCCGCCTCCTGCAGCGACTTCTGGCTCCAGCTGCCGGTCACCACAAAGTCCACAGTGCCAGCGCGCGAGAGGTTCAGCGGAACAATGGCGTTCTCAGCCAGACCACCACCCTGCATGAACAAAATCCTGAACTGCTCTGGCACGGCCAGCAACTCCCGCAGGTCCGCTTGCGCCTGCTCGTAGATCGAGATGAACTCCTTGCCGCGATGGCTCATTTCCATCACGCTCATACCGCTGCCATGCCAGTCGAGCATTTCGCCCGCTGCCTGCGTCAGCACTTCCTGCGGCATCGCAGCCGGCCCGGCCGAGAAGTTATAGGGGCGCTTCATCGTCACCCACTGCGTCATCGGTCAGCGGGTTGGCGTCGTTCTCGACGATGCGCTGCAAGCCGCTGAGTTTGGAGCCTTCGTCCAGACCAATCAGGGTGACGCCCTGAGTGGCGCGACCGAGTTCGCGAATCTCACTGACCCGTGTGCGCACCAGAACACCCTTGTCGGTGATCAGCATGATTTCGTCATCGGCGTGTACCAGCGTCGCTGCGACGACCTTGCCGTTGCGCTCCGACTGGGTGATGGCAATCATGCCCTTGGTGCCACGGCCATGGCGTGTGTACTCGGTGATGCCAGTGCGCTTGCCAAAGCCGTTTTGCGTCGCCGTCAGGACGCTCTGCTGCTCATCTTCCGCCACCAGCATGGCAATCACGCTCTGACCGTCCTCCAGCGTCATGCCGCGCACGCCACGAGCATTTCGACCCAGCGGGCGTACGTCGTTTTCATCAAAGCGCACCGCCTTGCCACCGTCGCTAAAGAGCATGACATCGTGCTGCCCGTCGGTCAGGGCGGCGCCGATCAGGTAGTCGCCATCATCGAGGTTGACGGCAATGATGCCGCCCTTGCGTGGGTTATTGAATTCGTCGAGCGCCGTTTTCTTGACGGTACCCATGGAGGTTGCCATGAACACGTACTGGCTGGCCGGAAAACTGCGCTTGTCGCCTGTCAGTGGCAAGACGACGTTGATTTTTTCGCCTTCTGCCAGTGGGAACATGTTGACGATCGGTCGACCACGCGAGCCGCGCGAACCCTGCGGCACTTCCCAGACCTTGAGCCAATACAGGCGTCCGCGGTTGCTGAAGCACAGGATGTAATCGTGCGTGTTGGCAATAAAGAGCTGATCCACCCAATCGTCTTCCTTGGTGGCAGTGGCCTGTTTGCCCCGCCCACCGCGCTTTTGTGCCCGGTATTCGCTCAGTGGCTGGCTCTTGATATAGCCACTGTGCGAGAGCGTTACCACCATGTCGGTTGGTGTGATCAGGTCTTCGGTGCTGAGGTCAAACGAGCTGTACTCCACCAGGCTGCGCCGGGCGCCCAGCTTGGTCTGGCCAAACTCTGACTTGATGGCACTGAGCTCGTCGCTGATGATGATCGAGACCCGCTCCGGGCGCGAAAGAATGTCCAGCAGGTCGTCAATTTCGGCCATCACCTCTTTGTATTCGGCGACGATCTTGTCCTGCTCCAGCCCGGTAAGGCGTTGCAGCCGCATCTGCAGAATTTCCTGCGCCTGGGTTTCTGACAGACGATACAAACCGTCCTGACCCATGCCGTAGGCCTTCTCAAGCCCATCCGGGCGGTAGTCGTCGGCGTTGACGGTGCCGCCATCAGAGCGGCTGCGCGTGAGCATTTCACGCACCAGCTTGCTGTCCCAGGGCTTGGCCATCAGTTCGACCTTGGCCACCGGGGGCGTCGGGGCGTTGCGGATGATGGCGATGAAGTCGTCGATATTGGCCAGCGCCACGGCCAGACCTTCGAGCACGTGGCCGCGTTCGCGCGCCTTGCGCAGGTTGAAGATGGTGCGCCGTGTTACCACTTCACGGCGGTGTTCCAGAAAAACTTCGATCAGATCTTTGAGGTTGCACAGCTTGGGTTGGCCATTGATCAGCGCCACCATGTTCATGCCAAAAGTGTCCTGCAACTGCGTCTGCTTGTACAGGTTGTTCAGCACGACTTCAGGGACTTCACCACGTTTGAGTTCAATCACCAGGCGCATGCCTGACTTGTCGGATTCGTCCTGAATGTGGCTGATGCCTTCGATCTTCTTTTCGTGCACCAACTCCGCCATGCGTTCCTGCAAGGTCTTCTTGTTGCACTGGTAAGGTAATTCGTCGACGATGATGGCCTGACGCTGGCCCTTGTCAATGTCTTCAAAATGGCATTTGGCACGCATCACAACGCGCCCGCGCCCGGTACGGTAACCATCCTTGACGCCGTTGATGCCGTAAATGATTCCGCCCGTCGGAAAGTCGGGCGCTGGCACGATTTCCATCAGTTCATCGATCGAAGCCTGCGGATTGCGCAGCAAGTGCAGGCAGGCGTCCACTACCTCGTTGAGGTTGTGCGGCGGAATGTTGGTTGCCATGCCCACGGCAATACCGCCAGAGCCGTTGACCAGCAAATTGGGCAGCCGCGTTGGCATGACCAGCGGCTCTTTCTCGGAGCCATCGTAATTGGGACCGAAGTCAACCGTCTCCTTGTCCAGATCTGCCAACAACTCATGCGCGATCTTGGACATGCGGATTTCGGTGTAGCGCATGGCTGCGGCGTTGTCGCCGTCGACCGATCCGAAATTACCCTGGCCGTCCACCAGCATATGGCGCAGAGAAAAATCCTGCGCCATGCGGACAATGGTTTCATACACCGCGCTGTCACCGTGCGGGTGGTACTTGCCTATAACGTCACCCACAATACGGGCCGATTTCTTGTAGGGCCTGTTCCAGTCGTTGTTGAGCTCGTGCATGGCAAAAAGCACGCGCCTGTGTACCGGCTTCAAACCGTCCCTTGCGTCGGGCAGGGCGCGACCCACAATCACGCTCATGGCGTAGTCGAGGTAGCTGCGCCGCATTTCCTCTTCAAGACTGATGGGCAGGGTTTCTTTGGCGAACTGGGTCATGGGGCGATCGTGGCTGGAGCGGGAGTCAAAAGGCAAGCCCTGATTCTAAAGGTAAAGGACCCTTCTTGTGGCTTCTGTGCAACGGTGAAGTGCCTTTATCGGCCGCTTTCAAATTTGTAAGCCTTGCGCTCTGGTTTCGGGTTTAGGGCCAATCTGACTGTGGCACAATGGCGTGAACGTTATGGGTGATGGGCACCCGCAGCGTCTTATAAATACTCGCCGCGCTGCTGCGGCTTTTTTCCTTTAGGAGAACCATGATGAAACTGAACAAACTGGCAATGCTGGTTGCTGCCGCAGCACTCTCGGCCGTGGCTGGCGCCCAATCCGTTGACAACTGGGTCAGCGCTACCGGGATTACCTGGAAGAACGGTACAAGCGAGTTGTGCTGGCGCGATGCCACCTGGACGCCCGCTACAGCAGCTGTCGGTTGTGATGGCGCCATCGTGGCTCCCAAGCCTGCTCCGGCACCTGCTCCGGCGCCGGCTCCTGCTCCGGCCCCGGCTCCTGTCGTGGCACCACCACCGCCCCCGGCACCCGCCCCTGCTCCCGCTGCACAGCCTCCTGCTGCCACCAAAGTGACTTACGCTGCTGATGCATTCTTTGACTTCAACAAGGCTGTGCTGAAGGCCGAAGGCAAAGCGAAACTGGATGATCTGGTAGGCAAGGTCAAGAGCATCAATCTGGAAGTGATCATCGCTGTTGGTCATACCGACTCTATTGGTTCAGATGCCTCCAACCAGAAACTGTCTGTTAGTCGGGCCGAAGCTGTGAAGGCTTATCTCGTGACCAAGGGTATTGAGAAAAACCGTGTTTACACCGAAGGCAAGGGCGAGAAGCAACCGGTGGCTGACAACAAGACCAAAGAAGGTCAAGCCAAGAACCGTCGCGTTGAGATCGAAGTGGTCGGTACCCGCGCTAACTGATAGCTCGGCCCTTCCAAAAAGCGGGCATCAAGCCTGCCTCAAAAAGCCCCGCCTGCCGGGGCTTTTTGTTTTGTCGATAATCTACCCATGACTTCAACACTGAACGCTGATCCCGCCGAACTGGCCAAGTTTTCTGACCTCGCCCATCGTTGGTGGGACATGGAAGGTGAATTTCGTCCCCTGCACCAGATCAACCCTCTGCGACTTGAATGGATCAATGGTATTTCTCCTATCAATGGTCAACGGGTTCTTGACGTTGGTTGTGGCGGTGGCATTCTGGCCGACGCGATGGCGCGTGGCGGTGCACAAGTAACGGGCATTGACCTTGCCAGCAAAGCGCTTCGGGTGGCCCAGTTGCACGCACTGGAGGCGCAGACACCGAGCCTGGAGTACCGTGAAGTCAGTGTCGAAGCGCTGGCAGAGCAGCAACCGCAGAGCTTTGATGTGGTGACCTGCATGGAAATGCTTGAACATGTGCCCGATCCCGCTTCCGTGGTGCGCGCCTGCGCCGCACTGGTCAAGCCCGGTGGCTGGGTCTTCTTCTCCACCTTGAACCGCAATCCGAAATCCTTCCTGCTGGCCATTGTGGGCGCCGAGTATGTGCTGGGTTTGCTGCCGCGCGGCACCCATGAATTTGCCAAGATGATACGGCCCAGTGAACTGGCTTCTTACTGCCGCTCCGGCAATCTTGATTTGCTGCACACCCGAGGCATGGGATACAACCCGCTGACACGGCGCTACTGGCTACATACTGACACGAGTGTCAATTACCTTTTTGCTACGCAAAGGGCCAACGCCTCTGCTGCGTGATTGGCGACAATATTTCGCGTTCGCGCTTGCAATTGCCCGGCAAGGCCTAAAATGCAACGCTTGGGGCTGCACTGGTTTCGACGTGGGTACGGAATCGCTGTGGTGCATGTCGAGCTGAATGCGCTCGTAAAACAGATTCAAAAAAACTAACTGCAAACGACGAACGTTTCGCACTCGCTGCTTAATAACCAGTGAGCCTTACAACAGCAGGCCGGTGGGCTGGGCAAGGGGTTTTTAGCGCAAGCTGAGAGCTCCCGGCTGTAAGGTCATACACATCGGCTGGCTCTGAACCGGGTACCTTGGTTGAGGGCAAGAAAATAGGGTGCTGGCGTCCTGTGTAGCGTGTGACTGCGCGACACAGGTGGCGAGACTCAAATCAGACCACTAAACATGTAGATCTGCTCGAAGATGGCTTGCGGACGGGAGTTCGAATCTCCCCAGCTCCACCATACACAAAAAGCCCAACTGTTTTCAGTTGGGCTTTTTTTCGTCTAAAAACTTAATGGTGGCGCGCACTTACGCGAATTGCCTCTTGACTATTGCGCTATCGAATTTGGGTATTTTTGCCTGTTTTTGGCCCAATTTCCCCCGTTTTTTCTCTCTGTTCTCAGTGACCCTCTTGACTATTCAAGAGGTCACTTTCAATAAAATCAACAACTTACGCGGGGGTGGTTTGCAAGTGAAAACTGGTAGGTGGTCGCGACAGAGAACAGAGAATGGACTTTTGAAATATGAAATCGCGTCCGAAAGACAGCCCGACTTTGACCTGACGGCCACAGTAAAGCAGGTGCGGATGCATGAACAACCGGACTTTTGTCGTCAATCCGGCTTGCCTGGCTTGGCTGCTTGCCATGTACGCAACCCCGGTGGCAACGGCACCCATGAAATGAGCGAGTGAACTTCTGGGTCAGGCTCCGGGTCTGGTTGCCGGTTCGATCTCTTTTTCAACATGCCAAACTTGGCGCATTCACTGACAAATTGGATGCGAGGCAAGTCACGCCACTTCACCACGAACCCGTCCACTGTCAGATCAATCCGTTCGATCAGCATTTGGACGATCCGGATGCGCTCGCTGGAAAATAGCAGATCCCAAACCTCGACCAGTCGGCCGTGAACATATTTCGCCTCCCTGTCATTTTGAGTAAGCGGTTCGCCATGGAGTTTGAAAAGCAAGCCAGCAGCAATGACGACGGCCTGCTGTCTGATGAGTTCTGCTTTGACCATTCTCACGACCTCCGCTTCAATTTCCAAAGCCGGGGCGCATTCTTGCTTTCGGCCTACTTCAACCGATTCCACCTTGGATTTGGAGACATATTGACGGATCAGACGCCCATTCCTGCGAGTTTGCCTGTGCGGCATGAGGGCGCCGGTGCTGTCAAAAAGCAAACCGTCCAAGAGATTGTCAGACTCAATGGCCGATTGCCTTTCGGCCGATCGGGTGTGAATGCCGCTGTTGATGGTGGTGTCGTTCATTTGAAACTCCTTGTTTGATAGGGGTTCGTATGAACGCGCTGGTGACCAGAGAAGCCAAGTCAAACTTGTCTTTCCTGCTGATCAGTCGCTACCTCGCCACTGTCACAGATGTCCGTTGACTCCCGATTTCCCTGACCATGGTCAGGATCGCTGCCAGATTGAACTTGATGGCCAATTTGGCTGGAAACATGTTAACCCGATCCACCAAGGTGAACAAAGTATGAGCCTGGGTTTGGGGTGTGAACGAGGGCCACGCCTCATCCAACTGTTTCAGAGCACGCACAATGTCTGCTTCTTCCAGCGTTTGATGTCCCGTCGCCAATTCAACCAGGCGGGCCAACCACTCTTGCGGATCTTTCAAATGAGTACGCAACTGTTCAATGACGATATCCTGGACCTGATGGGCTGCCATATTGACCGGGCCAGTGCCAGAAGCTTTTTCCTCTGCGGTGGCGGGGGCCACGTAGTACAAATATTGTTTCTGATCGCGTGGCGATGATTTGAAAAACTTGAACGCGCGCCCGTCGTGCCAGTACAGCTTGCCGATCAGGGGAAAATCAAGCGGGTTGCGCGTCTCATTGGGAACACCTTTGCGCCGGGCGCGCTGCGCAAGCTTATCTTGAACCTGTTGCCACAGATCGGGGGCGATGATGGAGGGATAAATTCCGCTGTGCCATTCGCCGTAAAAGAGTGCTTCGCCGAGGTACATCCGGTTGTTCAAGATTCGGTAGACCGCCGTGCGGTCGAGCACCAGGCCACCACGTTTTTTGCCATCCCGGGTCAGCCAGGTCTTGTTCCTCTCATTCTGCTTTTGCAGAAAGGAGATCAACTCCGTCATGCCATCGCTGGACAAGTAGCGGCGAAAGATGTCTTCAACCAAGCGTGCATCTGTGTCCACGACGACCACCCGCATTTCAAAATCAACGGTGTAGCCCAGTGGCGTGCCATTGCCCTGCCACATGCCTTTGGCTCGCATGGCTGCCAACTTGTCACGAGTGCGCTCACCGATGATTTCTCGCTCAAATTGCGCAAAGCTGGTCAGTATGTGTACGCTCAGCAATCCGATTGATGTGTTGGTATTTATGGCGGGTTCTGTGACACTGACCAAATTTACCCCTTGGATGCCAAGCAACGGGATCACGTCGGTCACATCCTGCACACTGCGGCTGAGCCGGTCAAGCCGATGCACGACCACCATATCAATTTTGTCTTGCCGAACGTCCTCTAACAGCGCCAGAAGGCCAGGACGTTGCAGGGTGGCCCCCGATACACCATCGTCCAGGTAGACGGGCTCCACCATGGCCCAGCCCAGATCTAGTTGGCTCTTAATGAAAGCCCGGCACGAATCTACTTGGGCGTCGATTGATGTCAGTGCGCTGCTCTGACGGTCGGCTACCGACACGCGGGCATATACAGCGCATCGCAGTGGCATAGTCGTCTCGACATTTGAGTTCGCGTTCATGGCCCTGGATCATCTCAGAAATGGAATTTGAGTCGGATCGCTTTTGGTTCAGGGCTCCGATATTGTTCAAAATTTGGGCGACTGCAACGCAGCGTCAACGGTCATAGAATTTTTGGC
>CAITQH010000262.1 GCA_903894475.1 uncultured beta proteobacterium
CCCGTAGGTGCTGGTTTCGTCAAGGCTTGGCTATTGAGCACCGTCTTGTTCCCAATTTCCATTTATTGGGTTGAAGTCAAATCAGCCTACGACAGCTTCAAAGCGTGGCGTGCTGGGCGGGTTGTTGGCACCTTGAGGGGCTAATCGATATGCCTGACGTAACTTCCTCCGCTCAAGCTACTCCCTTCCCAAACGGGGGCGGCATGCCTTCAGCGCCACAACCTGCATTGAATTGCACCTTGCCGTCTGTCCGCGCTCCGCGGGTCAGTTGGGTCTATCTATTTGGGTTCACGCTACTGGCGGTGTCAATGCTGCTTCCCTGGTGTCTCGCGCCGTTCGGATTTGTGTTCAAATTTTCAGGCATGGTGGCGGTGTGGTCCTGGCTAGGCGCCTTTCAGACATTGCTGGGCTACGGAGCTGTTTTTTACCCGCTTACAGCTCCTCTGGCCCCGGCACCGGAGTACTTAGGGTTGCTGCTCATTCTTTGGCGAGTTTTTTCTATGTTCCGTGCTCGGTCTTTGTTGCCACCGTCGGGGTACAGGGGCCTCGCCCGAGGGGTGGTCCGTGTCGCTGTGGTCCTTACGTTGTTCTATTGGGGGTGTATCGCTTCGGGTGCTGTCGTATTGCCTCCTGGCATGAGCTTTCTAATAGTGTCTTGGTCGGTTGGCTTTCTCTTGCTCCCGATTTCCATTTATTTGGTCGAGACCCTATCTGCCTATGACAGCCTCAAGGCGAGGTGGGCAGGGCGAGGTGCTGGCACCTTGAGCGCCTAAGACAGCCAAGACCTACGTAACTCCCGCCGCATAATCTGCTCACTATCTCAACAAAACCAAAACATCCCATAAGAAACCATTTCTTGGTGCTTCTAGTTAAAACTTCGAACGGCGATGGCTTCGAATCCTCCCTTGATTCTGACTTTGCCGTGAACGGGTTGGGTTCGTGACGGTTCCACGATGACGATTGTGCAAGTCAGCGCTTCAAAAACCGGTTCAGCACAAGTGCCAGTAGTCCCCCTATAGCGCCGCCGCCCAGCCAGACTTTCGGCCCAAACACAGCGACCAAAGGACCGACCAGTGTTGAGAGCCATCCAACCAAGAATATCAACGCCAGGTGTACCGCGAGGATTTGGCGAGGGGTCCCCCATTTGTATGTCGTTGCCGGAATCGTCGCCTGGGCCTTGAACGCCTGCGCGTATTTGGCTCGCTTGGCAGCAGGCATCAAAGCATGACTCCAAGCAGGAAACCCACCCCACAGCGCCCATATCACGAAAATTACACCGTAATAAATCCACAACAGAGTAAAAACCAGAGCCACCCAACGCCAAGTCGGGCTCGTGTAGGCTGCGCTCACTGCAACCGCCGCTGCCAGCCCTAGCTGGAACAGCCCAGCGCACCCCCAGAAAATACGTGTTTTGGTGCTTTTAATGAATACTTCCAGTGACTGAGGCATATCCCCTCCCGTTCATTTTTCGGCCTACCTGCATACCCCTACGAAGCGGCCATTTGTGTTTTCTCTTTTGCAATTATGACCGGCGGATTTCAGGGGCCAAACTACAACGACCGAGATTGGAGGACCTCGTGGGAAACCTTGCGACTACCGGACGCATCGGTAGTGCTTGGGGGAACGGAATTGAATACCAGTCAAGGTGCTTTAACGTCAGGGCGGCAATGCGCGCGGTTTGCGCATCACATATGCGGAACTCTACGCAACGCCCGCATCCTGGTCAGCTCGGTAGAGCGATGCAACCCGCAGAAGTCTGGCGTCACTTTGGCGAAGCAGCGAGTCTCGAGGCGACACCGCGAAATTGAAG
>CAITQH010000263.1 GCA_903894475.1 uncultured beta proteobacterium
ACGCAGCCGCGTAACCCGAGCTTGCCCATACCGCAGATCGTTGGCAGAACAATGACCTCGATCTTTGAGCGCATAGCTGCGCATGCCTTTGAACTCAGCCTTGTACTTGCTGTGAAAGTGGGCCACGTTCCAGCCGGCAAAGCCGCTCTTGTACAACTCAACCACGTGGTCAACCTCGACCCCGCTGGCTCGGCGCTTGGAGATCTGGCTCAGCCGCTTGTCGAGCAAACCGTCCATGCCATCGGCCTCAAAACGCTCTATATGGCGGCGAAAGCTGCGTTCGCACTGGCCCAGTAACAAGGCTGCCTCAGCCTGGGTGAGTCGTCCCTGGCTCCAGCCATCAAAGGCTTCTTCAAATCTCATCTTGCGGTTCTCCTGCACGTAGCGGGCCCGGCTTATGGGGGCGTGTTGCATCGCTCCTCCACAAACCGGACAGATTACTTGCTATAAACCGGACAAGTCATTTACTCCTGACAAGCAAAGCCCTTGTGTTGACAAAAGCTACACGCTGGCGTACCATCTGCATATCTGTTGTATATGTGTCTAAGGAGAAACTCATGCGTGATGCCGCCATTAACCTGCGCGCCCTGCCGGAACAGCGGAACTTGATCGACCAAGCAGCGAATTTGCTGGGCAAGAACCGATCCGACTTCATGCTCGAGGCCGCCTGCGATAAGGCGCAATCGGTCATGCTCGATCAGGTTTTTTTCAGTCTGGACGCTGACAAGTTTCACCAGTTCAAAAAAATGCTCGACGCACCACCTGCACCCAATCCTGGACTTGAGCGCTTGATGGCAATTAAGCCTCCTTGGGATACGAAGACCATCAAGGCATGAGCTTGAACTTGTCCGCGCCGCAGCCGCTGTCGGCCCAGCACCGCCTTGATGAATTCGAGTGCGGTGAAGCTGTACTCGATGAGTGGCTCAAACGCCGGGCGAAGATCAATCAGCTCAGTGGCGCCAGCCGTACCTTTGTGGTGAGCGACGCCGATCAGCGCGTCTACGGGTACTACGCAATGGCCGCTGGCGCTGTCTCGCATCAGTTGGCAACGAGTTCGGTGCGACGCAACATGCCGGACCCAGTGCCCGTGATGGTCCTGGCCCGCCTTGGTGTCGATACCCACGCGCAAGGCATCAAGCTTGGCGGTGCGCTGCTGCAGGACGCCGTCAACCGTGCGATTGCGGTGTCGAACAACGCGGGGGTTCGAGCCATTCTGGTTCATGCGATCCATGATCGTGCCAAGCAGTTCTACCAACGTTACGGCTTCGAGGTGTCGCCGGCACATCCCATGACACTGATGTTACGTTTGGCCAACGTGAAGTTCTGACCGGCTCATGCTGTGATCTCTGGCCAGAGATCGTTACCGAGCCGTCTACACGGTCAACAGGTGAGGAAAGATGAGGGGGTTGTCCCTTGTTTGCGGAGAATGTCCATTTCGCCTTGTGAAATATGCTCTGCCTGAATGATGTACTGGTCTGCACTTTGGGTGTGTCAGACTGGAGTTGCGCAACTTTCTACTGCAGAGCAGCCAGCGCAGCCTCGGGCGCTTTGTCTAATACCTTGAGTAATGCCTTTGCGGCACCTGTTGGTGATCGCTTGCCCTGCTCCCAGTTGCGAATCGTGTCGAGTGAGACATCGATACGCTCGGCAAATTCCGCTTGACTGAACTGTAGGCGTTTACGCACACGCCGAGCAAACTTGGCTGCATCTTGCATAGACGCAGCGACATCTGCGGTTTTATGGCGTGCGATGTCCTGCTCGGTCGTAGCATCCACCCTTGCCTCATCAATACGCCCGGCTGTCTGGGAAGCGGGATTCATCGGATCAATCGTCATGCGTACGGTTTTCATATTGCTTGACCTCTCGTTGGTTGGCCTTGTGTGCCGAAATGATGCGAAACACGTCATGCCTCAATGTGTAGACCACGACGAACAGCCGATCCTCTATGCTGCCCACCAGTTGGTAGCGCTCCTCACCATAGCTGTTGTCACTGACCGCCGTAATGGAGCCACCGATGTTCGGCGTAATGGAGCCACAAACAGGTGAGTAAAACGACATCCCGAGGTGGTTAAACAGTAGTGGATTTTGCCTCTTTTTGGG
>CAITQH010000264.1 GCA_903894475.1 uncultured beta proteobacterium
CACCCAGATCTAGCGCGCCAATCCGATTCGCCAGGGAATCAAATCTGGACTGAATCTCAGAACCTGAGACTTCGACAACACGCCCGGCGGAATTGATCTTGATCGGCCCAGCACTGGTCAGCCGCTCAAAATCCTTGCGGATGGATTTGAGCCAACCCTCGACATAGCCCTTGGTTTTGTTCAGAGAAGCTTGCCGGTCAGCGTCATATTCTGCTTGCGTCATCGCTCGCTCGTTCATCGCTTTGACTATTTCACCGAAGGCCGCCACGATCTCCGGACGGATGCCCTCACCAAAGGCCTTGACCTTTTGGCCGGAACGCTTGGTGTAACCGTCGGCATCGACGTTTTGCAGATGCTCAGTCAAGAAGGCTGTGGTCTGGCGCGTCAGGTCAGCTTGCCGGGCAAAGTAATGGTCCAGCGCGTGACCCCATTCGTGCGCCAGACTGCCGGCACCACTGGTGCGGGTCAGGTTGATCTCATTGACGCCGGGCACAAAGTGCGCCGCAGCACTGCCGCTGCCCTGGGCGCCAATGGCCAGACCCAACAAGCCGTCCAGTGACAGCGCCTTGGGCGGCACACCCAACACGCTGGCCAGGTCCATGAAGGAATCGAAGGCATGGTTCAGATGCAATTGACGCTCTGCCACTTTGGCCGGTGATTCACCCAGCATCCAGGTACCAAAGTTCACACCCTTGAAGCCGAACGTGTCCTTGAGCTTGTCACTGCTGATGTCTTCACCGGCATCACGATGTTCAACACCCTGGCGCTGGGCCGACTCCACCGAGATGCCCTTGTCACTGATCGTGCTTGACTTGGCATCGCGCCGGGTCAGCTCTCTCGCCTGTTCCTGAGCTGATTCAAGTGTCTCATGCACACCCACACTGCGCTTACGTTTGTCGAGCAGGATGAACTTGTCTTTGAGCCGTGCCAATTCGTCTTGGGCCCATTGCTGTGCTGTGGGGTCAGCCTTCGATGCAACACCATCAAAGGTCTCGCTTGCAATGCTGATAGAGCGGTTGGCATTGCGCAGGTTGATCCAGGCGGTCACATAGGGCTGATTGCTGCCAAAGTGCTTGGATTCATAGAACTCGGATTGCAATTCCTTGCCGTTCACAACCGTATAGCCCTGACGCTGCCAGGCTTCCTGCTTCTGGGGCCAGCCCTTGTCGATGTCCTTCAAGGCGGCAATCGCCTCGTCCACGCCGGGCTGCAGCGCCGACAGCGCTTTGTTGCTGCCAATCAGGCGAATCTCAGGTTCATGGGCGCGCCAGCCTTCCGGGTAGACGGTGGTCAGCAGGGGTTTCTCCGGGGCGCCAGCCATGTCGGACAGGGAGATGGGGGATCCAGTGGCGGCACCTGCCAGTTTTCCGGAACGCTGGGCCATGCGGCCTATCCAGGCCCGGGTAAGTTTGGAGTCGCCAGCCCATTTCATTACACCGGCCATGTAACGTTGAACGCCGGCAATATAACTTTGCAATTGCGCATCGGTCGGGGCAATGCGGGTTTTGGGGGCAACTGCCAAGGCGTCATAGGCTTGCTTGACCATGTGCGCAATCAGCGGCTGCATGCCAGCATCCACCAACGCCTGGTAATCGGGCTTGGGGTGAACGTTCTGTTTGGTGGTTTCCTTCACGCGCAAGGCCACGTCCTTGTCGGCAATGTCCGCCCAAGCGATGCCGCTCCTGATCCGGTTGCGCTTGTTGTAACTCAGCTCGGCGCCGGCATTACCGGTGTTGGCGGATTCGCCCACCGGCTTGAAGACGGGTTGCGGACTGACGGGCGCGACTGCAATTGCATCCGGCTCAGGCTCAGGCGCCGGATCATCAAACATCCCGCCCTGATTCGGATCCACCGCTTTTGGTTTGCCAGCATTCTTCCTGGCGAGTTCTTCCTGCGCGGCCTTGGCCTGGGCCTGGGTTTTTTCTTCAGCGAACATTTCGCCAGTGGAATCCAGACGGGTTTCAACTGGTGTTTCGCTGGTCAACGTCTGACCACTGGCCTCACGTTGCACCTGCTCTTGCCTGTCCAGCCGCACGGTATCGGCAAGATGCTGCTCGCGCGCCAGTGCATCCGCATTGGTGTAACTGGTCAGCGCCGGTGCTTCTACTGCCGGTTCTGCACCGGCCACGGTTGGGGCTGGGGCTGGGATGCTAGCTGGGGTTGGGGTTGGATCTGACTCGACGGCGGCGCTTGCGGCAACAGGCTCGGCTTCTGGTCCTGCGGGCGGGGCTTGTTGAGCAGCTCTTTTAACTTCTGGAGTCCCTCCGGGCTGCCGAAGATGGTTTTCTTCTGCACGGGCTTGGGGGACGATGAGTTTGTTTCCATTGAGTTTCCTCAGAATATCGGTGCGACTGGCAGTCGGGGTCTCCCCAAACATGCCACCCTGGGTTTTGTTATTGCGCTCAATCTGCGCTTGCTCGGCTGCATATTCCGCAACGTTTCTCAAACCTTCAGAAATCTTCTTGGCGCTGCGAACATTGTCAGCCATGAACTGCGCCACCACACGCGCTTCATCGCTCATCAGCATGTCGGGCGTCTTGAGCATGTCGGCCAGCTTGTGCCCAAGGCGCCGGGCGTTCACAGCAAAGCCGGCCGCTTCGGTCACAGCACCCCGAATATCAAATTCGCCACTGTCTTTCAGCGCCGACATCAATCCTGCCGCATCCGCCAAGCCCGACAGAATCGTTCTGGCCTCACTGTCCTGCGCCTGCGCATACAGGCCGACCAACTCGTCAGAGCCATATGCCTGTTTGAAGGCTGCCGCCATCAGTCGGTCAACCGCTTGTTTGGTCGGTGTGCCGTCGGGCGCAATCAGTTCGGTTTGTTCGCTTGTGGGCATCGCACGCACAAATTGCGTGACGGCCGCTTGTGTCGGATTGCCATCTTCATGGAACTCCAGACTTTCAAGGTTGAGGCGCCGGGCATCGGTGCTGGCCTGTTCAACAGAAGACAGGCGTGCGGTATTGGAGATGTTGGATCGGTCACCAATATCAGCCGTCACATCTTTGGCATCCATTACGCGCACGAGGACGGGAGCCTTTATCGCCGCCAGACCCGTTGGGTCAAAGCCCAGGGCACTGGCGTCATTGCTCAGGTCCTGACGGTACTGCTCGGCTGTACCACGCTGATAGCCTTCAATAATTCCGGCGGTGCGGCCGTTGCCAGCTACTGCACGCAACTTACCAGTGGCTCCAGCGGCATAGGCATCAACGGTAGTTCCATCGGCCGAGTGCGATGCAATCAGGTCTGCCGCGTCCACCACGGCATACTGAATCGGCGTGCGCTGGCCTTTGCCGTCGGCTATTTCTTGGGTCTTGCCCACCAGAGCCGATGGCGGCAAATCGCCAAACACCACCGGCGCGCCGCTGTCCATCACACTGGACTGACCGGCTCGCAAGTAGTCTGGTCTGGCTGCAATCTCATTCATCTGCGCAATACTGGCTGCGCTGGAACGGTCCCGGTTTTGCAATACAACGGCCGGGCCATTGTCGATCTGTTTTGCCCGGGACAGAACGGGATCAGGTGCCGGTGCACCTGCAGGCGATGCTGTCAGCGCAGCGGCTTGGGCGTTTGCTTGCGCTTCTGCTTGGACGGCTTGAGTGGCTTCAGGGCCATTGGGTATCTCCTTCGGTTGTAAAACGGGGGACGAACTATCAGCACCAACATTCGGTCCCGCATCAACATTTACGGCAGGCACAGCCGAAACTTGTACTGTTTCAGGATTCGACAAGTCATGCGCATTCTTGAATTGATCGCCTTTCCCCTCTGGCTCGCTGGGCGAACTCAGCACTTCTTGGGTGGTTTGACTGGGCGTTTGGATTTCGTTGCCATTTGCGTCTCCTGGGTTGGTTGAGGGAATTGAATCTGTACCGGTTGGCATCTCGCTCGGCGCCTGGCTCGCAAGCTGGTCTTGCGCCACCAGCGCATCAAAGCGCGACTGCTCTTCAGCTTGGCGTGTCAACTCAGCCGCTTGCGCTGCTGCTTGCGCCGCCTGGGCATTCATCCGAGCAATCTCGGTCTGCGCAGCCACTGCCGATGGAACCGCTGGCGGCACTTGCACCACCTGGCCACCGGCTCGAACAGCGCGCGCCATCGGTCCTTCTGGTTGTGGGGGTGCAGAGAGTGCGGGTGCATGGGGTTGCTGCCCATGCATGCCGCCCATTCCGATGCCCATGGCACCACCGGTGAGTAAGCCAGTTGCAGCGTCCTCGCCGACGCCTTTCAGGGGGTCGGCGTCGCCCATTGCCACATTGCTGAAGTAGCGTTCCTGCGCCGACTGCGGCATTTCTTCCAGAACACCTTCGCTGAAACCCGACTTGGCCATTCGCACGGGCAATGAGTTTCCAAGTTTGGTGTGCGCGCCGGTAAACACTTCCGTGCCAGCGTCCCCCATCAGTTTGCCGGCACCAAAGGCTATGGCGCCGGTTCCAAGTCCTGCTGCCAAGGCGCCCGGTGCGTATTGCGACCAACTGCGTCCCGATTGCTGAGCATCCTGCGCAATGCTGCCCATGCTCTGCGCGCCTTCACTGGCAGCACCGATGGCCATCAGCTTGGAGCCCGCTGCGTCCACTGCTGTCTGTGCCGCGCTCTGCCCTGCCCTTGTCGCCAGCGCCGTCTGCATCGCCGTGGTGCCGGTCTTGCCGGCCGCCGCCGCTGCACCTTCGGCCGTTGCCAGTGCGGCACGTCCGGCAATCACACCCGCTGCTGCACTTTGCATGGCGCCGATACCGAGCATGCCGGGTACAGACTGCGCCACCGATCCTGCAATAAATCTGGGTTCCGTTACGGCTTGTCCCAGGGTTCCCCAGAAGCCTTGGGCGTCTTGCACCCGTTGGTCGGCAGCCTTCTGCGCAGTGCTAAGGTATTCACCCATGCTGGCATTGGTGCGCTTGGGGTCGTAGCCGATGGCATCCATGCCCTGGCCAACCAAGCCGCCAGAGAGCATGTTTCCCATCCCCACCACGGAGGCACCCAGATCAACCACACCTTGCGCGCCCTTGATACCCAAGTCACCCAGGGTGCGAAAGACGCCTGCAGATTCTGTCGGCGCAGGTGCTGGCTCGTACCCCAGGCGTTTGGACAGTTCCATCTTGTCCATGGCAGGGTAATAGACCTGGTGGATGACATCAATGGCCGAGGCATCGCTCAGACCAGCGAGTTCGGGAATCCTTTGGCGGGCATCGTTGAGGTTCATGTCTGGGCCCTGTCAGAAGCCATAACGTTTGGCACGAATCTGCTTGAACTCGTCAATCAGTGCGTTGGCCTGTGCGCCTTTGCCGGCCTGCACAGCAGCAGCACGACGTTGCTCCAGGCTCACCAGTTCAGGATCACGCGCAGCACCCTGAGCGCGGCTCACAAGATCGGCCTGCCTTTGGGCAAAGCTTCTTCCGGCCCAGGGGTCAGCTGCTGGAGCCCTGGCAGTTGGCGGCGCAGTCAGAGTCGACTGCATGCTGGCAGCGGGCGCGGCAACAGGCGCAACAGGCCGTGCCGCAGATACAGGTACTGCCGGCGCCGCAACCCCAGCCTTATTGAACCCCAGCGGATCAGGCGCCGCACCCGGTGTATCGCCCGGCATATAGGGTTTCAGCAGATTGGCCATCTTGAGGGAAACCGCGGCTCGGTCTGCCATCAGCCTTTGCGCGCCCGGGTCTTCCGGTCGGAACAATCCATCAGCTTGTGCCTTGTAAATCGCAGCGTCCATAGCCTTGGCTGCGGTCTCCAGCGAGGCATAGGATTTCTTCACCACTTCAGGCACTTTGGCCTCGTTGTCAAACAAGGTCTGTTTGCGCAGATCTTCAGCTTGCGCCAGTTTCAGGCTGCCGCCAGAAATCCCAATTTGCTGCTGTTGCAATCCCTTGGTGGTGTTGAACTGGTCTTGCTGCTGCTTGAAGTTCTTTTCCCAACGCTCGGCGTCGAGTGCGCGCTTCTGGGCGTCAACATGCCACTCCACCATTTTTTCAGGGGAGACTTTGAGCATGGACCCGATCAGCTTCAACTCACCCTCGGTGTCGTTCCCAACCGATTTGACAAAGCTGCGCTTGCCATCAGGCCCGGTTTTATAGAAGGCCATGGTCTTGCCGTTCGCTGAGGGTTCGGCTTCAAACTTCACTCCGGCCAGTCCCAAGGCATCGGTGTCGGTCATCATCTTGGCCGCGCCCTCGAATGTGCCCAAACGGCGAAAGTTATCCATCGCTGTGGTGTTAAACACATCCCTGGCTTCCTGTGCCTGAGCCGCTTTCAACTGAACGTCCGCTGCCTTGCCTTGGCGCACCGCCGTCTGCATCTGCGTGGCCTCCATCGGGCGCCCAGTTGCCGCGTAGGCTGCCGCAATCCTGTCGTTTCTTGCATCAGGTGCGTCGTATTCCGTCTGCGCTTTCTGCATCGACATCTTGTCGGGGTACGCCACAGAATTGACGGCAAAGGTCTGGCCGATCTCGGGGCGTTGCACCGTCTGCACCATGCTGGCTGGCTCTGCTGTTGCCGGTGCCCGTGTCGGCGCCTGATTCAGGCTGCGGGTGAACTGCCTGGCATCCGATGCGGCCACATCTGTCGCATCAACACCTTTGGGCATTTCATAGACACGGGGGCCGTCACCCGTGTTGAGTGTCACCGCGTTTTCGTTGGCGGTTGCGGGTTGGGCTGCGTCAGACAGGGCTTGCCGGTCCGTGTTGGCGCGGTTGATGTCGGCCATGCGAGCATCAAAGAGCTGGGTGTTCTGGTTATCCAACTTGGCCTGGCGTTCATCTTCCAGGCTCTGCCTCGTGCCTTTGATGTAGCCGTTACCCAGGCCCGCTAGGAGTGAGAGCATGCTCGAGCTCATGCAGCGCGCGCCAGGGGGGCCAAGTGGTCGCCGTCGATTGCGATGTGTAGAACTGTCACAGGTGCAGCCTTGTCACCCGGTGAGCGGGTTGCTGCTGCTACTGTCGGCGGGATTTATTCGGAGTCAACGGTTTAAACCGCGTTAATCGTCTTTTCAGCGCAAGCCAATGCAGCCATGAGGGCTTCGAAAGTTGGAGGCTCAGTCATAAACATGGGTCGCATCGTCGCGTAATCCCGCGCCAAATCAGTCTGCCGATCCACCGGCGGCACCAGCCGAAACGTGCCATGGCAGGCCAGATCGTAACGCGCCCAACCCCTGGCAAAGACGCGCCTTTTCCAATCCACGACGCGCTCACATTGCACTTTATCGGCCAGGAACTGTTCTGCATTGGCATGTGCCAGCAACCGAACCATATCGAAATAGTGACGCGCATAACGGTCTGGCGTGGGCAAATCCGGTGGGCGGTGGTGCTCTGCGTGCAGGATGGTGGCTTTCTCCCAAAAAGTGCGTTGCAGCTCCAGCGCCACCACTTCACATTTCCAGTCGCCAAACAGGTCTGCAAACACATTGGCGATCAACGGGTGTATGGGGTACCGTCCGGTGGGCTGCTGGTCGGTTAGCGTACCAAACTCCAGTTTTACCTCACGGCGCACATAGTAAAAACCGTGGGTGTGCATTGTTGGATACTGAAAGTAGAGAATAGGCGACTTGGCATCCACGTCCAATTCATATTTCAGCCACTGCCCCCCAGACGCAACGCCCAAGGCCTGGCTAATCGCATCCTCGAGCATAGGCAATACCACCTGCCGCACTTTTTCAGCACACAGACGCTGCATCTCCAGCACAGCGGCATCACGCTTGACGCGACTGGTCAAGGCGTCAAAGGCCGGCGCGTCTGCACCCACAAACTCCGGCACCAAGCACAAATCAATATCTTCTGAAAAGCGGTCGATCACGCCAAAAACCTTCGACAGCGACGTACCACCCTTAAACACCAGATAGGGCGTCAGTTCGGACTGCGCAAACAATACTCCCAGCAGCCAAGACACCCAAAAGTCTTTTTCCAAAATTGCTGCGTGTCCCGCCAACCCAGCCGCTGCCTGCTCAAACGCAAGCGCACGTCGTTCACCTGTCAGCGACAAAAATCTTGCTGCCAAAGTCATGAATCTTCCCTTACCACTTCACGCATGAACGGGCGCATCCAAGTCGGCGCCAGCGCAATATCCTGCAACACCGCGGCCCTTTCCTGGGCTGGAATGTTTTGTCTAAGGCGCGTTATCCTCGCTGCAGTGATGTGCTCTGCCCCCAGGCTCTTGAACGCCTGAATCAGGAGCCCGCTCAGCCGTCCTGCTGCTGCCATCTGACGTGGCGTTGTACGCTTGAAACTAATTTCCATGGGACCAGCTCGCACTGAGCGGCTAATGCCGTCTGTCAACAAAACAATCTTGGCTGGTACCTGCTCCGACAGTCCAAGCATATTGGCGGCGTATACACCGGCCGGTTGTGTGCGCAGCTTGTCTTTGCCCACAAGCGCCTCAACCACTGCTTCCACTGAAGGCCAGAGTACGCCCAACAACTCGTCATGGCGCGGTCTGTCATAGAGTCCACGCGACAATCGCCGTAGTTGCCCACGTGCCACCAACCGTTGTAGCGCCTTATCAATGGCGGCTCGGCTGCCAAGCAATGCAAAAACATCGGTGGTAAACACCGTGCCAGGCTCACTCCCTTGCACCTGACGGGCAATTTGTGAGTCAACGCTATTGGGGGAAGCTGCTCGGGGCATCGGACACCACAGAAAAATCTATTTGTCCGAAATATATCACGTTTTTAGGACGCAATACTTAGAACTGTCACAGGTGCATCCTTGTCACCCGGTGAGCGGGTTGCTGCTGCTACTGTGGTGCCGCCTGAGTGCACCTCAATCAGCTTCACTTCCCAATCCGCCTCTCCAACCTCCCCACCTTCTTGTCCAGCGCAGCAATCGCTGCCATGCTGATCCCGTTCATCGAAATCAGGTCAATCTGTTTGCCGCCGGGGGCTGCCGTCTCGCCCATGGTCTTCCTGACGTTTTGCGCCATCGGTCCCACATGGGCGCCACCATCACCCTGACCGTCTTTGTAGCGCCAGCTTGAAACCGGGGTTGCCTTCACAGCATTCAGAGCCGCTGCGTCCGATACCGGTTTGATGTTCTTCTTGGCCTCTCTGTCAGACAGAAACGATGCCATCTTGGCTGCTCCAGCTGCCGATCCGGCAAACTGACCGGCCACACCACCAAGCGCACCCCAGAGGCCGCTGTCCTGATTCTCAAGCTGGGCCACCTGGCCGTAAATGCTGCCGGCGCTGTTATTGCCCTGAATGGCGGTATTGAATCCCTGCCCTGCCATGTTGGTGGCACTCTGCGCTTGGGTCAGGGGAATGCCGGCGTTGTTCACCGCGCTGTTACCGGCGGTCATTGCCACGCCGGCGCTGGTGGCTTGGTTGCTGGCCAGGTTGCGACCCAGGTTGGCTGCGTCCATCTTTCTGGCGTAGCCTTGGAGCTCGGTGTCGGTGCGTGCTTTGTTGCTGGCGCCAGCCGATGCGGTGGCTCTTTGCATCGACATCTGGTTGTTCAGGGCCAGTGCCGCACCGGAGCTGGGGTTGACCCCTCGGCGTTCCAGAGACCTTTGCATTTGGCCCTGGCTGCTGTCAAAGGCTTGCTGCACATCGGCAGTAGCTTTGGCCGCATTCTGGTTTTGGCGCTCAGGGCTATCAAAGCTCTGGGCGTCGGCAATGATCTTGCCTTCCAAGGGTCGGAAGGTGTCTTTCTGGTAATTCCAGTAGTCGTTGGAGATGGCGTCGTTTTGCTTCATCGACGCCAGTTGGGCATCAGAGACCGCCAATGCCTTGTCGGCTGACTGTTGGCGCAGCGGCGCCTGGTCGGTATAGGCTTGCTTGTACCAATCCAGGGCATCCTTGGCCACTTGGGAATTGGCCAGTGCAGCGGCGTTCATGCCACTGGTGTCGGTTTTGCTGCCGCACAGGCTCATGGGGAGACCTCTCGAATGTCCTTGCGGGACAGATCTTCAGCTCTGTCCCCAACCATATATAAACTGAAATTTCCACCCACATAATGCATGCCAAAGCGCTCGTAGAGCTTTTCTGCAGCGGGGCTGCTACCGGTGGCCACACCGGCACGCAGGTGCTGTGCCCCCACTTCTGCGGCCCAATCACAGAAGCTTTGCAGCATCTGATGGGCAGCACCACTGCCGCGGTGAGCAACAGCAACGTAGAAGAGTTCTTCGCTGGCCAGTTTGTGCCGGCCAAACCAGGTGCTGCGCAAGGTGGCGCCCAGCATGCCAACAACTTCACCATCCGCTTCGGCGACAAACATCACCGAGTTCGGTTCGCCACTCAGCCACTCACTCAGGCCGGCAATGGCAATGCCGGGGTCGAAGTCGTAGAACCTGAAGTCAGTTTCCAGGTGCATCTGGGCCGCCAGTTTGAAGATGGCCAGACGGTCGTTCTCGGTAGCGATGCGTGAAACTGTCACAGGAGCAGCCTTGTCACCCGGTATGCGGGTTGCTGCTGCTACTGTCTGTCGGAATTGGTCGGAGTCAACGGTTGGGGATTGCCGTGCATCTGAAGTAGAGTGTGATCTATGGGCATCCGATTTCGCAAGTCGATTCCTTTTGGAAAGTTCTTTCGACTGAACCTGAGCAAGTCGGGGGTTAGCCTGGGCGTGGGTCCACCGGGTTTGAACGTCAACATCGGACCACGTGGCGTGCGTCAGACTGTTGGACTTCCAGGCACCGGGGTCTATTACCAGGAATCGCACCAGTGGCCGAAGTCCACAGAAGTCGCTCCAACTCCAACCGCCACTTCGCAAGAGGCAAGCAACTCCGAGTTTGACTGGAAAATTATCGGCATCGCCATCGCGATCATTGCTCTGGTCGTCTTTTTCGCTAGTGGGTCGTCCACGACAGCATCGAAACAACCCGCCACGGTTTCCAAACCGGCACCCTCCCCGCCACCAGTCACCCCACCCAAGCCAGACCGACCTTTGAATCGAGATGAGGTACGTGAACTTCAAACGCTGCTGAAAAAGCAGGGCTTCAACGCCGGCACACCCGATGGTGTTATAGGACCCAAGACCCGTGCGGCGGCGCAGGCATTTGCTCGTGCACACCAGATGAAAGATGCACCCACCGAGCCTTCTTTAAGGGTGCTGGACGCTGCACGCGGTCACTAAAGCAATTTGTTGATCAATTCAAACAATAACTTGCTTTTATTGTAGAACTCAGTGGAGTGCACCACCTCAAGCCAGCGTGTCCTCGAAACTTCCGAACGAGCAATTCCGACCAAAAGTGCTGAATGAGTAGTCTCCGACATCCTGAGCATTTCGCTCCAGGCTCAATGGAACTGGATGTGGCGCACTGCGTCCCAGGACATGGGATCGAATCAGGTAGTCAACCTGACGAACAGGCAGGTATGCGTCGTCCTCGAACATTTCCGACCTTACCCACACTCTGTTCACCACCATCGAGAACGGGTTGATGTCGATTTCGGCCACCATCTCCAGGTTGCCGGTCCAGCTACGGCAAAAGATCAGACGACCGCCCTGAAGAAAGACATCCCACTTATCCTCCATTTCCGCCGCCCGAAAGACTACCCCCTCACCCAGCGGCACAGGTAACTCATATTTCATTGAGCAATCGAGAGCCACTGCGTTCGCTGGCAGTTTCCCTGAATGTTCAGCCCCGGTGCTGTTGCGACCCCGAAGGAACGACCGCGCAACTTCCTGGCTCGTCGTCGTCGATACTTGTGAACGCACATAGGCAGCGCAGTCGTAGCCATCGATCCCGAATTCATTGGCCGGGTCATCGGCCGCCACCCAACCCACGAGCGGCTGGGCATCTGCGTCAACGACTTCATTCGACCCGCCCAGGCCGGAAGGCGGCTGAACAGGGGCCATCTGACGGTCACGCAACGCATAGATGGCCGGCAGAGGCACTGCGGAGAAGAAACATTCAAAAAGCAAAATGGCATCCGCCACCTTCAGCACCTCGCTCTGCAGAACCCAAACGCCACCGCTGCTCATGACAACACGAACAGGCGTCGTGACCAGCGGGTTCCGCCCTACGACGTAGCTTCGGTAGATTCCGTCAGCATCAGCCTTGCGGATCTCAACCGTACAAGCCGAATGACTGCCACCACACTGCATGTACGACTCTTGGTCGAGTTCAAGCAAGTAGAAGGAATTCGTGCTCGGATCGAACCGCGAAAGAGCCTCATCGAAGCTCACCTCCGGTGGTAGCGGTATTTCACTAAAAGCTTCACTTCTAAAGGTAACCATCTGCGTGTCCTAGTCTTGGGGTTGATCGATGTTCACGCCGATCAAGGCAATTCTGCTCCCCATTGCCGAATCGCTGCGGAGGGTTCACCATAGCTTACAAGCACGATGTCCAGTCCATATCCTTCAACCTGCACCATTGCCCGTTCTATAGCGGCCGTAATCCACGAAACGTCGTTGCCGAAGACACCCCCTCCTACCAATGTCAGCAGAACCGTGCGTGACGTGCCGCGCTGAGCGTTGATCACCGCTGCCCAAAGCGTGGCTTCATACGCTGCCTCAAGCACCAGCGTGGCCAACGTTTGCCAATCTGTGCCGCGTGTTCCAGCCGCATTGTTGTATGACACCGGCAGCGCCGAGCAAAAAGCCTGAGAGACCAGCGGCCCGGGCGACACACCGGCATCGGTGACTTCCACATCCCAGTGAACGCCGATACGCAACCGCTCGCGTAAGGTATCCCGAGCACCGTCGTCGAGCGCCCTGACGTGTCCAGACATCAGATCCACGCCATTGCGGGTGAACATTGCGTAACCGTTTTGCATGGTCCACAAAGTCTCGGGTGTCTTTCCCAGAGCACGTGCGACCGCAGCACCGAGTTCCGCAAATCCGTCGAGTTGCTTGTCTTTGGTCTGTCCGATCCGGTCGCCCACAAGCGCGAAATAGTTACGGTAGATGGTTGCCGCGCCGGCCGCAATCGCACAGGCTGGCCCCTGGGTTGGGTCTCCCGTGTATCTCGTTACGCCGTCCTCGGGTGTCACCCTCTGGGAAACCATTTCCAGCAAGTTGAACTGCGATGCGACCTGGAACAGCGCTCCCTCGTACTCCGGTGCAGCGTGCAACTTGCGCACATCTCCCGACACGATCCGTAAAGAGCACCGGCCGCCAACTGCCGGCGCCGAGCGTGCTCGCCCCCGTAGGTCCTCGAGCGAGACAAGTTCTAGCGCTCCAACGCCATAACTGCGCCCGTTGACCCGTGATTTCAGCCTGCGGCCATCGACCTCCAGCCTTTGGCGCGTCATCTCGTAACCTGCGACTCCCGTCGACTCCTCAAAACCCATCAGTTTCTCGAACCAGTCCATCTTAGTTTCATCCCTCTTAATTTTTGCCTCTGGCATCCTGTCTCAATCAACGCCCGTCGATTGCCAATCCCAGCACGTAGCGCTCTTGCGCCGCAGTTTCAATTGCACCTACTCTAGCTCGACGCACTAGGCGAATCGCTTCGGCCGGCGGCACTCCAAGCTCGACCAGCAAACGGCCACTGACGGTGCCTGCACGCCCCAAACCACCCCGACAATGCACAAGAACACGACTTCCCGAACGCAACAGTTGCAGCAGCCGAGGACCGCTGGCAGCCCACTTAGCCTCAAATCTCGCATCGGGAGGTCTTACGTCGACGATAGGCAGGTGATGCCACTCTATGCCACGTTCCAGGACCATGGACCCGAGCGCAGGAACACCCAGCATCTCGAACTCAAAATCCTCAATGAGCGTGACCACTGCAGCAGCCTTCCACGCCACCACAACGTCAAGGTCGAGCGCAAGATCACGGTCCCAGTCGTACCCGGATCCGCTGGGTCCCTTCTTTCCTGGGCAGAAGGTGATACCGATCTCTCCTCCCGCAGGACCGGCCGACAGCGAGTCGATGCGCAGCGGATGGCTCAGACTGGTGCGAACCTGTCGCAGTCTGTCAATGTTCCTCTTTGTCGGTAGGGTCACAATCGTATTCCCTTCTCGTTCAAATTCTCGTTCCATTGTTCAATGTTCCACCCAAAATGGCGCTCCGAACCCAACGCAGACCCGAACCGGTTCAAGTCACTGAAGCTTCGTCTCCTCGCCCCGCTCTGCAAATTCAATAACTGCATCAGGCGCAGCATTGCCAAAGCCGATCGCCAGCAACGCTGCCAGATAACGACTTGTCGTCCTCAGGTTCGAGACCATCGCGCGCTCTATCATGGTGCCGCCCAGATCACCTGTGCCTTCCACAACAGTTCTCACCCGAATCTCTCCGTCTCTCATGTCCATCTCGATGCTCCCAAAGGCCAACGTGTAGTTGATCCTGTTGATGGCTTCAAGAATTGCAGAGCGCCGATACTCCGGCACGTAAGTTGGAAAGATGGAATAGACCAAAACGCGATCCCAGCTATCTTGTTCTGTAACGTCAACGATCATCCGAACGGATGCGTCACGCAGGCGCGCGCTGGTAGAAAAATATCCCTTGTCCTCATAGGCTGAGTAGCTCCAGTCATTTTCATCAAGATGAGCGGCAACCCGCTCGAACAAGGACTTGCGTGGTGCAACCGGTACGCAAACTTCCAGTTCCGTAGATTTTTGTTGTTTGGCCATCGTGTTCTCCAATTCCGTTACCGGAGAATCATCTCAAGTGGGAGGCTCATGGGGTGAGCCCCGGACTGGATCCACGATCAATCCGGCTGCTTCCTCAAGAAATCCGGAATCTCGAATTCATCATCCGCGACCGCAACGCCGGCTTGCCTGTAACTCCTGCACTTGGGTCCCCAGTTAACGCCCACCGGCCCCAGCTTCTTCTCAACATTCTTCACGGCCAAATCCACGCCTGCCGTGTCCACCGAATTGAGTATCAGCCGAAGCAGACGCTCGCCCTGCCTGGACAAAGCAAGCTGATCTGCCAAGGCCGCACCCAGCCACTTGACTACAACAGCCCACGCTTTTGCACCAGAACCCAGCTTGGCCGTCAAGTCGTCAAGCACCGCCGCCAGTTCATCCGGAATGTTGAGATTCTGCATAACCGCGATCAGGCGGTTTTCAGCCAACTGATTCACTGCAATGGCTTCATAAGTCCGCAAGATTTCAATCGGTGTGACGATGGGGCCTAGGTCAACATCGCGAGGCATAACCGGCGTTTGAAAGACCGGTGGTTTGAACGCCTTGGGTGAGCTGCTCTCCGCTTGATTGCGCAAGAACAACGGCACTTCAAAATCATCCATTCCTCCGCTAGCCAGCGCATCAATTTTGGCCGCAGCCTGACTCCGATCGCGGGTACGCCACACGCTCGGCGTTGCCATGGACTGGTAGCTTGGGTCTGACATTGCCACGCTGGGGCAAGGGGCGCCTGCGGAAACACTAAATTGAATCCGGCTTTCTCTCACAGTTCCAACCCCACCCCACCCCGCCGCCTGCATTTGTTCGATCTGCTCCAACGTCGGCAGGCCAACAGCCTTTTCGTCTTCGGCGCGCACATGCACCAGAATCAGATTGGTGTTTTCGCTGACCAGCTGATATTTGAGTGCCAGCGCCACAGAGGCTTCTTTTGACACCGATTCAACCATCCGCCTGGCACCAGCCATGCGCGCAACCGTTCCTTCAGCCTCGGCACCCAACATTTCGGCCTGTACGCTGACCTGCTTGCCGTCCGCCTGCCAGGTCAAAGCCGGTGCGCTTAGCGGTTTTTCGGCTAGTTGCGCAAACACGTGTACTGTTTCGCCATCAAACAGCTGGGTTGACAGCCTGGATTGCCAAATCGGTGTGACTCCCCAGTTCACGTCGATAGCCACCGTCTTGGATGCACGCATCCGGTTGAACATGCGCATCACGGCGAGCGACATATCTTCGTTGGGGGATACCAGTTCACAGGCACCACCGGTCTTTTCAGCAAGATCGCGCAGCAGGCTCTCGGCCGGTGCGCTGCCCACGCCGACGGCAAAGATGCGGTGGTGGGAGTTTGTGGCCGATTTAACGATGTTTTCAATATCCCAGACATCACCATCGGTGATCAGCAGCACGGCTGCATCTTTCCTATCTTTGCCGGGAACCTCGATCTCGAAGGTGGACCGCAATGCTGCATTAAGTTCGGTACCGCCGAGATCGGATTCCGTCACCTTCAATGCCTTGGCCAAAACCTTGCCAACAAAGCGCGGTTTGCACGGCTCCATATTGGCAACAACATGCTCCACGGTGCTGCCAAATCTTGTGTACGAAACCCGGTCCGCAGGACTCAAGTGCTGAAACACCTCGTGCAATGCTGTGCGGGCCTGCACCATGCTGTCGCCAGACATGGAGCCAGAGCAATCAACCAGGATCTTCAGGAGCAGGGGTGCGTTTTCCTGAGCGGGCAACTTGGGACAGAAGCTTGCCAACACAGCATGCTGCTCACCATCTGGTGCCGTCACGGCAAAACACTGGCCCTGTAGGTCATCCAAATTCAAGACGAAATCACGGTCGAGCATGCCGCCCTGCTCCAGGCGCACCGACATCCCGTTCTCGATGGCCGTGATGCCCACCTTGTGACTGGCACAACTGAGCTTGGCCTTGGCTGCCTGGCCGAACAAATCGAGCTTGAGGGTAAAGGGATACTCGGCCAAGGGGTTGACCGTAGCGCTCTCATGGGGCGCCAGACCACCTTGGCGGTGCGAATCACCATAACGCGGTCCGACCGTCGTTGGTATCAACAAGCGGATTCGACCCTGTTCAAAGCGCAGCAACTGGGCGTAGTCGATCTCTATCAGCGCATCTTCATCCGGTTTCAGGTTGCCTAGGTTGGCGGTGTACAGGCCGGAGGCAGACTTCTCCACCATCACTGGCGTGTCGCCGCCATCGATGGCTTTCTCGTATTCTTTAGTCGCTTCCTTCTTCTCCAGCACCCTGGCTTGCATGCGCTTGCCGTTCAGCTCAACGCTCATGCCCAACAGGGTTGCACCCCAGGCCAGCGGGAATGTGTAAACCGCCTCGATGTTGTGACCAGCCTCGTTGCAGTAGCTCTGGCGCACTTTCACCTGCAGCATCAGGCCATCGAGTCGCCCATCAACGTGAACAGACTTCAGCGATACGGTCTCACCCCTCTTGCCAGCCAATGAGCAGGCTTGTTCTTTTGCTTTCATTTCTTCTCTCCTTGTAGGTCTTGATGTGCTTTGATGACGGCACGAACCAGAGCGCGTACCTGCTCCGGACTCATGCCTGCTTCTTCTGGTGATATTTGCAACTCCACACCGGGCGCGATGAACAGGTGACTGCGCACCTCCACAGAACCAGGTTGGCGTTGACGCGGCGGCAAGGGTGGCGCCTCACCCGAGAGAACCTCACGAATGCGCTCCAGCGAGATACCGGCGTCGCTGAACTGACGAATTTTGAGGAGTTGATCGAGGTGCCGGGCCAGGTAGTGCGCCGCCTTGGTTTCGCCGATTGGGCGGTCCACCAGTCCGATCTGGATGTAGTAGCGCACCGTGCGTTTGGGCGTATCGCTCAGGGTGCACAGGTCGTCCAGGGTGAAGGTCTTGGTAGCAGTCATGGTCGTATTGATGTGCCGAAATGTTGACTTATTATAACACTAGCACTGACATATACAACTGTATAAATAACACCAGATCAGGAGCCACTTCAGTTGAATGCCATCTGGTACTGCCGGCCATCGACCACGCCGGCACCCATGAGCTCACTCATTTGTGCCAGCATTTCGGTGATCTGGTCGTTGTCGGCGTTCACAGCGATCAGGGTGGCAGAGCTGTCCTGCTCCCTGCCAATGATGACGGCGGCGCGCTGGCCGTCGTTTACATAGCAACTCAACAGCGCTTTGGACAACAGTCGGTAGTGCTCTCTTTGACCATCATCCAGTCGCTCAATGGCCTGTGCCAATTCCAGGATCAGTCTTCCGGTCGTCATGTCGTCCTCCGTTAGTTCGAAATGACTTTACCCAACGTGGAGCTCATGGCGTGAGCCTGAAGAGTGATTTTCTGCAGTCTTGAAACTAACCCGGCACCTTGCGCAGACTTCTGTGCGAAATGCCTTTCGGACCCTGCACTATTTCCTCGTTAGATTCGCCTGTGATCAACACTGATCCTTTGATACATATCGGTCATGACCGTCTGAAGAAATCGGCCTTTTCACATCGGGTACCTCGATAGCTCGTACGATCTTTTCCAAACTTTGCTGAAGACTGAGTCCGTATGCCACCGATATTCGATCAAAGTCCTCTAAATGCCACCCCGCATCTTTGAGTTCAACCGGAACAGGCATCAGTGTCATCTCCACACTTACGTCCCAGTTTGGAGTTTGGTTGATCTCAGCGGCAATAGACGAATAAATTGGCAATCTTGAGCCTCCTCCGCACAGAAGTAGGGGAACGTCCCGCAATTGTTGACTCCCCTTCGCACCAAGTCCTTTTCTTACCTTCGCCTCGTTGATACTTCCCGCTACTTGGGTTCGGTAGCGTTGAATCTTGAACTTATCATCCACGCTCGAGTCCATGTCCCTAAATTGGAAACCGGGGAGGTAATCAATGACAGAAGTCGGAATAGGCCGAAGACGTCCCGTAGGCTTTGCTATCGCTTTTAGGTACTCATGGACTATTTCGAAATCGGGAGTTTGTGGGACATTGTTTTTTAGCCATGAAACTCTTTCCCTGTGAAGATTCATCGCACCATTTGCCTCAACACGACTTGAGTAAAACGTAAGCACTCCGCCAGATTCCTTGGAAGACCTGACATGAAAAAGAGCGGCATCCACAGTACCCGCACCGACATCAACCAGCATCATGATGGGTCGATTCTTCCAATCCCAACGGGCCGACGTCATGAATCCCTGAATCTGAGCGCTGACTTCAGGAACAACCCCGATGTCCGCAGCGAGAAATTCCACGTCAACAATCGCATCTTGAGCCTGGGTGCCAAAGACCTGTTGCGAAAGCTTCCGATATTTGTCGACTGAATCCAGCGTGATCTGGGGATAACTCGCATCTGAAGCCAAATTGGCAGCGGCCCATGCAAGTCTTCGAAACAACTGAACTTTTGCCTCATCTTGATATAAAGTGGACCCCAGAGGCTAGACAGTTTAACGGTTAATTTAAGCTGTACTCTGGTTGATGCAACTGGACGGCGTTGCCCCGGTTTTCTGGTTTTGAGACTTCAATTTTAAATGGCTG
>CAITQH010000265.1 GCA_903894475.1 uncultured beta proteobacterium
GCGGTAACGCGCGACCACTGTCCCCTGTGGGTCGATCACCGGGGCCGTGTTGTAGACCCGTCCGTCATGGGATTCATACAGCGATCCCGGAATAAGCCAGATACCCAGGCTTCGAGCCAGCTCCTGATAGCGCTGCTCGGTGGTTCCTGGCAGTCCCTCGGCGTGGGCCAGCGAAGGACCAAAACTCGCCAGCTCGGGCAGCAGCACCATCTGCACCCATGGAAATCGCGTTAGTGCAAGCCTCACCTCATGCTCGATGCGGTTGCGATTGTCGGCATTGGACAGCGTCAACTGCAGAATGGCAATGGAGAAGGGTGTCATACAGCAGAGCCGGTCTCGCCGGCGATGGTGGCGTACAAGGCCTGGCTGTAGGGGTGTTCCGGTTGATCGTAGAACTTGCGCGCCGATGCGACCTCGACGAACGCGCCATTGCGCATCACAGCGATGCGATGCGACACGTAGCGGGTGGCTGCAAGGTCGTGCGAGATGAACATCGCAGCAAAACCATACTCTCCCTGCAAGCGACGAATCAGGTTCAGGATCTGGCTCTGCACCGACACATCGAGCGCACTCACCGCTTCGTCGAACACGACGAAACGGGGCTGCGTGATGAGCGCCCGGGCGATCGCCATGCGCTGACGTTGTCCGCCCGAGAGCTCACCAGGAAACCGGTCTGCAAGAGCGCCGTCCAGGCCAACCTCAGCCAGCATTTTCTGAACAAGATCGTTCCGATCCCGGCGATCGCGCATGCCGCGCACGACCAGCGGTTCGACGACTGAGGTGCCACATTTCAGTCGCGGGTTCAGCGCCCACTCCGGATGCTGGAAAACAACTGCAAGGGCGCCCTCTCGGCGAACTTTTGGATCGAACGACTGGCCCTCGAAGAGCAAGCTGCCGTGCGTGGGTTCTACCAAACCCAAGGCGACGCGTGCCAGGGTCGTCTTGCCGGAACCGGATTCGCCGACCAGGCCTAGTGTTTCGCCGCGCGCGATACTCAGGTCGACGCGCGTCACCGCCACTGCAGCGACCTGCCGACCGATCAGGCCCTTGCGGTAGGTCACACCGACACCGCGCATTTCAAGAGTCGGGGTCGGACTGCTCATGGTGGTGTGACCTGTGCAGGGGTTGATCGCACCAAACCGGACAGCGCAAAGTGACAGGTGATCGCACGTCCGTCGACCACCTGCACTTCTGGCCGTTTCTGATGACAGAGCGCTTGCGCGAACTCGCAGCGGTCGACGTACGCACAGTTGCGCGATTCGCCATGCAACACCGGAGGCACGCCCGGAATCGGCTCCAACCTGTCATCCGGCCCCTCGTTACCGGCAGCGGCCTTGATCAGCGCGCGGGTATAAGGATGGCGAGGCTCATGAAACACCTGCTGGCTGGGTCCGGATTCGACGATGCGCCCGCCGTACATCACGACCAGCCTTTCGCAGCGCTTGGCCACCATCCGCAAATCGTGACTCAGGATCACCAGGCTGGCTCCAGTGCTGTCACGCAGCGAGGCCAGCAGATCCAGGATCACGCCCTGAATCGATGCGTCCAACGACGCAGTCGGTTCATCGGCCACCAGTACGACCGGGTCGCGCGCAATGGCCAGTGCAATGACCACCCGCTGCGCCATGCCGCCCGACAACTCGTGCGGAAAACTGGCAGCCGCGCGAGCCGGTTCGGGCAGGCCGACGCGGCTGAGCAGTGCTTGAATCGCGGCCGCACTGGGTACACCACGAAGGGCCAGCGCGACCTGCCGACCCACGCGCATGGTCGGGTCCAGCGCCGACATCGGGTTCTGGTAGACGAAGCCCAAACGGTCGCGGCGAACCTGCCGAAGTTCGGTAGCGCTGCATGACAGGATCGACTGCCCGCCCAGGCGAATGTCACCGCGCATGAAGCGCGCATTGGGTGCTAGCAGACGCCCGATTGCCATGCCCAGCGTCGACTTGCCGGAGCCACTCTCGCCGACGATGCCGACGCGTTCGCCTTGTGTGATCGTGAAATCAACACCGTCGAGCGCGAACACGTCGGCGTCGGCCATGCGGTACGACACCACGAGGTCACTGATGACGACGACGGCGCTCACGTCAAGGGTCTTCCACGCAGCGGCTCAAGCGCATTGCGGATGGCGTCGCCAAGCAGGTTGACCGACATGATCGCCAGCGCAAGCACCAGGCCAGGTACCAGCACCAACCAGGGTGAAACGGTGAGGTAGACGCTACCCAGGCGCAGTAGCGATCCCAACGACGCGCTGGGCGGCTGCACGCCCAGCCCAAGGAAGCTCAGGCCGCTCTCGATCAGCATGCCAATCGACAACGCATAGGTCAACTGCACGATCGCCGCACCCAACACGTTGGGCAGCAGGTGGACCCACAGCACGCGCCAGGTCGACGCACCAGACACCACAGCGGCGAGAACAAACTCGCGCTCGGCGAACGACAACGTCACCGCGCGAACCACCCGGATGAAAAGCGGTAATGTCGCAGTCGAGATGACGACGATCGCCGAGACGTTACCCGGACCCAGCACCGCAGCGGCCAGTAGGCCGAACAACAGCGCCGGGAACGCGAACAAAATGTCGGCGATGCGGGCAATGATGCCGTCATAGAAACCACGCAGATAACCGGCGGCCATACCGAGCAAGGTGCCAATGACCGCAGTGATCGCTACTGCCACTGACGACAGCAGGAAAGTAAAGCCGATGCCCTCGATCACGCGCGGCAGGACGTTGCGACCCAACTCATCATTGCCGACTGGGAACGCAAGACTTGGCGGTCCCAGTCGCGGTCCTGCGCCAATCTCGGTCGGGTCGCCCAACGGCAAAAATGGCCCGGCTGCGCCGAGGAACACGAGCAACAAGAGCACTATCAAACCGAAAAGGCCAAGTCGGTCGAAGCGCAAGCCGCCAGTGGTGGTCAGCGCCCTGTGCAGCTTCATGTGCGGGTCCTCTTTGCCCCGATACGCGGATCGAGGCCGGCATAGGCCAGGTCGGCCAGCATGTTCATTGCGACGAATATGAAGGCTGCGAGCAGCACCCCGGCCTGCACCACGGCATAGTCTCGCCCTTCGAGCGAGCTAAAGATGTAGTAGCCAACGCCGGGGATCGAGAACAGTATCTCGGCGATCACCGCGCCACCCATCAAAAAGCCGAAATAGGTGGCGGCCACCGTGATAATCGGGATCGCCGCATTGCGCAGGACGTGGTGCCATACGATCGACAACGGCGCTTGACCGCGGCCGATGGCCGCCAGTACGTGCCCCTCTGTCATGGTGCGCAGCACGGCATCGCGCGTGGTGCGAAGGATCAGGGCAATACCGAAAACGCTCAGCGAGGCGGTCGGCAGGATCATGGTCTTGAGGTTGCCCCACAAATCCTCCCCCAGCGGGACAAAGCCTCCGACTTTCAGCCCGAGCGACCAGCGGGAGAAGATAAAGATCAGTGCGCTACCCAGCACGAACTCGGGTACGCTGGCGCCCAGCGCCCCGACCAGGCGCCCCAGAGCGGCCCGGGGCGAGCCACTGCCCTCGGCGACGCCACTCCAAACGCCCAACGGAAACCCAATCGCGATCGCAAACGTAAACGTCAACAGGGAAACTTCTGCTGTAACCGGTGCGCGGCGCAGGAACTCATCGATGACAGGCTTGCGCGTCACCATCGAGGTGCCGAAGTCGCCTTGCAACAAAGCCGCAAGCCATTTGAAAAACTGGACTGCAATCGATTCGTCCAGACCGAACTTGGCTGCGATCATGGCCCGTGCCTCTGCCGTTGCAAACGGCCCGAGAAGCACGTCGGCGAAGCCGCCGGGGATCAGGCGCAGCGAGACGAACACCAGCAATGACACGCCGAGCATCGTCAACGCGGCTATCGCCAGCCGCGGGAGAAGGAAATAGATGAGCCGCATCAAGTCGCGAAAAAGGTGACCCGCAACCAAAAAGGTGACGGGCCTTGAGTCGATGGTCTAGCGCTTCGAGGCAAACTCTGCCACGTACTGATAAGTGTTGGACGAGCCAGAAACCGGGTCCAGGCGAATGTCAATCGTATCTTTACGGTGGACGATGAAGTCAACCTTGCTTACCAGCGCCAGGATGTTCGAGCCGTCGTCGATCATGCGACAAATTTCTGTAAGCTGTCCATCGCGAATCGCACCCTCGGGAGCACCGCGCACTTTTTCAAGAGCTTCGGCCAGCGGCGGCACATACTCGTGGAATACCGTGTTCCAGACAGCGAACTTTGGATTCCACCAGGCGATGACCATCGTCGGATCGCTGTAGCCGGCCAGCCAAGACAGTGCGGCGTCGAAATCGCCCTTGGTGAATACCTTGTCTAGATACTCGGCGACCGGCATTTGCTGAATCTTGACGTTGATGCCTACTGGCTTGAGGTTCTGCTGCACCACCTGCGCGATGCGCGCATAGATCGGATCTGACGAACTCGCGATCAGTTCGACATCCACATTGGTCTTCCCGGTGGATGCGATCAGCTTGCGGGCCTTGTCCAAGCGCTCGGCGCGCGGTAGTTTGTAGGTGTCCACGTCTTTACAAGCGGACTTGCCGAAGGCGCCGGGCACCGGGTAGTCAGGCTTGGCTGCACCGGCAAACACGATGTTGGCAATCGCGTCACGGTCAATTGCCAGGCTCGCCGCCTGACGCACTCGCTTATCCTTGAAGGCCGACTTGTCTGCCAGCGCATTGATGTCCATGCGGAAATAGTTGGTTGTGTTCTGGGAAGTCACAGCCAGTTTGTTGTCGCCAGCCACAAGGCGGCCAATGTCGGGGTTTGCGAAAGAGGAGTAGTCGATGCGGCCGTCGCGCAGCGCAGCCACACGCGCTGCTTCGTCCGGGATGATCAGCACGTTCAGCGTGTCGACTTTGGGGTAGCCCTTGCGCCAGTAGTGTGGGTTGCGCACGAGAGTCCAACTCTCCTTGGGCTTGTGAACGCTGACCATGAACGGCCCTGAACCCATCATCTGACGCGTCGGGTCAAAGCTGCCGTCCTTGAACTCTTTCATTGGGATGATTGCCGCGGTGATATGTGCCAATGCCGCCAGAAAAGCCGTGTGCGGCCTCTCGAGCTCAACTCGAACAGTATGTTCATCGACTGCAGTGAGCGATTTGATGCTGCCAATCTGGCGTGACCAGTAGGAGGAAATCCGGTTGCTGGCCTTCTTTTTCTCTTCTTCGGTCTTGGCGGCAGCGACTCCGGCAGGGTTCATTTCGATGCCGCCAATGCGCTCCAGGCTACCGACTACATCAGCGGCCACCAGTGGCCTGCCGTTCGACCACTTGGCGTCGCGGCGCAGATTGAGGGTGTAGCTCGTAGGCGAATTCTGCTTCCAGGATTCGGCCAGGCCAGGGCGCAGGTAGAGGTCCTTGTCGGTGGTCAGCAAAGTCTCGTAGACCATCTGGTACATAACCCAGGAGGCCACGGTGCCTGCGATGTGCACGTCCATCGTGTCGACGTCCCCGCCGGTGCCCCACGACATGCTCTTTTGCGCCTGAGCAGCGCCGGGTGCAAATACAGCCGCAGCGGCGGCCAGTGCAAAACCAAGCCCGACCTTGCGGCTGCGAGCTATCCAAGGAGTGTTCATGGCTGATTTCCCATATTGGTTAGGTGGACCTTTGCTGGCACCAGCATCGGATTGATCATTTTGTTATCGAAATTTCAACTTGTCAATAGATGTTAGTCGCTATAACATTCGGCCACGCGCCGGAATCCGGTGGATTCAGAATCGCGAGAAGGAGAACGGATGCTTACCTTTGAAGAATACCGGCACCATGACGCGATCGGTCTGGCCGAGTTGGTCGCGCGGGGCGAGGTCAGCGCCACTGAACTGCTGACTTCGGCTATTGCGCGGCGTGATGCGATCGACCCGCAGGTCAACGCGCTGAGCCAGCGCCACGACGATGAAGGGCGTCGTGCGATAGCTGCCGGACTGCCCGACGGCCCGCTAAACGGTGTTCCATTTCTGCTGAAAGACGTATCAGTGCAAATGGCTGGCACGGTCACGAGCAATTGCTCCAAGCTATACGCCGACGTCATTGCCACGCAGGACTCGACGATTGTGGAGCGTTATCGACATGCGGGCCTTGTGATCTTCGGCAAGACCAACACACCGGAAATGGGTTTGGCTGCATCGACCGAGACGGCGCTGTTTGGCATCACGCGCAACCCCTGGAACCTGCAACGTACGGCGGGAGGTTCATCAGGAGGCGCGGCAGCCGCAGTGGCTGCAGGCATTGTCCCTGCGGCAATGGGCAGCGACGGCGGCGGTTCGATCCGAATCCCTGCATCCTGCTGCGGCCTGTTTGGTCTTAAGCCAACGCGGGCCAGAACCCCAATGGGGCCGATGGTCGGAGAGGGATGGGGAAGCATGAGCGCGGTTCATGTGCTGACCCGCAGTGTGCGCGATAGCGCCGCGTTCCTGGATGCGACGCAGGGTGCAGCGCCGGGCGATCCATATGCTGCACCGCCTGTTGCGCGCGCTTATCGGGATGAGCTGTCGACGTCGCCTGGCCGCCTGCGTGTGGCGCTGCAGCTGGCGCCACTGTCTGGCACGCCGGTCGAACCGGACTGCGTTGCGGCTGCCATGGATGCTGCCCGCCTCATGGAAAGTCTCGGTCACCAGGTTGAGGAAGCGCTGCCGCCTGGCAATGCCGACGAGTTGGGTCACGCAGCGTGGGTGCTTGTCGCATCGAATGTGCGTGCCACATTGCACCGCCGAGCCAGACAGATCGGCCGACCGCTACGTCAGGACGATGTCGAGGCAGTGACATGGCGCACAGTGCAATATGCCGAATCGATGTCAGCAGCAGACTATGCGGACGCCGTGCTGGCGATCCACACGCTCAGCAGGCGCATGGCCACCTTCCACCAGCGCTACGACGTCGTGATGAGTCCAACCCTGGGGCAGGTTCCGGTCAGCTTCGGCCCGCAGCGCATGAGCAATCCGGACGGCGAAGAGTACCGAATCGCGCTGCAACGCTTCTCGCCTTTCACGAGCCTCTTCAACATGAGCGGTCAGCCGAGCATGTCGGTACCACTGCACTGGACACCGGATGGATTGCCAGTAGGTGTGATGTTCAGTGCCGGCTTTGGCCAAGAGGACAGTCTGTTCCGGCTTGCGGCGCAGTTGGAGTCAGCCCGGCCATGGTTCGATCGACTGCCACCGCTGGCACCTTGACGAAAGATCTGGCAGACATGAGTGCCTTGACGCTAGAGGAGCGCATCAAAGAAAAGTTTGCAAGCATGACGCCATCCGAGCGCAGCATTGCCGGATACATGCTGGGCAACATACACTTGTTGCCGTTCGAAAATGCGGCCGACATCGCAACGAGTGTCGGTGTCAGCCAGATGACGGTGGGACGCTTTCTACGCTCGATCGGTTACCACGGTATCGGCAACGTCAAGAAGGAGTTGCGCGACTCAGCGCTGAGCTCCGGGCTGAAGATGAGCGACCGCCTCGACAGGCTGCGCGGCAACGCTGACATCAGCCAAAAGGTTCATCAGAACCTCCAACGCGAAGTGAATGCGCTGGTCAGTGTCTACGAGGCCCTGGGCACACCCATGTGGGAAAAAGCCATCGGGCGATTGGTCGACGCTGACACAGTCTTCGTCACCGGGTTCCAGACTCTCAGCGGCATGGCGTCGGATTTTGCTGCGCGCCTGCAGTATCTGCGACCCGGGGTGGTCGTACTCGATGGTCAGGACGGTACTTTTGCCGACCTTCTGGCAGGACGTTCGACCCGACCCTGCCTAGTGCTGTTCGAGATGCGGCGCTATACGAAGTGCAGCCAGCTACTGGCGCGAAAGGCGCAGGAACTTGGCGTCAGTCTGATCATTCTTTGCGACCGCCATTGCCATTGGGCCGCGGATCATAGCGACACGGTATTTACCGTCAACACCGACAGCAGTCTCTTCTGGGACAACCAGACTCCGTTTGTGTGTTTGACCAATCTGATGATGGACCAGGTCGCGCGCCGACTAAAACGGTCTGTCACCACGCGGGTCAAGTCGATGACAGATCTGCAAGACGAATTCGGGGCCTTCGTCGGATAAGGTCCATGGCGTTGGTGGATGCTTTCGAGCCGGGCCGACGACAAAGATTGACAGCCCTTTGAGAATGACCGCTTTCGCTTCAAAAACATTGGATGCGAATGGCTGGCCTCCACTCTGCTCACTGACTCCTTGGGGCACTTTGCGGGTCGCCACGAACGGCCGTTGACAGGGGTCCTAAATGCTGGACTTGGCGTCCAAGAAGGTGGGTGCTGCTCGTTGCCCCTTTGAAATGCCGCTGGTGCTTATACCCCTGTATCACTTGATACCAAACGGGGTCCACCACAATGCACATCAAAATCCGCGGCTCGCGTGCCATGCTCTACCGCTCGTCCTGGGTCCAGAAGGGCACCAGCGGCAACACCCACGGCTACGCCGTCCAACAGTTTGCTGGCAGTCTTCCCATCGACTCGGTGTCACTTCCCGCCGAGCTTGCAAACAAGTTTTCCGGCACCGAACTCCAACTCCTTGAAACCAAAATCTTTCAGCCCGCCAGGCAAGCAGCGCAGGAGAAGGCGAGGGCTGCAGAGCATCGCGAGTCTGACC
>CAITQH010000266.1 GCA_903894475.1 uncultured beta proteobacterium
CGATGCTTTCGCACGTGGCCAAATAGGGCTGTTGGCTCCTCTCTTCCGCCCGGCGGGGCGGGAGAGAGGCGGGGGTGAGTGAGTGGGGGAAAAACAGTCTCGGAGCTGAGTGCCCCGGCGGCCCGATCCACTCGACATGCTGAGCAGAATTGCAAAATTGGAGCAGTCGTTATCTCTGGCGAAATCCATAGACTTCACTTGCACAACGCCTTGATCATCTGCGGCACAGCAATCGCCCGGATACGGTCCTCACCCGGCAGTCGGATGCAAAAAGCACGTGTCTCTATGCCTTCGCACAACACATCGTCGCCGCGCATGATGACGTGGCGGAACAGGAAAGCCTTGTTGCGCCACTCCTGGATATTGGTGTGAATCTGCAGCGTCTCGCCGTAGGTGGCGGGGCGCATGAACTTGACCTGGATCTCCAGCAGCGGGTCGCCGAAGATGCCGGTGGTCTTGATCAGTTCGCGCCAGGGTGGCACGCCGCACTTCATGAAGAAGTTCAGCGAGGAGGCATCCATCCACTTGGCAAAATTGGGAAAGAAGACGATGCCTGCGGGGTCGCAGTCACCGAACATCACATTGACTTCGTAAATAACAGTTTTGCTCATGGCGCTCAGTTTAGCGGCCGCTCACGCGCAGCACCAAGGCCACGGCAGAGTCGCCGGCAGCGCAACCACCAAAGGCGCCGACACCACCGCCACGCAGCGCCAGTTCCTCGATCAGTTCGATCACGCTGCGCAAGCCGGTCGGGCCCTGCGGATGGCCCCAGATCAGCGAGCAGCCGTAGTTGTTCATCTTCTCCAGCGGGAAACCGGTCTCGCGCGCAAAAGCGATGTCGTTGACGGCAAACGGATTGTGCGTCTTGACGGAATCGAGGTCCTTGAGCTCAAGCTTGGCATTCTTCAGCGCTGCCATCACGGCTGGCGCCACGGCCATCGGCATATGGCCCTTCTCGACACGCGCCTGGCCAAAGCCGAGCAGTTCGACGACGATGGACTTGTCGAGTGACACCTCATCTGCCTGCTCGCGCGTGGTCACGATGACGCCCGCATTGCCATCGGCCGGGTGCGTTTGCGAGCCAAAGGTCACGGTGCCGCCCGGTTTCACGGGTTTGAGTCTGGCCAGACCTTCGACCGTGGTGGCGAAGATGCCGTCGTCGGTGCTCAGCGTTCCGGTCTGCTTGCGAAAGCCCGAATCGGTGATGGGCGTGTCGACCATGTAGCGGCGCTGGAAGGCGCGATCATTGGCCAGCGCCTGCTGGTACTGGGCGTAGCGCGCCAGCGCGACGTCGTGCTGCTCGGCGGTGCTGATGGAGAACTTCGTCGCCACGTTCTCGGCTGTGTCGAGCATGGCGTTTCTGGCGTAGGGGTCCATGGCAAAGTTGTCCAACACCCAGCGCTCGGTGATGCCGGTGCCGCCCGGAGCCGAGGGGTCGGGATAGTAAACAATCGGTCCGTTGGAGCAGCGGTCGGCCATGATCAGCAGCGCGCACTGCGCCGAGCCGTCTGCCACCTGAGCGGCTGCCATCTGCAGCGAGCGTGCGCTGGTGGCGCAGGCCTGCTGCACCGTGGGGCCCGCCACCTGGTCAATGCCCATCATGCCCGTCACCCATGGCAAACCGTAGAACACGCCGTGCTGCGGATTGGTGACGCCCAGAATGCCCAGGTCAATGCGGTCCATCGGGAAGTGCTTGGCGTCCAGTGCTTGCTTGCCGACGTTGGCGGCCAACCGCAGGCTGTTGAGGTGGCCAATCGGTCCCTGCCACTTGGCAAAAGGCGTGGACCAGTAAATGCCGTAGGGGATGAATGCACGGGTCACAAGGTTTCTCCAATTTATCGGTTCAGCCAGGACAAAGTGCTGTCATCCCGGGCCTTTAGGCTGTCATCCCGGACCTGATCCGGGATCGAGTGCCACGCCACCACTGGATTGCGGGTCAGGCCCGCAATGACAAACGCAAGCCCGCAATGACAAATGAATTTCGAACTCATCATCAGCTCGTCGCCTGCTGGCGCAGCACGCGCTTGAGAAGTTTGCCGCTCGGGCTCTTGGGAAGTTCCTTGACGATGTCAACCTGCGCCGGCACCTTGTATGCGGCAATGTTTCGACGGCAGTAGGCGATGACGTCCTCGGCAGTGAGCGTAGCGCCGGCCTTCAGCACGACGGCAACGACCACCTTCTCACCCTGCGCACCAGCGGGAATGCCGTAGACGGCCGCCTCCTGCACACCGGGCAGCTTGTACAGGTACTGCTCGACTTCGGCCGGCCAGACCTTGAAGCCCGAGACATTGATCATGTCCTTCACGCGGTCCGTGATGTAGACGTAGCCGTCCTTGTCCATGCGCCCGACGTCACCGGTGTGCAGCCAGCCGCTGCGCAGGGACGTTTTGCTTTCATCGGGACGCATCCAGTAGCCCTGCATGACGCCGTCACCGCGAATCACGATTTCGCCCTGTTCGCCAAAGGGCAGTTCGCGATCCGACTCGTCGAATATCTTCAGCTCGAAGCCATCGACGGCGCGCCCGACCGATCCGAAACGGTGTTCCACGCTGTCGTTGTAGCAGGAGAAGGGCGAGCACTCGGTCAGGCCATAGCCTTCGAAGACGCGCCGGCCAAAACGCTCGGTCCAGCGCCTGGAGATTTCTTCGGGCATGGTGGCGGCGGCCGACATTTCGTAGCGCAGGCTGCTCAGGTCGTAGCCCGAGAGGTCCATCGCCAGCAGGTTGATGTAGATCGTCGGCACGGCGAAGAAGTGCGTGATGCGCTCCTCGCCAATGGCGCGCAGCACCACGTCTGGCACGAAGCGCGAAAACAGCACCATGGTGGCGCCGGCCAGAAAGGCGGCGTTCATGATGTAGTTCTGGCCGTAAACATGGAACAGCGGCAAAAAGGTGGCCAACCGGTCACCCGGTCGATAGTCCGAATAGCGCGCCAGCGGCGGTAGCGCGATATTGCTGTGGATGTTGTGCTGGGTCAGTGAGACGCCCTTCGGAAAACCGGTCGTTCCCGAGGAGTAGAGCAGGGCGGCAATGTCTTCGGGGCCACGCTGTACCGACTCGAATTTGTCGCTGCCCTGGGCTAGCAAATCGGCCAGTGCCGACCAGCCGGGCTTGGCGCCTTTCGGATCCACCACGATGCGCAGGCGCAATGCCGTGCAGTCGTCGCTGACGTAGCCGGTCAACTCGTCCATGGTGAGCACCACACTGGCGCCCGAGTCGTCCAGCAGGTAGCGCACCTCTTCCATTTTCAGGATGGCGTTGATGGTGACCGGAATGGCGCCAAGCTTCTGCGCGGCGTAGTAGGCTACCGCGAACTCCGGCACATTGGGCAGGTACAGGGCCACGCGGTCCGCCGCCGCGACGCCGGCAGCGCGCAGGCTCGAAGCCAGGCGATTGGCGTCGCTGTTGAGCTGTCCGTAACTGATGGAGCGACCCTCGAAACGAATCGCCACCAGATCGGGCGTCTGCGCTGCGTGGCGTTCAAGATACTGTGCAACATTCATGGTTTGTCTCCTGATTAGAGCTTGGTTGGTTCTGATTTTGGTGCCAATTATGGTTATAAACCATAATTAAATAAAGAGCAAAACAGGACAGGTGGCTAAGTGTTTACCCTTGATGCCGCTGGCGCGCCCTTGCTTGTCGTTGCGGCCCACTGCTTTGGGATTTAGGGCGCTTGCTTGTCGTTGCGGCCATGAGCCGCAATCCAGTGTGCGCGCACCACTGGATCCCGGATCAGGTCCGGGATGACACCGAAGATGCGATTGCCGGTGCTGGATTGCCGTTGCCGGTGCTGGATTGTCATTGCGGGCTTGACCCGCAATCCAGAGCCAGGGCTTGGCGACTCAGAGCAATGTGTCGTATAGGTCTCGCCAGTCCGGATTGGTTTTCTCCAGCAACGCCAGCTTCCACTTGCGTTTCCAGTTCTTCAACTGCTTCTCGCGCGCGATGGCTGCCTCGATGGAAGGGGTCGATTCGAACCAGACCAGTGCGTGCACGTTGTACTGCTTGGTAAAGCCCTCGACCAGATTGTTCTTGTGCTCGTAGGCGCGGCGTACCAGGTTGTTGGTGACGCCCACATACAAGGTGCCATTCTTCTGGCTCGCCATGATGTAGACGAAGTAGTCCATGCCGCGGATTGTGGCGCAGTGATGGGCGCTTGCTTGTCGTTGCGGCCTTGAGCCGCATCCAGTGTTGGCGTAACACTGGATCCCGGATCATGTCCGGGATGACAACCATTTTTACCAGGATGACAACGTATTAACGGGATGACAAAGCCCAGGTCCGGGATGACACAGAAGTTGTCATTGCGGGCTTGACCCGCAATCCAGTGCTGGCGTAACACTGGATCCCGGATCAGGTCCGGGATGACAACCTTTTTTACCAGGATGACAACGTATTAACGGGATGACAAATCCCACGTCCGGGTTGCTGGCGCCTTAGAACGCTCGCTCTGTGGTGGCAATGGCGTACATCAGCCCAGCCGGGTTGCGCAGGGCGGTGGAAGTGATGGAAATCTCCAGCAAGTCACCGTTCTTGCACAGGCGCTGTGTCGGATAGGGCTGCAGGATCTTGGCCTGGCTGAGCTCACTCAGGGTCTGCAGCGCCGTTGCCTGCAGGGTTGGCGGAATGCGCGCTTGCACATGCATCAGCAACGCTTCGGCTTCGCTCCAGCCATACAGGCGCTCGGCACCCGGATTCCAGGCCAGCGTGCGGCCTTCAAGATCCTGCACGGTGATGGCGTCGGAGGCGTCGCGCAGAACCACTGCCATGCGCAGCTGTTCATTGGCCAGGCGCAAGGCCTCGCGGGTGTGCACCATCTCGTTGATGTCGACAAAGGAAATGACGGCGCCTTCAATCACGTTGTCCAGCGTGCGGTAGGGCTGGATGCGCAGCGTGTACCACTTGTCGTCTGTGGTTTGCACCTCGACCTCTTTGGCTATCAGCGTGTTCAGCACAGTGCGCACATCGACCACCAGGGCGGTGTAGATAGCGCCGGATCAGATCGACCAGAATGCTTTTGTGGTCGGGTGCCAGGTGCTGCACCAGCACAAAAGCCATGCCGGGTTTGCACAAAGGCGGTGCAAAACTGATGATACTTTACTGCACAGACAGTGGCGCCTGTCTGTTGCACTGACGAACACAATTGCGCCCGGCTTCCTTGGCGAGGTACATTGCGTCGTCTGCGTTCCTGGTCAGGGCGAGCGCATCTTCGCCATTTTCAGGATAAGCCGCAACGCCGATGCTGCAGGAAACGGACAGCGTGTGGCCTCGCACCTGCAGGCTTGGGCGCAAAGCCTGTTGCAATTTTTCCGCCAGGGCCAGAACCGGGTCTGTGCTGCTGAGCTGCGTCATCAGCACGACAAATTCATCACCGCCAAGGCGTCCAACCGTGTCGACGGCGCGCACAACATCCTGCAGTCGCCGGGCAACCTGTTGCAATACCTTGTCGCCGACCTCGTGGCCGAAAGTGTCGTTGATCGGTTTAAAGTAGTCCAGGTCAATAAAGACCAGGGCAAAGCGTCCCTGCTGGCGCTTGGCGCGCGCCAGTTCCTGATTCAGGCGGTCATCAAACAGGGCCCGGTTGGGCAGATCGGTTAGCGGGTCATGCTGTGCCATGTGCCGCAACTCCCGTGTCATCGACTCGGCCAGTTGCAGCGCGCGCGCGCGCCCGTTCACCATCAGCCAGGCCAGCATTGCCAGCAGCACACTCAGGACAGTTCCGGCCACTGCAGTCAGTGTCTCCGTGCCGCGGCCATAGCGGGCCTCGAAGGGCTCCTGCGTGCTCAGCGCCAGCGTCCAGTTGTGCCCTGCTACCACCACGTATTCCTTGGCCGCCAGGGCGCCCGCTCTGGCCGCCTCGGGCTGGGCCGCGTCGCCACCAGCGCGGTACAACAGCGCTGCTTCACTGGTATCGGTGCCGTCGTACATCGCCAGGGTCAAGCCAGCCGATTGGGTTCCATACAAGCTTGCCATGAAGTCGTTCATGTGGAAAGTCGCATAGACCCATCCGGTCAAATCGGCACGACGCTGCGCAACGCTGTCGTGCGACCGGCCCTGCGTGTAGATCGGCAGGAACATCACGAAACCGGGCTGCGCTGTGGCTGGATCGTCCTTTAAATACACTTTTCCGGAAATAGAGGCCATGCCCGAGTCGCGTGCTTTTTCGAGGGCACCGCGCCGCACCGGGTCCGCTGCGACGTTGGCGCGCAGGACACCGAGCTCCTGGACACCTGCAAAGTTCGCGTCAAGTTGCAGCTCCGTCACATAGGCGTCCAACGCGGCACGATTGTCCAGGGGGGTGGTGGCAAACAGCGCCTGCACCCCGCGCAGCATTTGCTCGTAGCCCGTGACGCGTTGTTCAATGCCGCTGACTGCTTCACGCAGGGAAAAATCAAACTGCGAACGCAGCGCCCGGCGCGTTGTCTGGTGCTCGTGATCCCATGCCAGCCAGGTCACGCCGAGTGTCACCAACAGAATCAACCAGGGTAACAGCGTGAGAAGGGCGCCAGTGCCGACGTTCTTGAAGCGGGCCAGGGTCATGTCGGGTCGGATTCAGAAACTCACCAGCGCGGCAGCCAGCTCGGGTTTGAAATACTTCTCGAAAATGCGGCGCATGGTGCCGTCCGCGCGCATGCTGTCGATCAAGCTGCGCCAGCGTTCCTGCTGCTGCGCTGACACGGCCCTCTTGGACATGATCAGACCGTGTGGCACCGCGGGATCGTTGAATTCCAGAATCTTGCTCATGGCACGAATATTCTTTTCCTCCAGCGCCGGAAAATCAAACGGTTCAATGATCATGCCCTGCACGCGACCCTGCATCAGTGTTTCGTAGAGCGGTGCCAGTCCGCCGGCCTGACTCAGGCGGTTGCTCTGTTGCAGTTGGTCAACAAAGCGGTTGGCCGACTCGCTGTAGCGAAAGCTGCGAATGACGCCAAGCTGAAGTTTCTCGTTCCGCTCGAAACCCGCCAGATCTTGCACGGCAGCATCGTTGCGTACCAGCAGATAGTATTTGTTGCTGAAATACCAGGCAAAACCGGCGAACTTGTCGCGCTCGGCATTGCTGATGCCCGAGAGGCTGAAATCAAGTGCGCCGGACTCTATGAGTTGCCAGATGCGCGAGCGCGGCATCAGGCTCACCGTGACCTTGCAGGCGCTGCGCCGGATCAGTTCGGCCGCCACGTCCTTGTCAATGCCACTGTCGGTGTCGGCAGAGTAGAGCAGGCCGTGATCATGCAATGCCAGGGTATAGGTTCTGGAACACTCCGGGGTGGCGGCGCTGGCCAGGCCCAAACAGCCGAGCACAAGCAGCAATGCGACAAGAAATCGGGCGGACATAGGCTCCCTGACGATGTTTTGTGATCTTGATTCGTCGCCATGATAACGAATCAGCAGATCGGGCGCCTGTGCCACCGCAGCAGCGCAACTAGCGGTAGAACGCTTCCACCCTGCCTTTGAGCTTGATCAGCAGCGGATGGCCCTTGCGGTCCAGCGTCTTGCCGGCGGGCACCTTGATCCAGCCCTCGCTGATGCAGTACTCCTGAACGTCAAGACGCTCCTTGCCGTTGAATCGGAGCCCGACTTCGTGCTCGAAAACGGCAGCCACGTGGAAAGGGCTGCGTGCGTCGGCTGAAAGGTGGTCAGGCAGGGCGGGGCGTTGCGGGGTTTCGTTCATGGCTGCGATCATACTGATTTACAGGCACAATGATCCGATGAGCAGCCCTGCCGCTACGCCCACAGCCCCTCACGAGCCCTACCGCGACCACAAGCGCTACGCCTGGCTGTTCTCGCTGCTGGTACCGAGCCTGGTCGTCTTTGGGCCATCGCTGGTCATTGCCACGGGTGACGCGCGCATGCTGTGGATTCAGATCGCCTTTTTCTATCTGGGCGTGCCGCTGCTGGACCTGTGGCTGGGCGAAGATCAAAGCAACCCGCCCGAGAGCGCCGTGCCGGCGCTGGAGGCTGATCTGTATTACCGCCGGATCACCTACCTGCTGGTGCCCATTTTGTGGCTGGCTTTTGTTTTTAGCGCCTGGTTTGTGGCGCGCCACGACTTGCCGGTGCACGGTTTGATTGCAATGGTGCTGATCACCGGTTCGGTGGGCGGCTTTTGCATCAATCTGGGTCATGAAATGGGACACAAGAAGACCGAACTGGAACGCTGGTTGACCAAGATCGTGCTGGCGCCCACAGCCTATGGCCATTTTTCCATTGAACACAACCGCGGCCACCACCGCGATGTAGCAACACCCGCCGACCCGGCCTCCTCGCGCATGGGTGAGTCGATCTATGCTTTTGTGCTGCGCGAAATGCCGGGCGCCTGGTGGCGCGCCTGGGATCTGGAGCGTGATCGCTTGCAAAGGGCAGGCTGGTCGAGGTGGTCGCTGCGCAATGACATCCTGCAGACGGCGCTGATCACGCTGGCCCTGTGGAGCGCGCTCGTGCTTTGGCTCGGTCTGGCCATTCTGCCGTTTTTGCTGGCAGCTTCGTTCTGGGCCAATTTTCAGCTGACCTCGGCCAACTACGTGGAGCACTATGGCTTGCTGCGAAAAGAGCTTTCGCCCGGCAGGTTCGAGCCCTGTCAGCCGCATCACTCCTGGAACAGCAACCACACGTTTTCCAATTGGGCAGTGTTTCATCTGCAGCGTCACTCCGATCATCATGCGCATCCGATGCGCCGCTACCAGTCACTGCGGCACTTCGACAATCTGCCCAGTCTGCCCAATGGTTACTTCGGCATGTTCCTGGTTGCCTACCTGCCGCCGCTGTGGGGCTATGTCATGAATGAGCGTCTGCTCAACGTGGTGGGGCGCGATGCCGCCAACATCAACATCGATGCCGGCAAGCGCGCCGCGCTGATCCGGCGCTACGGTTTAAGCGGCCAATGATGGGGCGATAGCAGGATTGGCGTCACAAGAACGGAGATCAAAGTGGACATCGAACAGTTCATGCAGGGTTACAAGAGCGCTTGGGAAGGCAAGGATGCCGATGCCTTTTGTGCGCTTTTTGCCGACGATGGCGTCTATCACAACACGCCTTTTGCCGTGCAGCGCGGTCATGCGCAATTGGCCGCCTACTGGCAGCGCATCAAGCTGCAGAACGACATCGAACTCTCGTACGAGGTTCTGTCGTCAGGCCCTGACGGCGGCATGGCGCACTGGCACGTCACTTACCAGGTCGCCTCCGAAGAGCTTTTTCAAATCTGGGCCGCTTCGACCGGCACTAACCTGATCGCACGCAAGCCGGGTGATGCGCTGCCGCGCATGGTGCTCGACGGCGTGCTGCAGGCTACTTTTGGTGGCGGGCTGTGCACCCGGTGCCGCCTGTGGTGGCACAGCATGGCCGAGGGATGACAATCGAGGCCATGACAACTCAACAGAAGATCGCCTTGTCCATGCTGGACCTGGTTGCCGTACGCGAAGGCGGCACAGTGGCCGACGCTTTGGCGATTTCATTGCGCACAGCGCAGCACGCGGAGTCGCTTGGTTTCACACGCTACTGGCTGGCCGAACACCACAACATGGCGGGCATTGCGAGCTCTGCCACGGCGGTCCTGGTCGGGTATATCGCCGGTGGCACCGAGCGCATCCGCGTCGGCTCGGGCGGCGTCATGCTGCCTAACCACGCGCCGCTGGTCGTTGCCGAGGCCTTTGGCACGCTGGCCGAGTTGTACCCGGGCCGCATCGATCTGGGCTTGGGACGCGCACCCGGCACGGATGCTTTCACCATGCGTGCGCTGCGCCGCGACCGGGTCGAGAGCGAGAACGACTTTCCGCGCGACGTGAGTGAACTGCAGCAGTTGCTCGCTCCCGAACGGCCTGGCCAGCGGCTCATCGCCATGCCCGGCGCGGGCACCGAGGTGCCCATCTGGCTGCTCGGATCGAGCCTGTTCTCTGCCCAATTGGCAGCCGAACGCGGTCTGCCCTATGCCTTTGCTTCGCACTTTGCGCCGCGCATGATGCACCAGGCGATCGACCTGTACCGCCGCCTGTTTCGCCCATCGGCCACGCTCAGCAAGCCGCGTGTGGTGATTGGCGTGCCACTGATTGCCGCACCCACCGACGACGAGGCCGAATTTCTTGCCAGCAGCACCTATCAGCGTGTGCTGGGTATCCTGACCGGCGAGCGCAAGCGCCTGCAGCCGCCGGTGCAGGATTTTGCGCAGGGCTTGCAGCCACAGGAGCGCGCCGCCATTGCAGATTTTCTGGGCGCAGCCGTGATTGGCGGACCCGACAAGGTGCGCGCTGGTCTTGCCGCCCTGGCGCAAGCCACCGATGCGGACGAAATCATGCTGGTGTGCGACATCTTCGACCCCGCTCTGCGTCTGCGTTCGCTGGACATCGCAGCAGCGGCCAGCGCTTGAGACAACAAGAGCCCTCTCCACTTCTCGTTTGCCACTCGATCTCTCCAGTGAAAAAGGCGGGGTTTGAGTCTTCTTGAGACTGCTTAAGATGAAAAAGTGGAGCGGGTGAAGAGAATCGAACTCTCGTATGAAGCTTGGGAAGCTGCCGTTCTACCATTGAACTACACCCGCATTTGCAAGTAGTTGAATTCACTTTCAGACCAGGCTTTGCCTTTACCCTGTGAACCACCTACACGGCAGGATTCTACCAAGGCATTTCGATCCCCGGATAGCTCTCTTCTGTCATTGGCGCAGCGTGGCCATCCATCCCGGCACAAAGCCACCAGCGGCTAAAGTTTGCCGGGTCCGGTCCGAATCACAAGCTACTGAACCCTGATCTGCCCCGTCCTGGAGCAGATGAGCCCTGGCTAAACAGCAGGTTCAGCAGCTCTAAAAAAGGACGGCAAACCATGGTTTCCGAATTGCAAGGCGTTGGCAGCAGCGCGGGGCGCAGCCCTCCGCCTGTAGTGCACGCGGGCTCCAGCGGAGCTCAGGCTGCGGCGGCGCCAGCAGTGGCGCCACCCAAAGTGTCTGTACCCAAACCGGTTGACTTGAAGTTTGACGAGGCCAAAGCCCGCCAGAACCTGCAGGATGCGGTCAAGGCTCTTAACGAGCAGATGACTGCCGGCAAGACCGGCTTGGGTTTTAGTGTTGACAAGAGTTTGAAGAACCCTGTTGTTACCGTGCGCAACATCGCAAGCGGTGAAGTCATACGGCAGATTCCCACCGAGACGGTGGTGCGCCTGGCCCACAGCATTGACGACATGAAGGGTATCCTGCTCAACGCCAAGGTTTGAAAAGATTTATATCAAACCACTCAAGTTCATTAAATAGCTTCCGAATCATTTAGCAACAAGAACTTAACTTCAGTTTCTTGTTCACTTTGTAGATTTATCCTTTAGGAGAAACACCATGTCAGTCATCAACACGAATGTCAGTGCCTTGAACGCTCAAAGCGCGCTTACCGTCAACAGCCGCAATATGGGCGTTGCGATGCAGCAACTCTCGACCGGCTCCAGAATCAACTCGGCCAAAGACGATGCGGCCGGTCTGGCCATTGGTCAAAACATGACTTCGCAAATCCGCGGTCTGGATCAAGCCGTGCGCAATGCCAATGACGGCATCAGCCTGCTGCAAACCGCGGACGGCGCCCTGGTTGAAACCAGCAATATGCTGCAGCGCATGCGTGAACTGTCGGTGCAATCTGCCAACGGCACACTTTCTGATACGCAGCGCCTTTATCTCAATACAGAGTTCACTAATCTGTCGAGTCAAATCGGCAACATTGCGACAGAAACGGTATGGAACGGCAAGCAGTTGCTCTCTGCATCGTCAGCGAGTGCTACCAGTGGTGACGCCACGAGCGTTGTAGCCTCCACAGCGGCTATTTCATCGATTGCAGGCCAGGCCGTGGTGGCTTCAGCCGCAAGCTACGCCGGGTATGACACGTTCACCTTTCAGACCGGTCAGAGTTCAAATACGATCACCGTACAGATTTCTGCCATGACCGAGACCGGTCTGGCTATCGCCGGGATGGACATCAAGACGCTGGCAGCTGGCCAAAACGCCCTTACTAAACTGGATACCGCTCTTGCTTCGGTGAACTCTCAACGTGCAACGCTCGGTGCCGTTACGAATCGTCTAACCTACGCGGCGGACAATATGGCGAGCATTTCAACAAATATTTCAGCCTCGCGCAGTCGAATCATGGACACAGACTATGCACAGGCTACATCGCAGTTGGCCAAGACGCAAATTATTCAACAGGCGGCCACGGCAATGTTGGCGCAGGCCAACCAACAGCCGCAAAGCGTGCTGGCGCTGCTGAAGTAATAAGTCAGGCTGCGTGACAGGCAGCTCGCCGCCCCGATTTCTGGCAAAACTGCCTGTTGCAAAACAGGCAGTTTTTTGGCGTTTGACTTTAGAATCCCGCATCAGTCCCTGTCGAGAAGAGTTTGTCGAAACCGTTCTGGAATAGCTGCATGAAGCCACATCGCGGAAACACAAAGTTAGATAGTAGAAGCCTCCTCACTCAGGCGATGGCCCAGCACCAGAGCGGAAATTTGGCTGGCGCGGCGCAGTTGTACGCACGGATTCTGACCGTCAACCCGAAACATTTTGATGCCTTGCATCTACTCGGTGTTATTGCAGTTCAGCGAAAGGACTTTGAACAGGGCTTGCGCTACATTGATCAAGCCATTGCCGTCAACGCCAATTATGCCGTTGCGTTTGACAACCGTGGCAGCGCACTCAAAGGATTGCAGAGATTGGAGGCTGCAATTCAAAGTTACGACCGGGCAATACAACTAAAACCTGACTATGCCGAAGCCTATAACTCCAGAGGAATTTTGCAGCACGAGCTAAAACAGCATGCCGCTGCCGATGAGAGTTTCAGGAATGCCATAACAATCAACCCGCAATATGCGCACGCGCACAACAATTTCGGCATTTTGCTCCACACCATGTCGCAGAATCAAACGGCAGAAGATAACGCCAGTCAGCAGTCCACCGCGGAGTTGCAAGACCGGGCAGTCTCGTGTTTCAACAAGGCAATCGAATTTCAACCCGACTATGCCGAGGCCCATAACAACTTGGGCAACTTATGGCGCTTACAAAAAAACTACAATATGGCGCTTGAAAGTTTCGACCGCGCCATAGCGCTGCAACCCGCCTACAGTGAGGCATTCAATAACCGCGGCAATGCATTGTCTGACCTGAAGCGGTTTGACGAGGCGGTTGCCAGTTACGATCAGGCAATTGCTCTAAACCCGGGCTATGCAGAAGCCTATAGCAATCGCGGCAATGCACTAAGCCACAGTGGTCAAAACGTAGCGGCAATTATTAGCTACGATCAAGCGATTGCGCACAGACCGGATGCTGCCGAAACCTATAATAATCGCGGCAGTACCTATACCCGATTAAGAATGCCGTATGCGGCAATAGATGACTATGACCAGGCCATCAAATTAAAACCGGAGTATGCAGAGGCCTATAATAATTGCGGCAATGTATTCAGAGGACTCAGACAGTTTCCTGTGGCGCTGTTTCACTATGACAAGGCAATCGAGCTTAAGGCCGACTATGCAGAGGCTTACGCTAATCGTGCCTATATTTCAGACGAGGTGGGGCAGGTAGATGTTGCAATTGCGAGTTGGGATGAGGCACTCAAATACGATCCCGAGAATGCGCGCTTGTGGTTGCAGCGTGGACATTCACTTGTTACAGCCAAAAAGCAAGCGGAAGCCGTAGAAAGTTTTGAGCATGCCTATGCGATCGACCCAGATTATGACTATTTACTAGGCACGCTGGTTCAGAACAAGTGGTATAGCTCTGACTGGGCTACTGCTGAATCAGACCAGCGCGAAGTGGAACTGCGCGTAAGTGCCGGCAAGAAGTGTGTTGTGCCCTTCGCCTTTCTGGCATTTACGGGAGATGAGAAACTTCAACTCACTTGCGCCCGGACCTGGATCAATAACCAGGTGCCAGAGGATACGGTGCTTGGCCCGATTCCCAAACGGGAAAGAAGCTCAAAAATACGGGTTGGATATTTCTCCGCTGATTTCCGAAACCATCCGGTTGCCTATTTGATTGCTGAACTCTTTGAATTGCATGATCGCAATGCATTTGAAATCGTGGCATTTTCAATGGGACCATCCACTCAAGATGATATGCGACTCAGATTAGTCAAAGCCTTTGATCAGTTTATTGAAATCGATTCAAAGACTGACCAAGAAGTCGTCTTGCTTGCGCGGGAAATGCAAATTGATATTGCAGTTGACCTGACAGGATTTACAGCGCGATCAAGAACTGGTATTTTTGCGATGCGGGCGGCACCTCTTCAAATAAATTATTTGGGATATCCTGGTACGATGGGTGCAGAGTATATGGATTATATAATTGCAGATGAGACCGTCATTCCAATCGAATGTCGCGAGTTTTATACCGAAAAGATAATCTATTTACCTTCATTTCAGGTGAACGATTCAAAACGTGCAATTTCTACGAAGAATTTCAGCCGTATGGATCTGGGCTTGCCAGAAGAAGGGTTTGTATTTTGCTGCTTTAATTCGATTTACAAGATTACCCCAACTGTTTTTGATGGTTGGGTAAGGATACTAAAGCGGGTCAAAGGCAGTGTTTTGTTTCTTTATGGCGCCAGCGATATTTCAATGGAAAACTTACGGCAAGAGGCAATCAAGCGCGGTTTGGATGTGAGTCGCATAATTTTTGGCCAGCATTTGGCACTGGATGAGCATTTGGCGCGGTACCGAACTGCAGATCTGTTCTTGGATACGTTGCCGTTCAATGCGGGAACGACCGCGAGTGATGCATTATGGGCCGGATTGCCCGTTCTCACATGCACAGGTGAATCGTTTGCCAGCAGAATGGCAGCAAGTCTACTCAACGCGATTGGGTTGCCGGAACTGGTTACGTCGTCGCAACAAGAATACGAAGACCTGGCAGTCGAACTCGCAAGTAATGGAGAGCGGTATACAGATATCAAAACCAAGTTGGCTGCTAACCGTCTGACGACGCCGCTATTTGACACAAAATTCTTTGCACGAAATCTCGAAAGTTCATATCGTGAAGTATATGATCGACATTGTGATAGGTTGCTGAATGATAATATTTATACTTCGCTAAAATAAGTGTCAGGTCGTCAAGATATGCCGAATAGTCGGACTGTTACAAATCTCAATCATCAGTTCTAGTCCCAGTTACGTGTCTTCACGGATGAGGGGCTGAATCCGCCGGCGAGGATTGCTGCTTTCATCACTTATATATCGCACGCTCGCCAGTATTATTTCTTAGGCTATTTGAAATTAATTCAGTGGGACACTTTTCACCAAAGTATGAAAGTATTAAACTAATAACCTCGGTTAAACGGTTGGGGTAACTTGAAATCGATTCAAAATAGTTATTTATAAATTCTTTGGATACGGTCGCATAGTTATTTCGCATTTTGATTTCCACTTTGCCTTTCTTTAACTTTCCAGTAGCGAATGGAGCGTTGCCAAGCTCCAAAGTATTCAATTCCTTAAAGGATTTCAATGGTCTTTTGTTCATGTAAACTACGACCACTCCGCATACAACTGCATCAAGATTTGTTGCAGAAATAGTATCCCATGTATATAAGTAACGACATCGTCTAAATAGATAGTAAAGTTCTTCTCGGGATCGTGGATAGACCCGATCAATTTCCAAAGTATTGGGGACGACACAGCACTTTCCGTACATGGACCCTTTTCCAATATATGTCAGATCAATATTTCTTTCTATTGGATCGATTGGTATATCTGAATTGGTGCCAATTATTGAAGATACCTTAAATAGATACGCATGTGGATTGTCGTGGTAAACCTTGGAGAAGGATAGCAGGAAGTCCTTGGCACCGACTTCCATGCTATTACCCCCAATAAAGCCTTCTTTATTTAATATATATCTTATAACGCGCATGCTACCCAATGGATTTCCGGTGATCACTTCCGGGTATATGGTAATGGCATTGGACATGAATTCGTTGAATTCAATATCATTCTGCAAGCCGACACGTGTTAATTTTTTACCATATAAGGCTTCATTGTTCGAAATGGTTAACCCTTGGGCCATAATAAAAATCATTATTGTTGGATGGCCAAGGCGGTTCAGGCTATCGCATAATTCATGTAAGACCACTATTCCATAGCTGTTCTCTCGATATGGTGGTGATACCACTGCGAAATGTACCTTTTGTTTTCTTTTTAAATGAAACTCATTGTTCACCGGAGCGGAAATGACAAATTCGCATTGCCCTGTTTTTGCCTTGCTATCGCACCTCTTTGTTAATACATACACCGTCTCTTCTCGTAGACTATGTTTCTTTGCCAAAGTAATGGTATCCATGGCCACAGAATATGCATTTAGGTCTATGAGAGAGTTGATAAGTGCTATCCAGAATTCTTCAACACCGGGTTCACTCTCAGCTGCAATTTGAAACCTCAGTAAAGCATGTCGAGTGTCTTTTGCATTTTGTTCAATCAATCCTAAGTTGTAATTGCATACAGCGTGTTTCGGGTAGACCGCAAGCACCTCTTCATATAGCTTCGTGGCCTCACTGATATTGCCTGCATTTTGATGATCTCGGGCAGCAATGAGAATTTCGACAATCGTATCGTCGAAGGTTGCTGGTTTTTTCACATCTATGACTTGATTGTTGTGCGCCGCTAGCGTTGTCAAGAACTTCAGCATGGCCAATTGACTATTAATTCGGCAGTAGTCAATAAGATCATCACTTAAGACAAAATCAAGTCCAATTTGCTGAATAGCAGTCTCCAGCGCAACGAAGTTTTCTTCTGCGATCAAAGGTGTCAGTTGCTGTACAGCAGATGACATTTCAGATTCAGTCCACATAGGATGAGTTCCTGACGATTTTCCGACGGCTGGCGCATGCCCTCGCAATCTAAGCAAGAAAGGTGCCTCCCTGTATGTTGGGCAAGATCTTGCGCATTCGTGATGACTACGCACTGGGGGAAATCAGGTGAGTGAACTGGACACGACTGGGACTAAAGTTCCTGGTAGCCAGGTCGACTGATTGATGCAGCGCATTGCCGCTCACCGATACGCAATCCCGATGAGTCTTTTGTAAGCAATGGGATGGACGCTCCTGTCTTTTAAGTGGTTGATTTGCATCTCCACTTTGGCACACTTCGATGCCGTTTAGGTGGGAGCGTCCATCCCCATTGCTTGCAGTCTTTTTGCTGCGATGCGAGTCAATATCGCCACGCCGACGGACTTGCTGGAATCGAATACTCCGGAAGTTGCAGTTATGCCTGGTCAGTGGGGCGACCGGCAGTAGAAGTTTGACGAATAGTAGGTGTCCCATCACGCACGTATGTCAACATTTCCAACAACGCCGAGGGATGGTCTACGGTGCGCCAACTGTTCGCCTGCATGCCGTCGTATCCCCACCTGGCCAATATGAAGGGGATGCCGGCAAGTGTTGCAGCCACTCCGTCTTCATCCCGATCCCCAATATAGACCGTTGATTGGGTGTTAAGTTGCTTTCTTGCAATGACCTGGGTTAACAGCGCAACCTTCGACTTCAATGCAGGCTGATACGAGTCAAGGGCATACACTTCATCGAAATAGCGATGCCATCCGAGAAACTCCAGTATGCGAGTTGTCGGGAGCAGGCGCTTATTCGTTGCAACGTATAAGCAGTAGTGGTGCCGGCGAAGATCGCGCAGCATTTGCTCAACATCTGGGAAAACCTTTGTTTGACGGTACCCAGACTGGTCGTAATGCGCCTTGAAACCATCGGCCAGAACGCTCAAGACAGCCGGCTCGTCGGCGCCAGCCAGCGTCGCCAATGTATCCATCAGGGGTGGCCCAATCAACGACGATGTTAAAGGCACTATTGGCGATCGCCCGCAAGTTGCAAAGGCTGCTTCAAACCCGGCCAATATTGCTGGTGCCGAATCGATCAGCGTGCCATCAAGATCAAAAATAATGTGTGAAATAGTCACGCCGACTTACCGGAATCGGCTTTCGCTTTAGCCGCGGCCGCAGTCGTTCTAATGGCATCTTCCAGAGAAATCCTTACCGAAAGTCCTAAGTCGTCTTTGGCCTTCTGAATGCTGGGGATGTATACGCTACGTTCGCCACTATCCTCGCCCCCTCCGAGAATTTGAACCTGCTTGCCTGGGGCAACAATGTCGCGAACTAAGAACGCCAGATCGGCGATGCAGATTGCCTGATCAGAACCCACGTTGTAGGCTTGCCCAGACTGACCATGATTTAGGAGTTTCAACAACCAGTGAGCGAGATCTTGCTGCGCGAGATATGAGCGCAGTGGCGTGCCATTGCCTGCCACTGTGATGCGGTCTCGCCAAAGCGCGTCGCGTATGAAGTTTCCGATCGCGAAATGAACATCCAATGGAAGGTCAGGGCCGACAAATGCAAAGCAGCGTGCGATGACAGTCTGCAGGCCATAAGTCTGCCCATACGTGGCGCACAGATGCTCCGCCACGCGTTTGCCGATACCGTAGGCGTTGGCCGGATTGAGCGGATCAGGGATGCCTTGCCAATCTTCTGGAATCAGATCGAGGTGGGGTGGCTGGACCCCATACACTGCGCCAGAACTGGTGAGCAGAAATCGTTCTGCGCCACATGCCACCGCTAGATCAAGCAAGTTACGAGTGCCACTGACAATCTGGTCATATCGCTGTAGATGTGTCAGCCTAGAACCATTGGTTGAATCAGCCGCCGCATGCAAGACATGCGTGAATTTTTCGTCGTTCGGCAGAGACGACGCGTGTTCGACATCGCCACGATGGAAGCGCAGCCAGCCAAGATTTGCAAACTCAGGATAGCGCGAGAGAAAATCCTCGGGCGCACGGCTCAGCACCACGACTTGCTCTGGGAGGTGGCTCGTCGGCTGCGCCTGATACTGCACCTTGAGATAACGCAATATAGCCTTGCCAAAAAAACCAGTACCCCCAGTAATGAAAAGTATCACGAGCTACCGCCATGTCCTTCGAGAGTATCACTAGAAAGAAAGGCTAGGTGCATTGTCAGGCGCGTCGGCAAAGTATAGACATGACGCAGCTATCGCGCCACCCAAGGGATAGGGGGATGGCTCGAATTTCCACCAGTTGCAATCCCGTCTGCTCAAGCATTGTTAGTAGAGATTCTTCTGAGAAAAAGTTTATGTGCTCATGCCAGTGGCGTTTAGCTTTGTAAATCTCTTTGGATCCGGCATGTGCTCTCATGAGTGCCTCGTAAGGGACCTCAAGATACAGTTGAGTTTCCCGACTCATTACCGAAACAATCTCACCGAGAAGGGCTTTTGGAAACGGCACATGTTCCAGCACTTGGCTACAAACAATCAAGTCATAATTTGTGGACCGGACGATGCTCATATCAACCGCCAGCGCACCCGACAACGCTGGTTTGTTCGAGATGTCGTATATGTGAACGGTAAATGCAGAATCCTTCAAGGGCGTGTTGATGCCGTTGTCGCCTCCCCAGTCGAGCAAAACCGGGGTCGCTGGTACTCGCGGTGAAAGAAAGGCCTCAATGGTGCTGATGTAACTGCTGCGGCCTGAATAAAACTCATTGGTTGCCCGGTAGCCAGGTTCATAGAAGTCGCGCAAACATGTGTATTCCTCGTCGCGGTAACCCTCATACAGTTTTGCCATTTCCACATCTGAAAATCGTAAGTCCATGAACAACGCGCCGCAATTTCCGCACTGCATGGAATTGCAAATCGAATAGGCCATACCCAGCTGGAGATCGCGAATCCCCCAATCTGATGTGATCATGACTGGCTCGTGGCCAAACACGCGCTTGGCCACGAATGGCATTAGCACCGCGGGCGATGTTTTCAAATCGGTGTCACCGCAGCATACACAGTGGCTTGCTATCCGCTCGCTACACATCGGTCGCCTCGCGCAAAGTTAACAAATCAGTCCTCGCCCTGGCCAAGTCTTCCGGGACACCCATGTCAATGAAATAGGCATCCGTAGGCATGCCGTAGATTGCCAATTCAGAGCAGTGAAGCGTGAGAACTTCTTTTTCAAAAC
>CAITQH010000267.1 GCA_903894475.1 uncultured beta proteobacterium
AACTGCGTGCTGGTCAAGCCCTCGGAAACGGTGCCCTATGGCTGCCTGCGTTTGGAGCAGGGGAAGGTGTGCTTTCTCGATATCGTCCAGTTGTTGCCCCGGGTCCTGGGCCAGACAGGGAGCGGCGAGCGCGAAAAGGAATGTCGGAAGAAGATTGGTCCGCATGGCGATCACACTATTTCGCAGTCTTGAACATCTGGACACGCTTGCCGTCCACTTCGGTCACGAAAAAGGTACCGTCGGCACCGTAGTCCATCATGTGCGGCAACTTCAACAGGTCTGGATTCCCCCACGTGCGGATGACTTTGCCATCTTGGCCAAGCTCGATGATTTGGTGCCTCTCGCCCTCGGAGACAAAAATCTCGCCTTTCCACGCCATTAGGCAGAAGGGGTTGCCGAAGCCGCTCCACTCGGAGAGGAAGTCACCGGCTGGCGAGAAGGCTTCCACCCTGTTGTTGCCGCGGTCGGCGATATAGATGCGGTCCTGCGGGTCGATGGCCAGGCCATGGGCCAAGGTGAACTGGCCCGGCCCCTTGCCCTTGGCACCAAACTGCGAAATGAACTTGCCTTCGGCGGTGGTGTGCACGATGCGACCGTTGCCGCTGTCGGCGATGTAGAGATCTCCGTTGGACGCAAGGACAAGGTCGTCGGGGGAACGCAGGGGTTTCCCGTTCACTTCCGTTAGTGGGAGGAGGACCTTGCCGGATGGAGAGAATTTAGTAACGGTATGGGCACCGTTATCGGTGATCCAGAGATTGCCGGCTTTATCGACGCGCAACCCGTGCGGAACCTTGAACAGGCCTTGGCCCCAGCCGTTGAGGTATTTGCCCTTGGCGTCAAACTGTAGCAAAGGCGTGCCTCCGCGGTGGAGGACGTAAATGAATCCATGCTGGCGGTCAACAGCCACCGCAGACATGGCTCCAACCTCGGCGGAGGCAGGAATCTGCAGGAATCCAGCGGACACCCAAGCCACCGGATCGGCGGCGGACAACGGGATGGCTGCTAGGAATAGTCCAAGGATGAGGCGGCGCGGGTTCATCACACCTTGCAGTATACAACAGGGGCGGAACCTCGCATCACATCTGAAATTTTAGATTCCATCCCAACACGTGTGTCGGGATGTGCCTTGCCAGTTTACTGGGGTACCGCGAACGGGTAGTACCCGGCGCGGTATCGCAGCGTCACATTCGGCAGATTATTCACTGAAATCTTGATCCGGCGGAACTGGCGGTCGGCGCGCTTCTCGCCCACGTCGGGGGTGTAGCGCATTACGTACTGCGTAGTGATTTCGCCTGACAGATTCGCAATCGAACGGAAGATGGCGCTTGAAATCTCCGCGGTGTATCCGCCCGTACCCACGGAAATCGCGTAGTTCCCCGCATCGGACGGCGTGGAGAGATAACCGGAAATGTCCTTATAGATGTTGTTGAGAGGCGTTTCCACCTTGCCACCGGTCTGCTCGGTCAGCTGGATCAGATCGTCCTCGGATTCGGTGTGCGCGCCGAACGATACAGTGCTCATGGCATAAATGGTCACCAAGTTGCGCTGGGCAACCTCGATCACTTCCTTCAGGCTCTTCTTGCTGGTGTTGTCATGGCCGTCGCCGATGATCACGATGACACGGCGCGGCTCGTAAGGCTCGCCTTGGACGGTCTTGCGGCTGGTGCAAGCCATATAGATGGCGTCGAACAGAGCCGACCCACCGCCCGGCTTCATTTTCGAAAGCTTCTGCACCATCTTCTCGGAATCCGAGTTGGTATCCACTACCAGTTCCGGCTCGTTGCCATACGTAATCAGATAGCCGCTGTACCGCTTGTCGCCTGGCAGCAGGTTCAGGATCAGTTCGGTGGCCGCCTCTTGGTACTTGGCCCAGTGGATCTTCATGCCGTTGCTCTGGTCGAGCAGGAACCCGATCACGATGGGCTGCGACTGGGCATGGCTGAAGAATCCGATGTTCTGTTCCTTGCCCTCGTCGTAAAGGTGGAAGTCGCTCTTCTCCAGATTGGAGACAAACCGCCCCTTCTCGTCGGTCACGGTAACCGGGACGATTACTTCGTTCACGGAGACGCGGATGGGCTCCTGGCCTTTGGCAGCCGGATTCATCGCAAGGGAACCCGCCACCACTAGGGCGAATGCGATTCCGACGGATTGGGATGCGACGGATCTGCAGGCTACGGATCGGGACACGAAAGAGCGCGACATGGGTTCCTTCCATTTTAGCCCCTTTGGTGGTGGGCCGGGGGTACCCATGTTGGAACTATTGCCCCCAACTTTATAAAACATAAAGCATAGCAGACTGACCCTGCCAACATGGCGACCGGCAGACTGTGGTTTTCAACGACTGGTGTGAGGCGCGCAGATTGAGAAGTTGACCGTCAGCAAGGTGTCTCTTCCGGCTGTAGAACGTGAAGACTGCCTGACGTAAACACCACCGTCAACAAGAGACACATTGCCGAAGTAGACATTTGCAATCTGCTCTCTCCAAACCGGGTATACGCATCTAAAGCCTGGCGGTGTCGAACCTAAAGGCCCCACGAAGCAAACAAGCAATATAAACTCTGAACTCGCGCCAGTTCTCCATACGTGATGCATTTTTTCGGTCGAAATGCACTATTGAGTGGCGTTTGCAATGGCGTCTAACCACAACCATCCAAGATGTAGAGACACATGAAACAAACATTGATTCAAAGTGCGCAGCAAGCTGGGCGACCGTTGGACGTCGGCGGTTTCCAGATCACGGTGCTGGCGTCCGTAGAACAAACGGGTGGGTATGAGCTTTTCAGGATAGCAGGGCCTGGTGGTACCGGCCCTGGCCCGCACCATCACGCTTGGGACGAATCCTTTTTCGTGCTCGGTGGCACAGTGCATTGCGGCGTGGATGGCGTGGAAACACTGGCAAGCGCCGGAGCTCTCATTCATGTCCCAGGCGGTTGCACGCACTGGTTCAGATTCGCAGAGGGCGGCGGTGAATTTTTCTCGATTACCTCCCACGGAAATGCGTCAAAGATGTTCCAGGCTTTCGACAAGGGAATCAATTGGGCCGATCCCGATCGTCAGGCATTGGTAGCTCTGGCAGCGACTTACGGGCAAACAGTGGCGCCCATTTAATAGCCTGGCAGAGGGCGCCATGGTGGTAATTGGCACGATGTCAAAACTCACGCTATGGCAATATTTCCATAAGCAGCCCAAGCGGGTGCTCGCGGGAGGCAGCTTCCCGTCAGTCAAAGTGAGAACTCAGAAATAGAAATACACGACTAAGCAAATCTGGTGCCTAATGGCGCATGGCAACGTCCTGCCGAGAATAAGAAACGATAAAAGTCACGGACTTTTAGAAAATTATGGCCTTCAAGTCCAAGTTGGTGTTCCTCAACCAAGAACTTCGCTTCCAAAATGAAGAGAAGGACAGCCCGCTTGAGGTTGCCGCTCGGGTTGACAGCAAACTGCAATGACTCAACTCAAATCATCAACCCGCCTGTTCTTGCTGGTAGGGGTTTTGTCAGCGCTGCTGCTGGCTATTGGCAGTCTGGGCCTGTATGGCATCAAGCATTCCAACGATTCCTTGAAAACTGTGTACGAGGACCGCACAGTCGCCATCGGATTGCTCGGCGATGTTCAGCACCAGTTATTGCGCAGCCGATTATTGATTGATGCCAGCGTGCAGGACCCAAGGCCACAGGTGATTGCAGACAATCTTGCCGAACTGAGCACTACCTCGGCGGTGATCAGCAAGACCTGGGCGTCTTACGTGGCCACCTACCTCACCCAAGAGGAAGAAAAGCTCGCCGCCAAATTCTCACAAGACCACATCCAGTTCGAGCGAGAGGGGATGCGGCCGGCAGTGGCAGCCCTGCGTGCCAATGACATCGCCAGCGTTCAGGGTTTGATCCGAGAAAAGATACTCCCGCTGGATGCACAGTTGCAATTGGGGCTTGAGGACCTGATGCAAATTCAGCTTGATGTGGCCAAGCAAGAGTACCAGCAGGCGGTCAATCGCTATGTGCTGATACGATGGGCGTCAATGGGTGCAATCGGCGCTGGCGTGCTGTTTGCGATACTGACAAGTCTGGCATTGATGCGTGCGCGCCGCCAGGAACTGGCGATCCTGCTCGAACGCCAGGCCCATGCCGATTTGGTGCGTCAAAAGCAGGAACTCGCTGAGAGTGAGTTTCGATGGAGAGCGGCCATCGAAGGTGTTGGTGACGGGGTCTGGGACCGAAACATTCAAACCGGCGAAGAAATCTATTCGACACTCTGGAAAAGCATGCTGGGTTACGCAGAAGACGACATCCTCCCGCATAACCAGGAATGGGTGAGCCGGATTCATCCCGACGATCGGGCCGCCGTCATCGCCGCCGATAAAGCCTATCTGGCCGGCAGCAGCGACAGTTGCCGGATGGAATTTCGCCTGCGCTGCAAGGACGGCAGCTACAAGTGGATTCTGAGCCGCGGGGTGATTGTCAGCCGCGACGCCAGTGGCGCGCCGCTGCGCATGATTGGCGCCCACACCGACATCACAGAGCGCAAGCACCAGGAAGAGGCGCTGGGACTTGCTGCCGAGGTCTTCCAGCATGCTCTGGAAGGCATCATGATCACCGCGCTGGACGGCAGCATCATGGACGTCAATGACGCCTTCACCCAGATTACCGGCTACAGCCGCGAGGAAGCACTGGGCCAGAACCCGCGCCTGCTCAGTTCCGGGCGCCACAGCGAGGAGCATTACCAACAGATGTGGCGTGATCTGGCCGAGACCGGCATCTGGGTTGGTGAAAACTGGAATCGGCGCAAGAACGGCGAGATCTATGCTCAGATGCAAAAGGTCAGCACGGTTCGTGATGAGCAGGGCAAGGCGATGCATTACGTCGCCTTGTTCTCGGACATCACATCGGCAAAGAATCACCAGCAGGAGCTCGAACGCATCGCCCGCTACGACAGCCTGACCAAGTTGCCCAACCGCGCCTTGCTGGCTGAGCGCCTGGAACAGGCCCTGGTGCAAAGCCAGCGCCGTGGCCAGCACCTCGCCGTGGTCTTCATTGACCTGGACGGCTTCAAGGCGGTCAATGACACGCACGGCCACGAGGCCGGAGACCATCTGCTGATCACACTGGCCGAACGCATGAGAACGGCGCTGCGCGATGGCGACATCCTGGCGCGCCTGGGGGGCGACGAGTTTGTTGCCGTGCTGCCCGATCTGGCCGATGTGGACGCCAGCGCACCCATGCTCAACCGCTTGCTCGACGCCGCAGCCAGACCGTTCCAGTTTGGTCAGGCGCGGCTGCAGGTCTCAGCCAGCCTGGGCGTTACCTTCTACCCGCAGGAGCAGACGCAGGACCCGACACAGGACCTGGTGCCCGATCAACTGCTGCGCCAGGCCGATCAGGCCATGTACCAGGCCAAGCAGTCCGGCAAGAACCGCTTTCATGTCTTTGATGCCGAGCAGGATCGCAAGGTGCGTGCGCGCCACGAAAACATGCAAAGTATCGAGCGCGCCCTGAGTGCGGGCGAGTTCCTGCTTCAGTACCAGCCCAAGGTGAATCTGCGCACCGGGGCCGTGATCGGCGTCGAAGCCCTGATCCGTTGGCAGCATCCGCAACAAGGGCTACTGCAACCCACGGACTTTCTGCCGATGATCGAGGACCACCCGCTGGCCGTCAGCTTGGGGCAATGGGTGATCCAGAGTGCCCTGACGCAGATCGAGCGCTGGCGAGAAGTCGGACTGAACATGGCGGTCAGCGTCAATATCGGCAGGCGTCATTTGATGCAGGCTGACTTTGTAGATCAACTGCGCGAAGCGCTGGCCCAGCACCCCGGCTTAGAGCCGAACTGCCTGGAACTTGAATTGCTGGAGGCCAACGCCATCAACGACCTGGACCCCGTGTCCAAGGTCATCCAGGCGTGTCGGAGCATCGGTGTTGAATGCGCACTCGACGACTTTGGCAGCGGCTACTCTTCTCTGACAGCTCTGAAGAAACTGCCGGTCAAGTATCTCAAGATCGACCAGGACTTTATCCGCGACATGCTTGGCAGCAGCGACAGCCTCTTGATTCTGATCGGCGTGCTCAAACTGGCCAGCGCCTTTGACCTGAAAGTGATTGCCGAAGGGGTGGAGACCGCCCAGCATGGCTTCATGCTGCTCGAACTCGGCTGCGAACTGGCGCAGGGCTACGGCATTGCGCGCCCGATGCCGGCTGATGACTTGCCGGCCTGGGTCAAACGCTGGAAACCTGATCCATCGTGGCGCGACGTGGCGTTGCTGCCGAGCTGGACGCGTTCTTAGGCGTGCAGGTCTTCGTACTTCTTCATCAGTTGTTCCGGCGTTTCGACGCAATCAGGATTGACTGAAATGCAATCGGCCGGGCAGACCAGTTTGCACTGGGGCTCTTCTTCGGCGCCCACGCACTCGGTGCAGCGCGCGGGATCGATGACGTAGAGCAAGTCGCCAGCAGCGATGGCTTCGTTCGGGCAGGCGGGTTTGCAGGCATCGCAAGCGGTGCAATCTTCTGTGATGATCAAGGCCATATTGGTTTCCTTCAGGTTCGGAGTTATCGGGTTGAAGCTCAGGCAGTGGCTTGGGATTCAAGTTCAATGAGTTTATTGTGCCTGAAGGCGCCCCACAATGCCGCACCGATGGCTCCGGCATAAATCGAGTCGGTGTGCGAGCGTGCGTTGACGCTCACTTTCTCAGTCACCATTTCTTCCTGAATCGCCGCCAGCAGACCGCTGTCGAGCGCCAGGCCGCCGGTGATCAGTGCGGTGCCGGTCTTGATGCCTGTGATCTTGAGCAGTTTGACGATGCGCGAGGCCATCGACAGGTGGATGCCCTTGAGGATGTCTGCCGTAGCGATGCCGCGAGAGACCATGTTGATGACGTCAGTTTCAGCCAGCACGGCGCAGATCGAGCTGACCTTTTCAGGGTCTTTGGAACTCTGCGAGATTGAGCCGATTTCCTCAACCGCGACGCCCAGATAGCGGGCGATGTTTTCCAGAAACTGGCCGGAGCCCGAAGCACACTGGCTCGTCATCTTGTAGGACAGCACCTTGCCGCGCTCGTCGATGTAGATGGCGCGGCCGTTGAGCGCGCCGATGTCTACCACGGCGCGCGCTGTCGGGTCCAGAAAGATGCCGCCGCGAGCGTGCGTGGTCATCGAGTAGAAGTGCCCTGTCGCAAACTTGACGTTCTCACCTTCGCCGGTGGTGGCGATGTAGTCGATGTCCTCGCGCGTCAGGCCGGCGTCCTCGAGAACACCGTCAAAGCCTTGCTGCGCCAGCGTCATCGGGTCGCGGCTGCGAATGCGCTCGCAGCGCTTGGCCAGCCAGTGCTGGCTGCCGTCGGCGTCACTGCGAAACAGCACCGACTTGACGGCGCCAGACCCAATATCAATACCGATGGTGGTGATGCTCATGTCGGTTCTCCTCATGTGTAATCGTTGTTTGACTTGCGACAGCACAGGCGTCATTGCCCCTGTGCCTGTCATTGCCCCTGTGTCTGTCATCGCCCCTGTGTCTGTCATTGCCCCTGTGTCTGTCATTGCGGGCTTGACCCGCAATCCATGGATCCCGGGTCGAGCCCGGGATGACAGCGAAAGCCCCGTGTCTGTCATTGCCCCTGTGTTGGTCATGCTCGGCAGCGGGTGCAGAATCAATGAGGGCGGTTTTCGGCGACCTTGCCGTCGTCGACAACCGCGCGCCAGGCAAAGGTGGCGCCGCCCAGCGCCCCGGTGTAGATCGAATCCGGGTCGATGTTGAGTGTCAGCGGACCGTAGTTTTCAAAAATCAGGTCGCGCAGAGACTTGACTGCAGCCTCGTTCTTGGCCACGCCTCCGGTAAACGTGAACTGGTCGCGGATGCCGCCGGAGCGCGCCAGAATCGACATGGCGCGCAGGATGATGGCGCGGTGCAGTCCGGCCATGATGTCCTCGCGCTTGTCGCCCAGAGAGAGGCGGTCCCGCAACTCGGCACCGGCAAACACGGTGCAGGTGGAGTTGATGCGTATCGTCTTGGTGGACTTCATGGCCAGTGGCCCGAGTTCATGCAGGCCCATGTTCATTTCGTCGGCGATGTAGCCCAGGTAGCGCCCGCAGCCGGCGGCGCAGCGGTCGTTCATCTGGAAGCTCTCGACGATGCCGGCCGGGTCGACCTGGATCGCCTTGGTGTCCTGGCCGCCAATGTCGAGTACGGTGGCGGTGCCCGGGTACATCACATGGGCGCCCAGGCCGTGGCACAGGATTTCGGAGCGGATATGCTCTTTGGAAAACGGCAAGCGCGCGCGACCATAGCCGGTGCCGACGATGTAGGTTTCCTCCATCTCGGTGTCCAGAATGCCCTTGATCGGGGCTTCCACCTGGGGCCTTCGGGCGGAGGTTTCCGGCATGGCGATGAAGGTGCGCTCCAGCGCTGCCAGCAGATGGCGGCGGATCGAGTCGGCGTAGACCCGGTTCTCGACTTCGATGATGGAGCGGTCAAATACGTTGAGCAAAAAGTCGTAACGAGTACCGGCTTCCTTGGCCACGACTTCGCCGATGGCGAGGTACTGGCTGCCGGCGATGTCGCGGAAAAAATCGGACTTGCGTTTGGCGCCGGGTTTGAACAGCTCGGCCGCTCCGGCCTGCAGGCGACGAAACACTTCGTCCAGGGCTTCTCCCACCGCCTTGACGCTGTCACCAAAGCGGGCGCTGGCGAGACTGCGCTGGCAGGTTTGCTCCAGGTCCGCCAGTTGTTCAAGATACTGTTCCAGCCGGAAATCGCGCTCCAGCTGGCCTAGAAAACCATCGAGTGCGTCGTCCAGCGCGTGCGTCGTGCCCAGCGCCTGACGAAACAGGAAGAAGCGACCGTTGACCATGGCCTCCTGCTTGGCAATGGTGGCGGCGGTGTCGTAGTTGGAGCGCGAGTTGGTGATGCCGCGACCCAGAATGTTCCGGTGTTCGTCAATCACCACCGCCTTGGTGGTGGTGGATCCGAGGTCAATGCCGATAAAGCAACGCATGATCAATGTACCCCCGTCAGTGCGGCACGTTTGGCCTTGACCATCTGGAAATAGCTCTCGAGCCGGTTCTTCACGTTGGCAGCGGAAAAGTAGCGCGGATCGACCAGATCGGTTTCGATGAAGGCGGCCGGCTTGCCGGTGCGCTTCTCGACCTCGCGCAGAATCAGCAGCTGACCGGCCGAGAAGCTGTTGCAGCTCTTGATCGAGTTGATCAGCAGGCCATCGGCCTGGTACTCGTCGATGTACTTGCAGATCATGTCGATGCGACTCGGCAGATTCAGGTTGGTGTAGCAGCCCAGGCAGTATTCGGCGAGTGATTCGAGCGGACGCTCCGGGTCGTGGCGAAAGCCGAAGTCGTAGAGGCCGCCGACCTTGGAGTAGGTCGAGGCCACGACCACCGCGCCTTCGTCATAGAACATCTTCCAGAAGTCGCGGAAACTGGTCCAGTTCGGCGGGCCTTCGACAACCAGGCGGTACTTCTCCTCGCCCATCGCGCCCTCCGGCGTCACCGGACCGAGCCCGAGGCGCACCCGCTCATCGATCTCGGCGCGCAGCGTGCGGTAATACTGCGTTGCCTCGGTGGTGCCGCGAAAGGCGGTGAAGATCGGGCCGATGTAATAGACCGAGCCAAAGTAGCCGTCGATCGGTGAGGGCCGGCGCTTGGCCGACTGCAGGACGGCGACCAGATCCTCTTCCGCCTTCGCCGATTCGCGCATGTACTGGCGCAGTCGGTCAATGTCGAACTTGACGCCCGAGATGCGCTCGAGCGTCGGGATCACGGTTTCCTTGAGCTGCTTGACAACGTAGTCGCGCATATTGGGTGCGATGCGGCCCTCGCTCTGGTAGGGCACGTGCAGCATGACGGTTTCGCAGCCGTACTTGTGGCGCACCAGTTCGAACCACTTCATGAATGTGAAGCAGCCGGTGTAGGACAGCAACAGCACGTCAGGCCTGGGCAGGGGCTGGCCGGTTGGACCGATCTCGCCGCCCATCATCGATCCGAGGTCGGCTTTGACGTAGGTGCAGACGTCCTCCGACTGGCCGTCGCGCTCGGCGTCCATGATCATCTTGCCGGACTTCTTGCGCATGCCGTTTTGCAGCGCGTTGGTTTCAGGCAGGCTGCGCGCAAAGTCAAAGCACATCAGCAACTCGTTGAGGTTGCCGGGCACAAAGGTTGCGGACACCTTGCGATTGTTGTCCCGGGCCGTTGCCAGATCCATGTAGTTCTGGTTGATGAGCTCCTTTTGCAGCCACATCGAGTCCTCTTTCTGGACGTTTTGCGGTTTCTTGACGGAGCTGGGCATGGCAATAGACGTGTTCATGATGTGTGTCTCCTTGTTCTGTCAATCAGTATGGATTGCCGCGCTGCGCTCGCAATGACGCAAAACCTCGTCACTGCGAGGCCGCCTACCCGCGTCAATGTGATGACGCCTACTCGCGTCAACGTGATGTCGCCTACCCGCGTCACTGCGAGGCCGCAGGCCGTGGCAGTCCATGATTGCCGATTCACGCGGCATTCCAAAGCTTGATCGAATCGGCGAAGGTGCCGGCCTGCTCGCGGATCGGCGCCATCTGCCCGGTGTTCTCGGCGTACTTGAAGGCCGTGTGCGGAATCTTGTGCTGTGTCAGCACGTCCTGCAGCATCGGGCGCTCCAGCAGGGCCGGGTCGCAGAACGAGGGTGCGGCAAAGATCACGCCCTCGGCGCCCATGGTCTTGACCTGCTTCATCAGGAACATGCCTTTTTCTTCGCGCGTCTGGTCGTACTTGGCCGCCGTCGTGGCCGAGCGGTGCAGGAAGGCCCTGGAGAGTTCGCGCAGCGGCTCGCCATCGCTGGGCACGTGGTCGAGCAGCCAGCGTCCCACCAGCATGAAGTCGTCGTCAACAACGTAGCAACCAGCCATTTCAATCGACTTGATCAGCGCCAGCGGTGGTTGTTCGCAGAAGGTACCGTTGATGACGACGCGCGCGTTGTCGCGCTTGGGCCGGGGCACGGCGTCGGTGGCGACGATGTAGTCACGCACCAGTTGGGTATGTTCTTCCGGCGGCAGGATCATGCCGGCGCGTTGCACCAGGTACACCTCCGAGGTCGGTGCCTGCCAGGGCTTGGCTGCGCGGTAGGCGTAGAGTTCGCGCAGCGCGGCGCGGTTCTCGTTGTAGACCGCGATGGAGGCGTTGATGGCTTCGTCGGTGATGGGCTTGCCAGCGAGCCTGGCCAGGTCTTCGCGCAGTATCTGCATTTCTTCCATGTAGAACTTGCCACCGATCTCATCCTCGTAGTTTTGCGGTACGTCGATGTAACGCACGTACTTGTCCTTGAACAGGATCTGCCACATGCCCGAGAGGTTGCGGATGACGTCGCAGATCGACGGAAACAGCATGCCGTCCAAGCAGTCCAGGCGACCGGTGAGACCCATTTCGATGGTCGAACGCGGAATGCGGCAGATGTAGCTCTGGTAGTAGGCATCGCCCTGAATCACTTCGAGCTGGTCACCGCCACCCAGGATGCCGACTGCCAGCATGCCGGCGGCGTGGATGATCTCGCGTGGCACATAGACCGGCATGTAGCCAATGGCCTTGCGCCCGGGAACCATCGCTTTCCATTCCTTGACCGCGTTGAAATGCAGGTCATCAAACAGCGTCTGACAACGCTCCAGAATGTGCTCGACAGGTGAAAGTGCGGACATCATGCGTACTCCTATGTTGGTACTCTAAATGGTTCGTTGGATTTGCGCTTGCAAGCTATTATTGCATAATGGTACTGTAATACCAGTATTAACCAATATTTTTTTCAAATGGCGACAGACGGGCTGAATTTAGGTAAAACTCACAAGTCCATCAAGGAGAACTTTTTGCCAACGCACACCAGCGCGCCTGCAAGCGAGTCGGTCGACACTTTCAGGCTGGCCGTTTCCGACGATTCGCTGTCCGAGCTTCGCGCGCGGCTGGCCAACACACGCTGGCCGGATCGCGAAACCGTCGGAGACTGGAGCCAGGGCGTGCCGCTGGAGCGGATCAAGGCACTCTGTGATTACTGGGTAAGTGGCTATGACTGGCGACGCCTTGAGGCGCGGCTGAACGCATTTGGCCAGTACCACACCCGTATTGACGGCTTGCGCATCCATTTTCTTCACATCCGCTCACCCCATCCCGATGCCATGCCGCTTATCCTCACGCATGGCTGGCCCGGCTCGGTGGTCGAGTTCCTGGACGTGATCGGTCCGTTGACGGACCCTGCTGCCCATGGCGGCGCCGCCGCCGATGCGTTTCATCTCGTGATTCCGTCGCTGCCCGGCTTCGGCTTTTCAGACAAGCCCACCAGCACCGGTTGGGGGGTCGAAAGAATTGCCACCGCCTGGATTGCCCTGATGAAGCGCCTGGGTTACCAGCGCTACTTTGCGCAGGGTGGCGATTGGGGCGCCGCCGTGACCACCGCCATCGGCATGCTGGCCCCGCCTGAATGCGCCGGAGTCCATCTCAACATGCCGCTGGTCTATCCGGGTCGGGAAGATTACGCGCAGCTCACCGAGGCCGAGCAGGCGTCGCTTGCATCGATGAAGTTCTATCGTGACAGCGACTCGGGCTACGCCAAGCAGCAGGCGACGCGCCCGCAGACCCTCGGCTATGGCCTGAGCGACTCACCCGCCGGCCAGGCAGCCTGGATCTACGAGAAGTTCTACGCCTGGACCGACCATCGCGGCGAGCCCGAGAGCGCGCTCGGCCTTGATGCCATGCTCGACAACATCATGCTTTATTGGCTCCCCGGCACGGCTGCATCATCGGCCCGACTTTATTGGGAGAGCCTGGCTTTCTTCAGGACACAGAGAATCGCCCTGCCGGTTGGCGTAACCATCTTTCCGAAAGAGTTTTCCCGTCCGTCGCGGCGCTGGGCGCAGCAACACTTCGCCAATATCGTGCACTGGCATGAGGCCGACAGGGGCGGCCATTTCGCGGCATGGGAGCAGCCCGAACTGTTTGTGACGGAATTGCGGGACTGCTTTCGAAAAATTCGGTCTGGGAAACAAGCATGAACAAGGTGCGAGATGTGCTGGAGGCCCGCTGCCCCGGGCTTCACGCCAGCATCGAAAATGCGCTGCTCGAAGCGGAGGCCCGCTACAACGCCCAGACCGGCCAGGCGCCCTCGGAATTTCTGCTGGAGCACACCAGGCGCACGGCCGCCATTGCCCACAAAATAGCCGCCATGGAAGGGGTCGATTCCTTTCTTCCCGTGCTGGTGGCGTTCTACCATGATGCAGGCAAGTTTCACGAGGGCGCTTACCATCAGGACCGCCTGCCTGAAGAAGAGCATGCGGCCCTGCTGGCAGAGAAAGTGCTCGCCGGGTTCGGCCTGGAACGCAGTGACATCGATTCGGTGCTTGAGTCGCTGCGCGCCCTTTACGACGAGCGCCTGCCGTGCATCGGCCCTTCGCGCATCGTGCAGGACGCAGACCGACTCGACAAGCTGGGCGCTTTGGGTGTGGGAGCCTTCTTTACCAAGGCCACTCTGCGCGGACGTGGCCTGGTCGATGCGCTGGTGCATACGCTGAGCCGGGAACTCACCTACGCGCGCTCGGCTCCGCGCTCGATGTTTACTGAATCAGGAAAGAAACTCGCGCTGGAGCAGGCGCCCAGGACGATTGCGTTCTTTGACCATCTGCTGGAGCAACTCGAAAGCTGGGGTATTGCCTCGTTTGAGTGCCACAGCATCGTGCTGGACGAGGACTTTCGCACCCGTGATGGCGCCGTCGTGCGGGGCATGGAAGTGATCATCGCGATGCTTCGCGCCTGCCCGGATTGCGAAGGTCCGCTGGCGCTGACGCACAAGCGCGAGCAGGGTGTCAAGTGCGAGAGGTTCACGGCGCGCTTCCAGTGCGCCCACTGCAGCTACAGCAGCGAAACCTCGCTGTGCCTGCCGCTGCTCGCCTGATCGACCCGGTCGACCCGCGAATCAAGCTCATCTGCTGAGGCCGCAAAGTCGACGCGTACGGCACCGCGGTCGGGCACGAGTGACCCGTCAGTCGAACGCCATCAGGCAGTTTTTACGAAGTCGATCACGATCATGCCGGGCTCGCGTTGCCGGTACTTGATGTCAAGCGCTTCGCCATAACGATGCTGAAGCTGAGCAAGGAGCGGAAGAGGGTCGTGGTCGTTGCAGAAGCGCATCGTCTCGCCGCCTTGCAGGGCATCAAGTGCGCCAAAAATTGCGGCGTGACGGAAGCGCTTGGCGATGCCCCGGGCGTCGAACGGGTAGATGGCTTCCGGGGTAGTGTGATCGTGAATCGGGATGGTGGTGGTCATGCTTTGCTCTATTGATTCTGAAAGGCATGATCATAGTCGACTGATATGGTCGGGTAATGGGTCGGACGGTCAGTGTTCCTTGCCATCGACCCTTGCCTGCACCAGAAAGGGCAGGTAGCGCCATGTCAGCAGGCTGAAACACGCCAGCCAGCAACCCGCCGCCAGACTCATCCACAGCAGGTAGGCGGTCGGTACCAGTTGTGGCAGAAGGACTCGGAGCATCAGGCCGGCAAGCATCAGGTACAAGGCTGCTTTATCGAGGGGCTCGAACAACACCTTGCGACCGGTGTGACCACGCGCGATGCGAACGACCATCGCGGGCGTGATCAGCCCCATCACACCGAAGGTGAACAGGTGCACTGAAACCGTTCCGACCAGGCCACTGCCGGACGGGCCGAGAAACTCGACCAGCAGTTGCGCAATGATCGCCAGATGGCCGAGGTACATGATGCCGATATCGAGCCGACGCAATGCTATCCGGGGTGACCACAGCAGCCAGCGAGCACCCAACAGCAGCGCCAGCAGCAGCGCTGCGTACGACGCCAGCAAAGGTGGCAGCATGAAGGAGAACGCCAACAGCAGTGCCAGCGTCATGCTCCAGCCCGCCGAGAAGTGTTCGAACATGAGCAGTTTCGCCAGCAGAAACAGCGGCAACGCGAAGCAGAAGTACAGGTTGTCGCGGTAGCTGTCCTGCGCGCGATGTCGAATCAGCGTCCAAAGCAGCAGCGCGACGATGGTCGCCAGAAACAGACCGTTGGAGATCACGAACAGGAGTCGCGGCCAGGCGCCGCCGAAGGCCATCCCGACTCGCTCGAAAAGCCAATATCTTCCAATTCAGCTAGGTGGCGCTCGGGCGCGGAACTTCCAGTCTCAACCTTATGCCAGATTAAGGAATTGCAAGCTAGTGGCGTCAACCAAGGGTTATTACCGGGAATGAAACTAAAACATCGCCCTAGAGTGTCCAGCGAGTGCTAGCTGAGGCGCTTCGCCTTCAGAATATCTGGTGCTTTATCTGAGGTACAAAAAATGAACAACGTTGGAGTTTGGATGTCGGCGCATACCGGCTGGCGCAGGGTTTTGTCGACGATGGTAGCGATCTTGTCCACGTCGGCTGTGTTTGCCGCGGACGCACCAAAAGCGGAAGAAGTGCCCTTCTGGGCCATTGGCATGCCGAAAAGTGATGTTGCCTCAAAGTTGGCGCCGGTGCCTTCGTTTCCGATACCCACAGCGGCGGACAAACTGCCGGTCAGCAAACTGAAACTGCCGCCCGGATTCAAGGCCGAAGTTTGGGCCAGTGGCATTCTCGATGCGCGTGGCATGCGCCAGGGCGATCAGGGCACGGTGTTCGTCAGTTCACTGTTCGTTGCCGGCAAGATTTATGCCGTGCAGGACAAGGACGGCAAGCGCGTGGTGAAAACAATCGCCGACAAGCTGTTCCTGCCCAACGGCATCGAGTTTCACAAAGGCTCCCTGTTTGTCGCTACCCCGAAGGACATCACGCGCTATGACAACATCGAGGCCAATCTTGACAATCCACCCAAGCCCGTGATGGTGTATGACAAGCTGCCC
>CAITQH010000268.1 GCA_903894475.1 uncultured beta proteobacterium
ATGCCGGTCGCGAACACCTTGTTGGCGAGCGACACCAACTGGGTGCAGGCGCTCGCTGATGTGGCTGCTGCTGTTGCCGCCGAGAAAGGTGTGGCGGCACCTGCTGCTGGTGCTGCCAGCAACGCGGCCAAAGCCGTCGCCAAGTCTCTGCTGAACGCAGAGCGAAAGGCGGTACTGCTGGGCAACGGCGCGGCCCATCACGCCAGGGCATCGAGTCTGCTGGCGCTGGCCAACTGGATTGGTGAGCAAACGGGCGCCAGCGTGGGTTATTTGACGGAAGCTGCCAACACGGTGGGCGCTCAGCTCGCTGCTGCGCTGCCGGGAGCCGACGGCAAGAACGCAGGTCAGATGCTCGGTGGTGCTGTGAAGGCGCTGCTCCTGCTGAACACCGAGCCTGAATTTGATTCGGCCGCCGGCGCCGCTGCGGTGGACGGTCTGAAGCAGGCCGCGATGGTGGTGACGCTTAGCCCGTTCAAGGCGAACATGGAGTTCAGCGACGTCTTGCTACCGATTGCTCCGTTTACTGAAACGTCCGGTACCTTTGTCAACGCCGAAGGACGAGTCCAAAGTTTCCATGCGGTGGTCAAGCCGCTGGGCGAAACCAGGCCTGCCTGGAAAGTGCTGCGGGTTCTGGCCAATCTGCTGGAGATCCCGGGTTTTGACTTTGAGTCTTCCCAGGAAGTGCTGGGCAAGGTCTGTGGTCTGCCGCCTCAGGGGCAGACAACTTTGTCCGACAAGATTTTGAGCAATGCAACGCAAGCCGCAATTGATCTCAAGCCCGCTCTGCGGTCTCCGGTGGTTGCCGGTATCTATGAACTCGACGGGCTGCTGCGCCGCTCGACCAGTCTGCAACTCACGGCCGACGCCAAACGAAGCAATGCTGCGCAGGAGGTGACGGCATGATTGACACCATTTTTGCCCTGGGTCAGGGATTGTTCGAAGCCTCCTGGTGGACCGGTCTGGCGTGGCCGGTGCTCTGGGCGCTGGTCAAGGTCGTGCTGGTTCTGATGTTGGTGATGGGCCTTGTGACTTACACCACGCTGTGGGAACGCCGATTGCTGGGCTGGGCACAGGTGCGCATGGGTCCGAACCGGGTCGGACCCTGGGGCTTGCTGCAGCCGATCGCCGACGCGCTCAAACTCATGACCAAGGAGGTTCTCAGGCCAGCGGCGGCCGACAAGGTGCTGTTCTATCTGGGTCCGGTCATGACCGTGATGCCGGCCATGGCTGCCTGGGCGGTAGTACCCTTCAGCCCGGAGATCGCCTGCGCCAACATCAATGCCGGCCTGCTGTTTCTGATGGCGGTGACTTCGATGGAAGTCTATGGCGTGATTATTTCCGGCTGGTCCTCCAACTCCAAGTACCCGTTCCTGGGAGCCTTGCGTGCTTCCGCACAGATGGTCAGCTACGAAATCGCGATGGGCTTCTGTCTGGTTATCGTGCTGATGGTTTCGGCCAGTCTGAACCTGACCGACATCGTCGCCGGGCAGGGCAAGGGTTATTTTGCCCAGATGGGCCTCAGTTTCCTGTCCTGGAACTGGTTGTCACTGCTGCCGATTTTTGTTGTCTACTTTGTCTCCGGCCTGGCCGAAACGAATCGGCTGCCGTTCGACGTGATCGAGGGCGAGTCGGAAATCGTCGCTGGTCACATGGTCGAATACTCGGGTATGTCCTGGGCCATGTTCCAGATGGCCGAATACGCCAACATCTGGCTGGTGTCTGTGCTGGCCACCATCATGTTCCTGGGCGGCTGGCTGTCGCCGATTGACAGTGTCGTCTTCAACTGGATTCCGGGTTTTATCTGGCTCGGCCTGAAGTCGTTTGCCGTGGTCACCATGTTCATCTGGGTGCGGGTTTCCTTCCCGCGCTATCGCTATGACCAGATCATGCACCTGGGCTGGAAGATCTTTATTCCGGTCACCCTGGTCTGGCTGGTCGTGGTCGGCCTGTGGATGCAGACCCCCTGGAACATTTGGAAGTAATTCGAGCTGTCTATGTCTACTACTACCTCAAGTTCTGTTGCAGCGTCGAACGGCAGTTCCTTCTCGCTGAAGGACTTTTTGTCCAGTTTCATGTTGCTCGAGCTGTTCAAGGGACTGGCCCTGACCGGCAAGTACGCCTTTCGCAGCAAGATCACGCTCGAGTATCCGGAAGAAAAGACGCCGCTGTCGCCACGTTTTCGCGGGCTGCACGCGCTGCGCCGCTACGACAACGGCGAAGAGCGATGCATCGCCTGCAAGTTGTGCGAGGCGGTCTGCCCGGCCATGGCGATCACGATCGAGTCCGACGTTCGTGCCGACGGCTCACGCCGCACCACGCGCTATGACATCGATTACAACAAGTGCATTTACTGCGGCTTTTGCGAAGAAAGCTGTCCGGTCGACTCGATCGTGGAGACTTCCATTTTTGAGTACCACGGTGAAGCTCCCGGTGATCTGTATTTCACCAAGGAGATGTTGCTCGCTGTGGGCGATCGCTACGAAGGCCAGATCGCCGCGGCCAGAGCCGCCGATGCCAAATTCAGATAACGCTCACCAAGCCTTACCTACAACCCTAAGACCATCGAAAAAAAGTAACGACACATGGACGTCAAGACCGGTCTCTTCTATTTCTTCGCGATATTGCTGCTCTTAGCAGCGTTTCGCGTGATTACCGCGCGCAACCCGGTGCATGCCGTGTTGTACCTTGTGCTGGCATTTTTCCAGGCCGCGGCACTTTGGCTTTTGCTCAAGGCAGAGTTTCTCGCCATCGCCCTGGTGCTGGTCTACGTCGGCGCCGTGATGGTGCTGTTCCTGTTCGTCGTGATGATGCTCGACATCGAGGTAGACAGCGCACGACAGGGCTTCTGGAAGCACTTTCCGCTGGCGGCCGTGGTCGGTGTGCTGATTGCCCTTGAAATGGCCGCCGTATTGATGGGAGGCTTCAGGGTCAACGAGGAGCCACACGCCGCAGCGGCGTTGGGCAAGGCCGCTGTGGAGCTATCGAACACTAAAGAACTCGGCAAGCTGCTCTACACGCAATATCTTTACCCGCTTGAAATTGCTGCGGCCATTCTGCTGGTAGCGATGGTGGCGGCGATTGCGCTGGCACTGCGCGAGCGCAAGGACAGCAAACATATCAGCCCCACGGTGCAGGTCCGGGTCAAGGCCCAGGATCGGATGACGGTGCTCAAGATGGCATCCACCCAGGTGGCGCCCCCGGATGACGCCGGCGCTGCACCTACTGCGGAGAACAAAGCATGACCCTGACTCTTGGACATTTCTTATCGCTCGGGGCCATGCTGTTTGCGCTGTCCGTGATCGGTATTTTTCTCAACCGCAAGAACCTGATCGTCCTGTTGATGGCGATTGAACTGATGTTGCTGGCGGTGAACACGAATTTCGTTGCATTTTCCTATTACCTGGGCGACATGCACGGACAGATATTCGTCTTCTTTATTCTGACCGTCGCTGCTGCCGAATCGGCCATCGGTCTGGCCATTCTGGTGCTCTTGTTCCGTAACCGGTCAAGCATCAACGTGGACGAACTCAATATGCTCAAGGGTTAATAAGATGAGTCAAACCCTTTCTCTCTCGACGCTTCTCGCGGTGCCAATGGCTCCGTTGGTGGGGGCACTGGCCGCCGGTATTCTGGGCACCAAGTTTGGTGGTAACTGGATCGGCCGGCGCATGTCGCATTCGCTGACGATTTTCAGCGTGTTCCTGTCTTTCGTTCTGTCTGCCATGACGCTCAAGAGTGTCGCGCTGGACGGCGCGCATTTCAACGAGACCCTGTACACCTGGATGGTGGTCGGTGGCTTGAAGATGGAGATCGGCTTTCTGGTCGACGGACTGACCGCCATGATGATGTGTGTTGTGACCTTCGTGTCGCTGATGGTTCACATCTACACCGTGGGCTACATGGAAGAAGATGACGGCTACAACCGCTTCTTCGCCTACATCTCGCTGTTTACCTTCTCCATGCTGATGCTGGTGATGAGCAACAACATGCTGCAGTTGTTTTTTGGCTGGGAAGCAGTGGGGCTGGTGTCCTATTTGCTGATCGGGTTCTGGTTCAACAAGCCGACCGCCATTTTTGCCAACATGAAGGCCTTCCTGGTCAATCGGGTCGGCGACTTTGGTTTTATTCTGGGTATTGGTCTGATCGTGGCCTTCGCCGGAACGCTCAATTACGCCGAAGCTTTTGCCAAGGCGGCCGATCTGGCCAAGCTCAGTTTTCCGGGTACCGACTGGATGCTCATCACGGTCATTTGTATCTGCCTGTTCATCGGCGCCATGGGCAAGTCAGCGCAATTTCCGCTGCACGTCTGGTTGCCCGATTCCATGGAAGGCCCGACACCGATCTCCGCGCTGATTCACGCCGCCACCATGGTGACGGCCGGCATTTTCATGGTGACGCGTATGTCGCCGCTGTTTGAACTGAGCGAGACGGCACTCAACTTTGTGCTGGTGATTGGCGCCATCACGGCCTTGTTCATGGGTTTTCTTGGCATCATCCAGAACGACATCAAGCGCGTGGTGGCGTACTCGACGCTTTCGCAACTGGGCTACATGACGGTCGCTTTGGGTGCATCAGCCTACTCGGTGGCGGTGTTTCACCTGATGACCCATGCCTTCTTCAAGGCGCTGCTGTTCCTGGCCGCCGGCTCGGTCATCATGGGCGTGCATCACAATCAGGACATCCGCTGGATGGGCGGTCTGCGCAAGTACATGCCCATCACATGGATCACCTCGCTGCTGGGCTCGCTGGCCCTGATCGGCACACCGCTGTTCGCCGGCTTTTATTCCAAGGACAGCATCATTGAGGCGGTTCACGAGAGCCATCTGCCGGGCGCAGGGTTCGCTTCGTTTGCCGTGCTGGCCGGTGTCTTCATTACGGCGTTTTATTCGTTCCGCATGTATTTTCTGGTGTTCCACGGCAAGGAGCGCTTTGACCAGAATCCGGACGCGCATCACGGTCATGGTCATGGTCATCACAACGAACCGCAGCATCCGCATGAGTCGCCCTGGGTGGTCACCGTGCCGCTGGTTCTGCTCGCCATACCCTCCGTGGTGATCGGCTTCATGACCATTGAGCCCATGTTGTTTGGCGAGTTCTTCAAGGGTTCGATTTTCATCAACGCAGAAAAGCATCCGGCGCTGGAAGAAATGGCCAAGGCCTTCCACGGCCCGGTGCAAATGGCGTGGCATGCGCTGACTACCTTGCCCTTCTGGCTGGCGCTGGCGGGTGTCGCGACCTCCTACTACATGTACATGATCAATCCAGCTCTGCCGACGGCGATCAAGAAGGCGGTGATGCCCATCTATACGCTGCTGGAGAACAAGTACTACCTCGACTGGTTCAATGAAAACGTGCTGGCACGCGGTGCCAGAGCCCTTGGCACGGGACTGTGGAAGGGTGGCGACGAGTATGTGATTGACGGTGGGTTGGTGAACGGCTCGTGGAAACTGGTTGATTGGGTATCCGGCTCGGTGCGTCGGGTGCAGACGGGTTATTTGTACCACTACGCACTTGGCATGATCCTGGGTGTGTTTGTGCTGATGACGTATTTTGTATGGCTGAAATGATGCCCTCTGTATCCAACTGATTAGGAATAAGAAAAATGGGATTGTTGAGCCTGGCTATTTGGACACCAATTGCTTTTGGTGTTGTGCTGCTGGCATTGGGTCGTGACGATCAGGCGCGCTCCGTCCGTTGGGTCGCACTGATTGGTGCGATCGCCAGTTTTCTGGTGACGCTGCCGCTGTATGACGGATTCAAACTCGGCACCGCTGCCATGCAGTTTGTAGAAAACGCACCCTGGATTGCCCGCTTCAATGTCAATTACCACCTCGGCATTGACGGTATTTCCCTCTGGTTTGTGCTGCTGACTGCCTTCATCAATGTGGTCATCGTGATTGCCGGGTGGGAGGTCATCACCAAGCGCGTGAACCAGTACATGGGCGCTTTCCTGATCCTCAGCGGCTTGATGATCGGTGTCTTCTGCGCGATCGATGGCATGCTGTTCTACGTGTTCTTTGAGGCCACGCTGATTCCGATGTACCTGATCATTGGTATCTGGGGCGGACCGAACAAGATTTACGCGGCATTCAAGTTCTTCCTCTATACGCTACTGGGCTCGCTGCTGATGCTGGTTGCCCTGATCTTTCTCTACACCAAGTCCGGCGGCAGTTTCGATCTGGCGCTGTGGCACAAAATGCCGCTCGGCGGCACGACGCAGACACTGCTGTTCTTTGCTTTCTTCGCCGCCTTTGCCGTGAAGGTGCCGATGTGGCCGGTCCATACCTGGTTGCCCGACGTGCACGTGGAGGCGCCCACGGGCGGTTCGGCCGTGCTGGCAGCCATCATGCTCAAGCTCGGTGCCTACGGTTTCCTGCGTTTTTCGCTGCCGATTGCACCAGACGCGGCACGCGAGTGGGCCTGGTTGATGATTGCGCTGTCGCTGATTGCCGTGGTCTATGTCGGTCTGGTCGCTATGGTCCAAAAGGACATGAAGAAACTGGTCGCCTACTCTTCGGTGGCGCACATGGGTTTTGTCACACTGGGATTCTTCATCTTCAACGATCTGGGTGTCTCAGGTGGTATCGTGCAGATGATCTCGCACGGCTTTGTCTCGGCCGCCATGTTCCTCTCGATCGGTGTCCTGTACGACCGCGTGCACTCACGTGAAATTGCTGCTTATGGCGGTGTCGTCAACACCATGCCAAAGTTCACGGCCTTCGCCTTGTTCTTTGCGATGGCCAATTGCGGCCTGCCGGGCACCGCCGGTTTTGTCGGTGAGTGGATGGTGATTCTGGGCGCCGTCAAGAGCAACTTCTGGCTCGGTTTTGCGGCCGCCAGTGCCCTGATTTTTGGTGCTGCCTACACCTTGTGGATGTTCAAGCGTGTCTACCTCGGACCGGTTGCCAACAAGCATGTGAAAGAACTTCTGGATATTTCCAGCCGCGAGTTTCTGGTAATGACCCTGCTGGCTGTGGCCGTCCTTTACATGGGCATCTACCCGAAGCCGTTTACCGATGTCATGGACTCGTCCGTGACGCAATTACTCAAGCACGTGGCGTTGTCCAAGCTGAATTGATCAGTCTGACTTGACCCAATTGAACAGAGAAACAGAAAATGATCGATAAACTCAGTTGGATTTCGGTTTACCCGGAAATCATCCTGCTTACCATGGCCTGCGCTATTGCTCTGGTTGACCTGGGCGTCAAGAGTGCACAGCGCACCGGAACCTATCTGCTGACCTTATTGACACTGGCTGTGGTCGCCGCGCTGCAGGCCGTCTATGCCAGCGCCGGTACCACCATTTATGGCTTTGGCAACATGGTGGTGAGCGATCAGATGGGCAACTGGCTCAAGTGTTTTGCCACCATCGCCGTGATGGTCACCCTGGTTTATGGCCGCCCCTATGCCGCTGCCCGCGGCATGCTTCGCGGCGGCGAAATGTTCAGCTTGAGCATACTGGCCCTGCTTGGTATGTTCGTCATGATGTCGGGTAACAATTTCCTGGTCATCTACCTTGGGCTGGAATTGCTGACGCTGTCGAGCTACGCTCTGGTGGCGCTGCGACGTGACAATGCTGTGGTGATTGAAGCCGCCATGAAGTATTTTGTGCTGGGTGCGCTGGCCTCGGGTTTTCTGCTTTACGGCATGTCGATGATGTACGGCGCGACCGGGTCGCTGGATGTGACTGCAGTCTTCAAAGCCATTGCCTCACGGCAGGTTGACCACCGTGTGCTGGTGTTTGGCCTGGTATTTATCGTGGCCGGCTTGGCCTTCAAGCTCGGTGTGGTTCCTTTTCACATGTGGATTCCCGACGTCTATCAAGGTGCGCCGACGGCGGTGACACTGCTGATTGCCGGTGCGCCCAAACTGGCCGCTTTCGCCATCATCATCCGCCTGTTGGTCGAAGGCATGTTACCGTTGGCGATCGATTGGCAACAGATGCTGATGGTTCTGTCGGTGGGTTCCCTGTTGATCGGTAATCTGGCGGCCATCGCACAAACCAATCTGAAGCGCATGCTGGCGTTTTCAACCATTTCCCATATGGGTTTTGTGCTTTTGGGGTTGATGTCCGGTGTTGTCAACGGGGACATCAATGGTGCCGCCAATGCCTACAGTTCGTCCATGTTTTACGTCATCACCTATGTGCTGACAACGCTGGCAAGTTTCGGCGTCATTCTGCTGCTCTCACGTGACGGTTTCGAAAGTGAGGAAATCGCCGATTTCGCCGGTTTGAACCAGCGCAGTCCGTTCTACGCAGCGATCATGGCCATCTGCCTTTTCTCGCTCGCTGGCATACCTCCGATGGTCGGCTTTTACGCCAAGCTTTCGGTCCTGCAGGCTCTGATTGCATCGGGGCAGACCTTTGATCTCGGGCTTGCCATTTTTGCGGTCATGATGTCGCTGATCGGTGCCTTCTACTACCTTCGCGTGGTCAAAGTGATGTACTTCGATCAACCGATCACTGCCAGCGCGGTTTCGACACCGCTGGACGTACGTGCCGTTCTGTCGGTCAATGGCGCCTTGGTGCTGGCGCTGGGGATAGTCCCCGGTGGCCTGATGGCTTTGTGCGCCAACGCCGTGGTGCAGATGCTGGGTACCTGATACAGCGTCATTGGTCTGTCGATGGATGATCGCCATCTGATCGAGCACCAGCTCTCCAGCAAGGAACTGTTCAAGGGCGATTTTCTGCACGCCTTTCGCGACACCGTCAGACTGCCCGACGGTGCCAGCGCTGCGCGGGAGTATGTGCGCCACCCTGGTGCCGTCATGATCATACCTTTGCTGACCGATGCCCAAGGCGAGATGCAACTGGTGCTGGAGCGCCAATTTCGCTATCCGCTGGCTCAGGTTATGATCGAGTTTCCCGCCGGCAAGCTTGATCCCGGCGAAGCCAGCCAGCCCTGCGCGCAGCGTGAACTGCTGGAAGAGACCGGTTACCGCGCCGAGCAGTGGGCGTTGGCCGGACGCTTGCACCCGGTCATTTCCTATTCCAACGAGTTTATTGATATCTGGTTTGCGCGTGGCCTGACAGCGGGCGAAAGCCAACTCGATGCGGGGGAGTTTCTCGACGTGTTCATTGCC
>CAITQH010000269.1 GCA_903894475.1 uncultured beta proteobacterium
TCGAAAAACAGCACATTGCCTTCGACCTGGGTTGCCAGCGTGATCATGCAACTCATCTGGTCGGTGGCGAACTGCGGCCAGGGGCCGTCGTCAATCACCGGCATCGAACCATCGTAATCGGGCGTGATGCGCATCTCCTGCTGGCCCGGCAGAAAGATGTGGTCCTTGTATAGCTCGATCTTCACGCCGAGTGTGGCGAAGACGCGCCGGCACATCCAGTAGGAATGCAGGTCGGTTCCTTCGACCCTGATTTCACCGCCCGTGGCAGCGGCCAGCGCCAGATAGGAAGCCGCCTCGATGTGATCGTGGCAGACCTGGTGTGTGGTGCCAGTGAGTGACGGGACACCTTCAATGCTGAGCTGATTCGTGCCGATGCCGCTGATTTTGGCGCCCATGGCGTTAAGCATGTGCGCCAGATCCTGCACATGGGGCTCGCTGGCGGCGTTGCGGATCAGGGTTTGGCCGGCGCTCACCACGGCTGCCATCAGGATATGTTCGGTGCCGGTCACCGAGGGTTCGTCAAAAAACATCTCGGCGCCCGCAAACGGGTGTGGCAGCCAGAAATCGTAAGCATCGTCCAGCGTCATGCTGGCACCGAGCTTTTGCAGACCGTAGAAATGGGTGTCGAGCCGGCGCCGACCAATCACGTCGCCACCGGGCGGAAACAAGCGTGCCTTGCCGCAGCGATGCAGCAAGGGTGCGACGCACAGAATCGAGGTGCGCACCTTGTTGCACAGTTCGCGCCCGATCTCGCTGGTCTTGAGTTGCGCCACGTGAATGCTGACGCGCTCGCCGCTGCGCTCCACCTTGCCCCCCAGTTCCGTGATGACTTCGAGCATGTGACGCACGTCGACGATGTCGGGCACGTTGTCCAGAATCACCTCCTGATCGGTCAGGATGCAGGCGGCAATCATGGGCAGGATGGCGTTCTTGTTGCCCGATGCGCGAACGGTGCCGCGCAAAGGCACACCGCCTTCAATTTCGAATATGGACATAGAGGGGCCAGGTGGTCAGGGATGGGCCGATTTTGCCACGTCACCCCGGACGGCTTGTGATCAAGCGACAGCCCTGGCTAAAGACAGTAAAAGTGTCTCATTATTGACATTATTCAAGTAATGAATATAATGAGAAACACTATGCCAGCAAAACCGCCCTTGACTCCAAGTGTTTCCGCTGACCAACTGACGGCGATGGGGCAGCAGATGCGTGCCCAGCGCAAAGCGCTGGGCATCAGCGCCACCACAGTTGCACAGGCTGCCGGGATGTCGCGGGTAACGCTGCACCGTATCGAGGGCGGCGCACCCGCAGTCACCATGGGCGCCTACCTCAACGCGATCGCCGCCTTGGGTCTTCAATTTGCGCTGATCGATCCGGCTGCGGCCACCGCCAAACCGGCAGACGCAGATCGGGATGGCTGGATCCCTGCGCGTATCGAACTGGCCAACTACCCGCAACTCAAGCAACTTGCCTGGCAAGTGCAGGGCAGCGGCGAGTTGACGCCGGTAGAGGCGTTGGATATTTACGAGCGCAACTGGCGCCATGTGGATGAGCCGGCGCTGCAGCCCCATGAGCGCCAGTTGATCCATGCGCTGCGGCTGGGTTTTGGGGGGCGTGCTGCTCGTGTTTGAGCGACCCCATCACCAACGAATTGCGCATGTTCTGGGCGTGCTGAACGGAGCGCTATTGCGGCAGAACCACTGCCTGTTTAGCGGGGGCACTGCCATTGCGCTGAAGTATGGTGAATATCGTGAGTCGGTCGATGTCGACTTTTTGGTTTCCGATGTGAGCAGCTATCGCGCGCTGCGCCAACTGCTGACGGGTCCGCTGGGCATCGGCGCCGTGGCGCGCGAGGGTGCGACCGCGTTGACGCAGACGCGTGAGTTTCGGGCAGACCAGTATGGCATCCGCACCATGCTCGTGGTGGCGGATCAGAAAATCAAGTTCGAGATCATTCTGGAAGCTCGCATTGAACTGGCTACGCCGACGGCCAAAGACGAAATCTGCGGCGTTGCAACGCTGACGCCCCTGGACCTGGCAACAAGCAAACTGCTGGCCAATTCTGATCGATGGGCTGACGACGGCGTGTTCAACCGGGATGTGATTGACCTCGCCATGATGAAGCCGACGCTGACGCTGCTCCGCCAGGCAGTAGCGAAAGCGCAGGGCGCTTATGGTCAAGCTATATTGCAGGACCTTGATAAAGCACTGCAAAGGCTTCAAACACGCCACGACTGGCTGGAGCGATGCATGCAGGTGATGGCAATCAATTTACCCAAGGCAGTCATTTGGCAGCGGCTTCGCGCATTGCGCAGGGTTTTGGTCTGACACGAGCACGAACACGTTATGGTACTCAACTACATCTGGACCGGTTTCTTTCTGATTGGCTTTGTCGCGGCCTTGGGGCAGTGGCTGTTGCTGGGCGATGTTGAGGTCTTCAAGCGGATTGTGGATGGCACCTTCGATTCAGCCAAGGTCGCGGTGATGGACATTGCATTGCCATTGGCCGGTGTCATGACACTCTGGCTGGGCATTATGAAGATCGGTGAGAAGGCCGGTGCGATTGACTTCATTGCCAAAATCATTGCGCCGTTTTTTGAACGGATCTTTCCCGGCGTGCCGAAGAACCATCCGGCCAACGGACACATGGTGATGAACTTCTCGGCCAATCTGCTGGGTCTGGACAACGCGGCCACGCCCTTTGGCCTGAAGGCGATGGAAAGTCTGCAGACGCTCAATCCGAACCCGGACGAGGCAACCGACGCGCAAATCATGTTTCTGGTGCTGCACACTTCGGGGCTGACCCTGATCCCACTGGCCATCATGGCGCAGCGCGCGGTGCTGGGGGCGCAGGACCCTTCCGATATTTTTATTCCCTGCATGATTGCTACCTATGTGGCGACCGTGGTGGGCCTGATCGGCGTGGCCATTCGCCAGCGCATCAATCTGCTGCAGCCCGTGGTGCTGGGCTGGCTGGGTGGTATCAGCGCTTTCATCATCGCCCTGGTCTGGACTATGAGCCAGCACATGAACCGCTCCGAAATTGAAGTTTTTTCCAAGCTCAGCAGCAATATCCTGCTGTTCTCCATCATTGTGGCCTTCATGCTGGGCGCCATGCGTCGGCGGGTCAACGTTTACGAGGCCTTCATCGAAGGTGCCAAGGGTGGCATTCAGACCTCGCTGACCATCATTCCCTACCTGGTGGGCATGCTGGTGGCGATTGGTGTCATGCGAAATTCAGGCATCCTGAACCTGATCGTCTCCGCCTTTGGCTGGGTTTTTACGCAACTGGGGGTCAATACAGACTTTGTTCCGGCCCTGCCAACCGCTTTAATGAAGCCATTGAGTGGTAGTGGTTCGCGTGCCATGATGGTGGATGCCATGAAGACCTATGGCGCCGATTCTTTTGTAGGTCGTCTGGCATGCATTTTCCAGGGTTCGGCCGACACGACTTTTTACATTGTTGCCCTGTATTTCGGATCGGTCGGCATTCGCAAGACACGCTACTCGATTCCGATGGGGCTGCTGGCGGATCTGGCCGGTGTGGTGGCCGCCATCTTTGTCGCTTACCTGTTTTTTCACGCTTGAGGGAGCGGGAGTCGCTGAGGCAGGTTTCATGCCAGACTCGATCCGGCATCCATGGATTGCGGGCGCTGGATTGCGGGTCAAGCCCGCAATGACAATTCGGAAGCCCGCAATGACAATTCGGAAGCCCGCAATAACAAATCGGAAGCCGCAATGACAGACTCTTGGCCGCAACGACAAGCAGGAGGAAAGCCGACGCTTTTGTAGTATTGATCTCCCAAAGTACTGGTCTTCAGATATTATTGCCGGCCAAACTGTCTTAATAAATGCGAGGAGAATCGTCATGCAAGAGCGCGAGATACGTGATTTGATTGAAGAGGTGCGCGTTGGCAAGTTGCCGCGGCGTCAATTTATCGGGCAACTGGTTGCGCTCGGTTTGACGGCACCGATGGCATCCATGCTGTTGATGCACTCCGGCATTGCGCAGGCGCAAGCTGTCTCGACCTATAAACCGACCAAGCGCGGTGGCGGCGGTGCGCTCAAGGCCTTGTGGTGGCAAGGCGCCACCCTGCTGCAGCCGCATTTTGCGTCTGGTACCAAGGATCAGGAAGGCTCTCGTATCTTCTACGAGCCACTCGCCGTCTGGGACAACGAAGGCAATCTGATACCGATTCTGGCAGCGGAAATTCCGACCCGCGACAACGGCGGCCTGTCAGCCGACGGCAAGTCGGTGACCTGGAAGCTGAAGAAAGGTGTCAACTGGCACGATGGCAAGCCCTTCACAGCGGATGACTGCGTCTTCACCTGGGAATATGCGCGAGATCCGGCGACGGCTGCCATTACCGCCGGTGTTTACAAGGACGTGAAAGTTGACAAGATCGATTCGCACACGGTCAAGGTCACGTTCGCCAAGCCGACGCCATTCTGGGCGTCCGCTTTTGTTGCGGCCGAGGGCATGATCATTCCGAAGCATTTGTTCGCTGCCTACAGCGGTGCCAATTCGCGCGAGGCCCCGGCCAACCTCAAGCCGGTTGGCACTGGCCCTTACAAGTTTGTCGAGTTCAAGCCGGGTGACGTGGTGCGCGGCGAGATCAACATGAACTACCACATGCCCAATCGCCCCTACTTCGACAGCATCGAGATGAAAGGCGGCGGCGACGCCACTTCCGCTGCGCGTGCGGTTTTGCAAACAGGCGAGTACGACTACGCCTGGAACCTCCAGGTGGAAGACGAAGTGATGAAGCGCATGGAGGCCGGCGGCAAGGGCAAGGTGCACGTGATTGAGAGCGGCGACATCGAATTCATCCAGCTCAATCCGACCGACCCGTTCACCGAGGTGGATGGCGAGCGCGGCAGTATCAAGTCGAAACATTTTGCGTTTAGCGAACCGGCGGTGCGCGAGGCCATGTCACTGCTGGCAGATCGCAAGGGCATTCAGGAATTCATCTACGGCCGCACCGGTGTGGCGACCAGCAATTTCATGAACAACCCGCCGCGTTTTCGCTCGCCGAACACGAAGTGGGAATTCAATATCGACAAGGCGAACCAGATTCTGGATGGGGCCGGCTGGAAGCGTGGCAGCGACGGCGTGCGCGAGAAGGGCGGCAAGAAGATGAAGTTCGTCTTCCAGACCTCCGTCAATTCGATCCGCCAGAAGGAACAGGCCGTAATCAAGCAGGCTTGCCAGAAAGCCGGTATTGAGCTGGAGCTCAAATCCGTTACCGGCGCCGTGTTCTTCTCTTCGGATGTTGCGAATCCGGATACCTATGGCAAGTTCTGGTGCGATATGCAGATGTACACCACCACCATGACGCAGCCCGACGCCGAACGCTTCATGGACCAGTACACCTCATGGGAGGTTTCTAGCAAGGCCAACAAATGGCTGGGTCGCAACATCTGCCGTTACCGCAGCGAGGAATACGACAAGACTTACCGCGCTGGCGAACAGGAACTCGACCCGGTCAAGCGCGCTGCCCTGTTCATTCGCCTGAACGACATGGTGGTCAAGGACAACGCCGTGATTCCGCTGATCACGCGGCCTCGCGCACGTGGTGCCAACCTGAAACTGGTCTCCACGCTGTCTGGTTGGGATCTGGACTTTTCGACGCTGCAGAACTGGTACCGGGAAGCCTGATCGTTTAAGCAGAAAGCGCAGCCGTGGGCTCTTACATATTGCGGCGGCTGCTGATTGCCCTGCCCAGCTTGCTTGGTATCAGCGTCGTGCTGTTCACCGTGCTGGCGCTGGCGCCGGGCGATCCGTTCGAGGAACTGGCGACCAACCCCAATGTGCCGGCCGAGGTACGCCTGTTGTTGCGCGCCAAATTTGGCCTGGACGATCCGATCTGGCAGCGCTACTTTCGCTGGCTGAGCGCGATGATGCAGGGCGACTGGGGTTTTTCCTTCATCAGCCGGGTCGATGTCGATAAGCTGATTCTGCAGCGTGTCCCCGTCACACTGGCGGTGATCGGTGCTTCGCAGATTCTGGCCTTGCTGATCGCGCTGCCGGTGGGCATCTACTCGGCGGCGAAACCCTATTCATGGTTTGACCGCATTGCCAGTACGCTGGCCTTTATCGGTTTCTCGTTACCAACTTTTTTTACCGGCTTGCTGCTGATCTATCTGTTTTCGATCACGCTCGGGTGGCTGCCCTTTGTCTACAGCTCCGACATATCAGCTACCGGCTGGCGGTGGTGGTGGGAACAGTTACGCCAGTCCATCATGCCGGTGCTGGTGCTGGGCCTGTTTCAGGCCGCCAGCTGGACGCGCTATGTGCGCTCGGCCATGCTTGACGTGATCCGACTTGACTACGTAACGACAGCGCGCAGCAAGGGGCTCAAGGAGCGTGTCGTGGTGATGAAGCACGTGGTGCGCAATGCCTTGATTCCGGTGGTCACGCTGGTGGCCATGCAGATGCCGGCGGTCTTTGGCGGCGCCATCGTCACCGAGCAGATTTTCCGCATTCCGGGGATCGGTTCGTTGCTGATCGATGCCATCCTGCGCAACGACACGCCGGTCATCATGGCGGTGACCTTTGTCTTTGCCTGTCTCGTGATTTTTTTTAACCTGATTGCCGACTTGCTTTATGGCTGGCTTGACCCCCGCATCAGTTACCGCTAGTCCGGTGGCTCCCCGTCCTCAGGTCTCGCTGGCGCGTGAGGCCTGGCGGCGCTTTGGTCGGCACAAGATGGCGCTGCTGAGTCTGATACTGCTGCTGACGATGGTGTTGCTTGTCTTCGTTGGCCCGATGGTCTCGAAGGTGGCGATCAATGACATCGACTTCACGGCGCGCCTGAAGCCTCCGTCGTACGCGCACCCGCTGGGGACCGACGACCTGGGGCAGGACCTGTTGGCCCGGATCTTGTACGGTGGTCGCATCTCTCTGGCGGTGGGGCTGGCGGCGATGGGCATGGCGCTGCTGGTGGGGGTGACCATAGGCGCAGTGGCAGGCATCTCGCGCGGTGCTGTCGATGCGGCACTGATGTGGCTGACCGATCTCTTTCTCTCGCTGCCGCAGTTGCCACTGCTGCTGCTGCTGATCTATCTGTTTCGTGAAGGCCTGAAGGTGTTGTTCGGCCCCGAGGTCGGGGTCTTTATCCTGATCGTGCTGGTGATTGGTGGTTTTCGCTGGATGCCGGTGGCGCGTCTGGTGCGCGCCCAGTTCTTCTCACTGCGCGAGAAGGAATATGTGGAGGCAGCACGTGCGCTGGGCGCTTCCACACTGCGCCAGGTAGTGCGGCACATCCTGCCCAACACCCTGGGGCCGGTGATCGTGGCTGGCACCATCGACGTGGCGGCAGCCATCATTGCCGAATCCACACTGTCGTTTCTGGGGCTCGGTTTTCCGCCCGACATCCCGACCTGGGGCCGCATTCTGTTCGATGCCAAGGACTACATGGACGTGGCCCCGCATTGGGCCATGTTTCCCGGCATTGCGATTTTCCTGACGGTGCTGACCATCAATTTCATTGGTGACGGTCTGCGTGATGCACTCGATCCACGCAAGGTGATGTGAACGTGACGCAGCGCCTGCTCGATATTCGTGGGTTAAAGACGCACTTCAAGACCGATGATGGCTGGCTGCATGCGGTCGATGGTGTCGATATCGGCATTGATCGCGGCGAGACCGTGTGCGTGGTGGGCGAGTCGGGCTGTGGCAAGTCGGTCACGGCGATGTCGGTGCTGAAACTGTTGCCGATGCCGCCGGGTCGCATCGTCGCCGGGGAGATCCTCTGGCAGGGTCGCGACATCGTGCCGATGCAGGAAGCTGCCATGCAGCAAATCCGGATGAAGGAGATCGCGATCGTCTTTCAGGAGCCGATGACCTCGCTCAATCCGGTCTATACGGTGGGCGAGCAAATTGCGGAGGGTCTGCGCTTGCACGAGGGATTGGACCGCAAGCAGGCACTGGAGCGTGCGGTGGCGATGCTCAAGCTGGTGCGTATCCCGACGCCGGAGCGGCGCGTCCACGACTTTCCGCATCAGTTTTCTGGCGGCATGCGCCAGCGCGTGATGATTGCGATGGCGCTCTCCTGCAAGCCGCAACTGCTGATTGCCGACGAGCCGACCACGGCGCTGGATGTCACGATCCAGGCGCAGATTCTGGACCTGCTGGCCGAACTCAAGGCCGAGTTGGGCATGGCCATTCTGCTGATCACGCACGCCATGGGCGTCGTGGCCGAGGTGGCGCAGCGGGTGGTCGTGATGTACGCCGGCAAGGTGGTCGAAGAGGCGGTGGTTGGTGAATTGTTTGCACATCCGCGTCATCCCTACACGCAGGGCTTGATCCGCTCCATTCCGCGCATCGACAGTGCACTGACAAAGAAGGTCCGGCTGGAGACCATCTCTGGTACGGTGCCCAAACTCATAGCGCCGCCCGAGGGCTGCCGCTTTGCGCCACGCTGCAAATTCGTCACGCCGGCCTGCACGCTGGAAACGCCGGCCTTGCGCCAGGTGGCTCCGGGGCACAAGGTGGCCTGCATTCTTGACACGGGCGCGCCATGACTGAACCCCTGCTGAAGGTCAACCAGCTGGTCAAGCACTTTCCGATCACGGGCGGTCTGCTCGGGCGCGAGGTGGACAAGGTGCATGCGGTAGACGGTGTCAGCTTTGAGCTCGACGCGGGTCAGACACTGGGCGTGGTGGGCGAGTCGGGGTGCGGCAAGAGCACCACCGGGCGCTGCATCCTGCGCCTGATCGAACCAACTTCAGGTGAGGTCTGGTTTGAAGGCAAGAATGTCACCGCCATGGGCAAGACCGATTTGCGCGGCATGGCGCGCGACATGCAGATCATCTTTCAGGACCCCTATGCCTCGCTCAACCCGCGCATGACGGTGGGCTCCATTGTGGGCGAGGCACTGATCATCCACAAGCTGACAAAAACAGACCGCGAGTATCAGGACCGCATCGTCGAGTTGCTTGAGACGGTGGGTCTCAGCGCGGACCAGATGCGGCGCTATCCGCATGAATTTTCCGGCGGCCAGCGCCAGCGCATCGGTATAGCGCGTGCACTGGCAGTGAGCCCGAAGCTGGTGGTTTGCGATGAAGCGGTGTCAGCGCTGGATGTGTCGATTCAGGCGCAGGTCATCAACCTGCTCGAAGACCTGCAGGACAAGTTCAATCTGACCTATTTATTCATTGCCCACGATCTGTCGGTGGTGGAACACATCAGCGACCGTGTGGCCGTGATGTACCTGGGTCGCATCGTGGAAATCGCCTCGGCGCGCGATCTTTACACCACACCGTTGCATCCCTATACGGAAGCACTGCTGTCGGCGATGCCGGTGCCCGATCCGCAACTCAAGCGCAAGCGGATCATGCTGCAGGGTGATGTTCCGAGTCCGATCAAGCCGCCACCCGGCTGCCACTTCCACACGCGCTGCCCGATGGCACGCAAGGAGTGCAGCATCGAGTCACCCATGCTCAAGCAGTGCAGTGACGGCCATTGGGTGGCCTGCCACCTGCGCGTTTGAACCCTTATCGGTCCGTCGATCCTCTGGCTACCCAGTCGATCAGGGCCTCCAGAGCAGGGCGGCCTTTTCCGGCGTCCTTGTCGTTGATGAAGGCGACCACCACCCAGTCCTGATGGCGAACATCGCGCACGTAGCCGGCGACTGCCACCGAGTCCCTCAGGGTGCCGGTCTTGATTCTGGCGCGACCGGCCGCCGGCGATTCACGCAGGCGCTTGCGCATCGCGCCGTCGATGGCGACGATGGGCAAACTGCTGGCAAATTCTGCAAACCAGTTGCTGCGCGCGCCCTGTTGCAGCAAGCTGGCGAGTTGGCGGGCGCTGATGCGCTCCAGTCGCGACAAGCCGGAGCCGTTTTCAAGAACCAGGCCCTCCGTGGCTATGCCGTTCTTGTTGAACCAGTCGCGAATCGAGGCATCGGCGTTGCGCGGGGTGTTGTCGCTGCGCCCCTCTTTGGGCAACTGCGTGCCCAGGGTCAGATAGAGCGTGCGGGCCATCAGGTTGTCGGAAGCCTTGTTGATCGGTCTGACCAGATCAGCCAGCGTCTCTGACTGGCGGTCAACCAGCAGCACGGCGTCCCTTGGCGTCAGGCCGTCTTTGACCCGTCCCTTCCAGGTGCCACCCAGTTCCTGCCAGTAAGCCTGCAGGAAGCGCTCGATATAGAGGTTGCGATCGAGCAGGTTCAAGCGCGTCCGGGTCTTGCAGTTTCGGGGAAAGGTGCCGCGCAGCACCACGGTGAGACTGCCATCGTTTGATACTTGAACCAGTGGTGGGTCCCAGTCGTCATCCCAGGCGTCACAGGACATGTCCTTGAGTGAAAGATTGGCGTCGATGCGAACGCCCGCCAGCGGCGGCTGGGTGCGAACCGAGGTCTTCTGATCGTTCGATTCAAGGTTGAATTCGATCACGTTGCCGTTGAGTACCAGAGCATCCGGGATGACGTTGTAGTAGGCCTTGGGCGATTCATCAAAATCAGGCGCCCCGATGTCGGGGCGCATCGGCTGGAAAAGGCTTCGGTCCAATACCAGGTCTGCCTCCAGATAGTTTATGCCTTGGGCACGCAGGGAGCGGAACATGGCACGCAAGCCGTCCCAAGTGAGGTTCGGCTCGCCACCACCGCGCAGGTACAGGGTGCCGCGCAAGCTTGCTGCATCGATGCTGCCCTGCCTTAGCAATTCGGTGCGCCAGCGAAAAGTCGGACCGAGTTCTTCCAGCGCCACCAGCGTGGTGGCCAGCTTCAGGGTGGAGGCCGGAGCCATGGCGCGCTGTTCGAGGTGAGCCAGGCGTGGCGCGCCACCCTGAACCGGCAGCACCAGCGCACTGAGGGATGTCTCGGCAAGACCTGCGTTGCGCAAGGTCGCGGATACGATTTCCGGCAAAATGCTCTGCGCGTAACTGGCGCAGGCGACCAACAGAAGCGCCGGGAACCAGAAGAACTTTCGGAGCTTGGTCATGTCGAATTGCTTTTTCATCCTGTCTTACCTATGGGACACCCATGCTTTGTGAATTGATGGCGGGTCACCCCGATTTTCGGTCGCTCGCCACGATAGCGGGGATCAGTGTAGATCTGCGCTATGCCAGTGCCAACAATTTTGTCGGACGGGATCTGTACGGTCAACTCGACTGCAAGTGGTTGCACCGGGAGGCCGCTGCCGGACTTGAAGCGGTGGTGGTACACCTGCAGCGGCAAGATCCCGGTTGCCGCCTGTTGCTGCTGGATGCTTTGCGGCCACACCGGGTGCAGGAAACGTTGTGGCAATGTCTGGATGGAACTCCCTTGCAGCAATATCTGGCGGATCCGGCCAAGGGGTCGATTCATTCCTTTGGCATGGCGGTTGATGTGACGCTGGTCGATCAAGCAGGCGTGGAACTGGACATGGGCACAGGATTTGACAACCTGTCCGATTTGTCGCATCCAAAATACGAGCAAATGCATCTGACCCAGGGGCTGCTCCATCAGACCCATGTTCAGAACCGACAGATTTTGCGCGAGGCGATGTTCAGTGCCGGCTTTTCGGGCATTTCGACCGAATGGTGGCATTTTGATTTTGGTGACCGGGTTTTGGTCCGGCGCGACTACCTTCGCGTTGAGTAGCAAGCAGGCAAAGTTCTTGGACGGTCGCAGTGTGTCGTATTTGATGAATTGGCTGCGCGCGATCGATCATCCGTGATTCCCCTATATGTAGGGCGGGTAATATTGTGTAAAGTCCACCCCTTACCCCCGAATGGAGCATCCAAAGTGAAACTGAAGAAAATATCGCAATGTCTGGCCTTGGCTGGTTTAGCTACCTGCGCCGCTGCGCAAACCTCCGAAGTCTCGCTGCAGCGCGTGGAAATCACCGGCAGTAGCATCAAGCGCATTGCGGCTGAAGGCTCCTTGCCGGTGCAGATCATTACCATTGAAGATCTGAAACGCCAGGGGATTGTTACAGCTGAACAGTTGATCAGTACGCTGAGTAACAATGGGAATAGCTATGACAACCTGGCGAGCAATTCCGACGTTGGAGCCAGTTCGAATCGCGCCAACAATGGCCTGTCCGCTGCCAACCTGCGTGGCCAGGGATCGAACAACACCCTCATTCTGCTGAACGGGCGTCGCCTGGCAGCCTCTGGTCTGAACGGTGGGGTGGTCGATCTGAACCAGATTCCCATGGCTGCGTTGCAGCGCGTTGAAATCCTGAAGGACGGCGCTTCTGCCATTTACGGTACCGATGCCGTGGGCGGTGTGATCAACTTCATCTTGAAGCAGGACTACAAGGGCCTGGAGATGCAGGCCTTCACCGATGTTACCCAGCAGGGTGGGGGCAACGTCAGCCGGTTCAGCCTGACCGGCGGGGCGGGCGATCTGGAGAAAGACAAATACAACGTCCTCTTTTCCTTGGGGCACAGTGAAAACAAGGCCCTGTTGGGAAGTCAGCGTAGTTTTGTCAACGCCTTGCAGCCCAGTCGAGGGCTTTCACCTGACACAGTGGGTACTCCCTTTGCCACCATCGTTGGTCTTTCCAGCCTTGCCACTGTATTCAGCAACAAGACGACTACCGGACCCACTCAGCCAGGGAGTACGCAAACTTTCAGCCGCATCAATGTACTGAATCTGCCGGGGGGTGCGGGCTGCGGATCCATCGCTGGCATGGCGCCTTATGAGGCAGCCTTGTGGGGCAATCCGGGGTACAAGTATGCCTGTGCCTTTGATACGGCGGTCGCTGCCACTCTGCAGCAACCGGTTGATAACACGAGTTTGGTTGGACGGGGTACCTTGCAGCTTGGCGAACACCAAGTCTACGCCGAGGTGACAGCGGCAAGAGTGACTTCTTCAAAAGTTTTCTCAGCGAGCCAAATCAGCAGTTCATCTACTGCAACAGTTAGCAACGGTTTACCTGCAGGCGCGGGACTGATCACGATCCCGAATCCGCTGTACAACCTGGCCTATCCGAGTACCGGGGCTTCGTACAACGATGTGTTCAATCAGTTGGTTGCAGCGTTTCCACAACTCGCAGCAAATCGTGGAAACCCGATCACGTTTCGCTGGCGCTGTCTCCCTTGTGGACCAAGGGAATACACGACGACCAACGAAACTTCCCGTTTCATGCTGGGTGCGGATGGTCCTCTGCCGTGGCTGACTGGATGGGATTACCGTGCAGGTATTTCAACAGCCAAGAGCGATTCCAGTTCCGTGCTGGGTACGGGTTACTACTATGGCGCCCCGTTTGCCGCCTTAATCAACAACGGGGTCCTGAATCCCTTCCTGCCCGCCGGTCAGTCACAGACAGCCGCGGCAGTGAATGGATTGCAGGCTGCTTCTGCCGAAGGTGTGACGCTCTACGGCGGCAAGACCACGCTGGTGCAGGCGGACGCCAGGGCAACGGGGCCTCTGTTCAAACTGCCCGCTGGTGATGTGATGGCCGCCGTCGGGGTGGATTTGCGTACCGAGAAGTTTGGTTTCAACGGCAATGTCACAGACGTACCGGTTCAGATGGGGATTCCCAACGCCGCGTTTGACAGTGTCAACACCATCAGCACCGTGCAACGTGATATTCGGGCGATCTACACGGAAGTATTGGTACCCATTACGAAGGAACTTGAGGCAACCGTAGCTGTGCGGCACGATGATTACACTGGTTTTGGTGGTGCGACCAATCCCAAGGTATCCTTCCGCTATACGCCCGGGGACCAGTTCCTGGTGCGTGGCTCGTACAACACGGGCTTCCGTGTGCCGGACTTCAAGCAGCAATTTTTCGGAATTACTGAATCAACTGGCGGTAACACAACGGTTGATCCAGTCAAGTGCCCCACGCTCAAGGTTGACAATACCAAGCCCGGATGCGAGCCTATTGTTTTCAACACGTTGGCTGGCGGTAACCCGGCCTTGGAACCAGAGAAGAGCCGGCAGTCGAGTATCGGTTTTGTCTGGGCACCTAACCAACAGTTCAGCTTCGGCGCTGATTGGTGGACGATCGACAAGACCGGCGCGATCCAGCAGGCGACTGTAGCGACTTTGTTGCCGAACTATGCCCTGTTCCCGCAAAACTTTATCCGCGATGCGTCCGGCAATATTGTTCAGATCGACACGCGCTGGATCAATGCGGGTGAGACGGTCACATCGGGGATGGACGTGAATGCCAGCGCTAATGGCAAGATCGGTGATGCCAAGTGGGGACTGTTGCTCGATGGGTCTCTGTTGATCGAGAAGAAGTCGCGTGTGGTCGCCAGCGCGGCGTTTGGGCCAACGGAAGTTGGTCAATTCAACCTGTACGGTGACCCCGGCATTCGCTGGAAGCACTCGCTGACTGGGACTTACACAAGGGGTCCATGGTCCGCGGCGTTGACGCAGGTGTATCGCAGTGGATACAAGCAGGCGGTCATTTATGCACCCACCTATGTGCCGACAGACTGGAATCCGGACGTCGATGCGTATACCGTTTACAACGCCAGCGTCAGTTACACAGGAATCAAGGACCTGAGCCTGACATTCGGTATCAAGAACGTGTTCAATACCGATCCGCCGTTTGCGATTACCTATGACACCATCTATGGCTCGGGAGGATCCTGGGATCCGCGAGTGGCAGACCCACGTGGCCGCGCGTTCACCTTCCTGGCCACTTACAAGTTCTTCTGATCCGGGTTTCATCGGATAGCTTGAGCTACTGCCCTGTGCCAGCCAACGCTGGCACAGGGCATTTTATTTGTGCGTCACTGCGAGGAGCAAAGCGACGCGGCAGTCGCGATGACGAAAGAAATGTCGCGATGACGATCAAGGCAACAACTGCAGACGACTGCGAGCGCTCTCGATGCCGAGGCGACTGACGGAGCTGACGACGATGGCGTCGGGCTTGCCGAATGTCGGATCGGTATCCAGGGTGAACTCGGTCTGGCTTGCTGCCTGCACTGAAAACACCCACTTTGAGCCATACCTTTTCCAGATCGAGAAGCGGTTCACCGAGGTGATCTCCACGTTCTCGATGAGAACCCGATCCGCTGCTTTGGGGTCTTCGGAGTGTTGCAGTGAGAGCCGGGGAGCATCTGGAATTTGTGATCCAAGCCAGGGGCTTGCCGGTACCAGTGCTGCATTGGCGTACGGGCCGGCTTTCAAAAGCGTGGCGATGCCGCGCCTATCCTGCAACAGGGCAATCATGCTGAAGTGAATATGGCCACCGGCGCCGGCGTGCTCGCGGGTCAGTGCGATCTGGCGGGCAATTTCTTCTGGCTGCCATGATTTTGACGAGTTGTCGATGCGGCTGGTGAAGAGTCCCGGCCAGAGGTGGCGCGACTGCGTGTTTTCACGCGCCCAGGTCTCCAGCAGCACCGGGAAAGCCTGTGGCGTCTGATCGATGGGCCAATACAGTTGTGGCGCCAGATAGTCGAGCCAACCTTTGCTCAACCAGAGCTCAGCATCGGCATAGATCTTGTCGTACTGGCTGAAGCCTGTAATGCCAGCTGGGCGGCGCTCCGGGCGGCCCAGACCAAAGGGGCTGATGCCAAAGCGGACCCAGGCTTTTTCCTGGTGAATGACGCTGTACAACTGCTCGATCAGCTTGTTCACCTGTTCGCGCCGCCAGTCGGCGCGCGCTGACTGGCCATTGGCGGATAGGTAGCGTTGCCAGGCTGGCTGGTCCGGAAATTCCAGTTCAGTCCCGTTGCCTGCAGGCACCGGATAGGGATAAAAGTAGTCGTCAATGTGGATGCCGTCGACGTCGTAACGGCGTACCAGGTCAGTGACGACGTCCAGAGTTCGTTTCACCGCGGCCGGCTCCGCGGGATCCATCCACAGCACATCGCCGTACTGCTTGACTGCCCAGGGATGGGTGACGGCGATGTGATTGCCCGCCAAGGCCGAATTGGCGCTGGGGTGTCGGGCGCGGTAGGGGTTTAACCAGGCATGCAACTCGATGCCGCGAGCGTGCGCCTCCTCGATCCACATTTTGAGAGGGTCATAGAAAGGCTCCGGCGCCTTGCCCTGGCGCCCTGTCAAGTACTCCGACCACGGCTCCAGGGTGGAAGGGTAGAGTGCGTCGGCAGCCGGGCGCACCTGCAGCACGATGGCGTTCAGATTCAAGGCTTCGGCCTGATCGAGCATGAGTACGATCTCGGCCTGTTGCTGCTCCACCGTCAAGTTGGAGCGACTGGGCCAGTCGATGTTGGCCACACTGGCCACCCAGGCGGCGCGAAACTCGCGTGGCGCTGTCGGTGGATCCTCTGCTACTGGTTCATCGGCTGGCAGGTTGAGAGCGCAGCTCAACAGTAGCGAAAGGGGCGACAGCAGGGCGAACCGTCTGAGCATGGGTTAAACCTTGACCAACCAGCGCTGATGCCACATCAACCAGGCGATGCCCAGCATGAACAGGTTAAACAGGACTGCAAACAACAACGATGCGTTGACCGCTTCCAGTGGCAGGGTCTGAAGGGATGCGTACAGGACGGCCTTGAGCGACAGCAGGCTGCAGTCAGTCTGAGTGATTTTGATGAGCAGCAGGGTCTTCGCAATGACACCGGAGAGCGCGAAGATGAACAGGGAATTCATACCGTAAATCACACAGGGATGAAGCAGTCGTGCGCTGTGTTGTTGCAGCCTGACGGAAGGGCTTGCGTCGAGCAACCAGTAGAAAACGCCGAACACGATGAGTGCCCAGCCGTTCATGAAGATGGCATAGGACACGGTCCACAGGCTCTTGTTGATCGGCATGAAACTCACATCGAGCATCGCGCCAAGCCACAAACCAGCCAGGCCGGCCATCAGAAGCCACACCGTCTTTTCCGCCTTCGTCAAAGGCTGCTCAAGCCAGCGTCCAGCCAGAACGCCTAGCAGCAGATTGCCAAGCGCGGGCAAGGTGCTGACCAGTCCTTCGGGGTCCCAGGTGCGAGACGCGCTCCATAGATGTCCATCGAGCAGCCAGCGATCTACAAAGGCGCCAAGATCGCGACCGGGTTCCAGAATGCCGACTCCGATGACTCCTGCAGCGTCCGGCACGGGTACCAGCAGCATCAACGCGCTGTAGAGGGTAAACAGGCTTGCGATCCATCCGCATTGCTGGCGCCAGTTGAACCACAGGACGATGGGGCCAGCCAGCAGCGAGCACAAAGCAATGCGCTGCAACACCCCCGGAATCCGCACGGTATTCCAATCAAAGTTTGGATAGAGGTTCAGTGCCAGTCCGATCAGGAAAACGACGGCGGCACGCTTGCACAGCTTCACCAGCAAGGCGCCTGGCGCGCTGCCAGCTTGCGTTTGACGAGTCAGAGACAGTGTCAGCGAGACGCCGCTGATGAACAGGAAGAAAGGAAAAATCCAGTCGGTAAAGGTCCATCCATTCCATTTGGCGTGCGCTAGCTGTGAATACAGATGTCCCCAATCACCCGGATTGTTGACCAGCAACATGGCCGCAATCGTGAAACCGCGAAAGGCATCGAGCGAGAGAAGCCGATCCGAAGTCATCAGCTCCCGATCACTTGTCGGAGGTTGTCGCCGGCGTCTGTCAGAAGTTGTTTGGCCTGTGCGACGCTGACACTGTTCTTCAGCGCCACGATTGCGGTCTTGACCTCAAACCCGCAATCCTTTAGTGTCGCGCCCGCCAATTCTTCACTGGCGCCGCTGACCAGAGCTGTCAAGGCGATGGCACGCCGAAGCAGTTTGGCGTTTGTTGGTTTGAGGTCCACCATCAAATTGCCGTAGACCTTGTGCAGGCGAACCATCACGGCGCTGGAAAAAGTATTCAGGGCTATCTTCTGCGAAGTGCCGGCTTTCAGGCGGGTGCTGCCGGAGATGAGTTCGGCTCCGGTGTCCAGCGTGATGCCAATGTCGGCCTGAGTGGCCAGTGGCGCCAGCGCGTTGTTGGCGATGCCAATGCTCAAGGCGCCAACCGAGCGGGCTGCTGCAAGTGCCCCCATTGCGTACGGTGTATTGCCCGATGCGGCCAGTAGCAACACCACATCCAATGCCGTGAGGCCGACGGCCATGATGTCTATCGAGCCTTGCTCGAAGTTGTCCTCGGCGCCTTCAACCGCCTGATAAACCGCTGAAGTACCGCCAGCCAGCAGCGAGACGGCGCGTTCTCTGGGCCAGGAGAACGTAGGGTACAGCTCAACACTGTCGAGCAGACCCAGGCGACCTGACGTGCCGGCACCGACATAAATCAGGCGCCCACCTTCGATCAGGCGTACGGCGGCGGCGTCAACAGCCCTGACCAACTGCGCGCTGGCTGCGCGCACCGCGTGGACGGCGTTGAATTGATCGTCCACCAGGGCATGGATCAATCGATCGGTTGGATATTGGTCCAGCGTCGCGTGCGCAGTGCTGGGAGTTTCCGTCTTCAACATGGGTGTTTGTGTCTGCTCTTGGGAGTGCGCTGCACAGCTTACTTTATTCCAACGCGAAATATCCACCTGATTTCAACTATAAACGTCGGATGCGACAAGTCGACAAAGCAGCAAGAGGAGTCTGGTGGTGGGTGCCATCGCTCTATTTTGCGCAGGGCCTGCCCTACGTTGCGGTGATGACGATGTCGGTCGTCTTCTACAAGAACATGGGGATTTCCAACATCGATATTGCCCTTTACACCAGCTGGCTCTATCTGCCGTTTGTCATCAAGCCCTTGTGGTCGCCCTTTGTCGACATGTTCAGGACCAAACGCTGGTGGATCATCACCATGCAGCTGCTGGTCGGTTCGACCTTTGCTCTGGTTGCGCTGGTCATTCCCATGGCCAGCTACTTCCAGTTGACGCTGGCATTTTTCTGGTTGCTGGCCTTCAGCGCTGCAACGCACGATATTGCTTCTGACGGCTTTTACATGCTGTCGCTAAGGCAGCATCAGCAGGCCGCGTATGTTGGAGCGCGAAGCATGTTCTTTCGCCTGTCGATGTTGACCGGGCAGGGCGCGTTGGTTTTTCTGGCCGGGAAATTGACTGAACTGACTGGCAACACCGGCTTCGCCTGGTCTGTTGTGTTTTTCGTCCTGGCTGCGATGTTTTTGTCGCTTTTTGTTTACCACCGTCTGGTGTTGCCGGTCCCGGTGGCAGACCAGGCTGTGGTCGGTGACCAAAGCATCGGCGCGGAATTCCTGTCGGTCTTCAGGAAATTCGTGGCCAAGCAGGACATCTCCCGGGTGCTCTTGTTCCTGCTCCTGTATCGGTTCGGTGAATCCCAATTAGTCAAGTTGGCGCCGCCCTTTTTGCTTGATTCCAACGCCAGGGGCGGGTTGGGACTTTCCACTGCTGACGTCGGCATCGTCTATGGCAGTATCGGTATCGTGGCTCTGACGGTTGGCGGCCTGCTGGGCAGCTACCTCATTGCCCGCGATGGGCTCAAGCGATGGCTCTGGCCCATGGCCATGGCCATCAATGTTCCGCACCTGGTTTACGTTTATCTGGCGCTGGCTCTGCCTTCCAACCTGTATCTGATTGGTGTGGCCGTGGCCTTTGAGCAACTGGGTTATGGCTTTGGCTTTACCGCCTACATTCTGTTCATGATCATGACGGCGGACGGCGAACACAAGACCGCGCACTACGCCATCTGCGCCGGCTTCATGGCCATGGGAATGATGCTGCCCGGCATGTTCAGCGGCTGGATTCAGGCCAGCATCGGTTACGCCAATTTCTTCATCTGGGTTTGCGCTGCCGCCATTCCTTGTTTCATCGCGACCGCCTTGATCAAGGTCGATCCTGCTTTTGGGAAGGAGTAGCGGTGAAGTCCATTAGAACGGCACTGGCAACCGCAGCGCTTACCATGCGACTCCATGGGATCCTCTACATTGCGGTGCTTTCTATGCTGGTGAGCGATTACTGTGTCGCTCAGAATTCCAGCCTGCAAACCAGACTGCAGGCCGTCATGAACGATCCGGTGAAGCCGCTTGCCAGCCTGTCAGTGGTGGCGATCCGCGACGGGAAGATGGTCTATCAGGGCTATTTTGGCAAGCGAACCATCGATCCGGGTGTGGCGGTGGATGGCAAAACGCTGTTCAGGGTCGCTTCCATTTCAAAACTCGTCACAACCCTTGGCGTGATGCAACTGGTTAATCAGCGCAAGCTCGACCTGGACGCTGATGTCAGCACTTATCTGGGGTTCAGACTGCGCAACCCGAATTTTCCTGAAGCGCGGATCAGCACCCGCATGCTGCTCAACCACACTTCATCTTTGCGCGACGACGGTGGCTATTCTTTTCCAATAGGACAAAGCCTGCAAAGCGTGCTTGACCCACGGGGCGAGAACTATGGTGCGGGAGGACGCTGGGCGCTACCGAGTAGCAGCGCTGACCGCAGCCCGGGCCGCTATTTTGAATACGTGAATCTGAACTGGGGCGTGCTGGGCACCGTGATCGAAGCCGTCAGTGGGCAGCGCTTTGACAGCTACATGAAACAGGCCGTGCTCGCTCCTTTGAAGATCGCCGGTGGTTTCAATGTAGAGGAGTTGTCCGAAGACGAGATCGGAAATCTTGCAGTCTTGTACCGCAAGCGAAGCAGCGAGGTCTGGGATTCAACTGGTCCCTGGGTGGCGCAAGTGGATGACTATCAGGGCAAGGTGCCAGCCGTTCGCGCTGGACTGGAGCGTTACCGGCTCGGGCGCAATGCCACGCCGTTCAGTCCACAGGGCGGCTTGCGCATCCGTGCCGGCGATCTTGCCAAGGTGATGTTGCTGCTGATCAACGGCGGCGAACTTGATGGTGTTCGCCTGTTAAGCACGGCATCGGTTCAGGCCATGCTGAGTGAAACGTGGCGGCATGACGAGAAGACGGGAAACGGCGACAACTACAAGGGACTGTTCAACGCCTGGGGGCTGGGGGTGCAAAAATTCCTTGATCTCAGCGCATCGGGACGCGGTGACCGTTTGGTGGCGCGTGGCGGTTTGTCCGGATACGGTCACCTAGGATTTGCTTATGGATTGCAGAGTGGATTCTTCTTCGATCCGGTCAAGCGTCTGGGCATGATCTATATCGTCAGTGGTGTCGGCTTCGATCCGGAACTCGACACGGGACAGTACTCGAGCCTGAATTCATGGGAAGAAAAGATACTTGACGCCCTGTACCGCCATGCCATTCTGGAAGAGCCATGACGCCAGCTGACACGACCAACGCAGCCAGCGCGAGGAGTTTGTGGTGGTGGATACCCTCGCTCTATTTTGGTCAGGGTATTCCGTACGTGGTTGTCATGACCCTGTCAGTCATCATGTACAAGAAGCTGGGAATTTCCAACACGGATATTGCCCTGTACACCAGCTGGTTGTATTTGCCCTGGGTCATCAAGCCCTTGTGGGCGCCATTTATTGAGCTGTTTCGCACCAAACGATTCTGGATTGTGAGCCTGCAACTGCTCATCGGCGCCTCACTGGCGGGGGTCGCATTGACGATTCCGATGCCACACTTCTTTCAGCTCACGCTGGCTGTGTTCTGGCTGATGGCGTTCAGTTCGGCCACCCATGACATTGCTGCAGACGGCTTCTATATGCTTGCTCTGAAGGAGCATGAGCAGGCAGCATTTGTGGGCGTTCGCAGCACCTTCTACCGGATTTCCATGCTCGCGAGTCAGGGGGGCATGGTCTTTCTAGCGGGCCGGGTTGAAGAAGCCACCGGTAATATCGCCCTGGCCTGGAGCGTCGTCTTTTCGGTCCTGGCGGCTATGTTCCTGTCTCTTGGTATTTATCACAAGTGGGTCTTGCCTAAACCGACGAGTGACGTCGAACGCGCTCGTGTGACGGCACCGATGCATGAGTTCTTTGCGGTCTTTGCAGCCTTCCTGAAGAAGAAGGAAATTGCCGCCATCCTCGCTTTCCTGCTCTTGTACCGTTTTGGGGAGGCTCAGTTGCTCAAGCTGGCAGCCCCCTTTCTTCTGGACAGCACAGCCAATGGCGGGCTGGCGTTGTCTACGCAGCAGGTTGGCATTGTTTACGGCACGATCGGAATTCTCTGTCTGACCCTGGGCGGGTTGCTGGGTGGCTATGCCATTTCCCGCCATGGCTTGAAGCGCTGGCTTTGGCCCATGGTCCTGTCGGTGAATGTGCCCCATCTGGTCTACGTCTACCTGTCGATGGCCATGCCAAACAATATCTGGCAGATCGGCGCCGCCGTTGCGATAGAGCAGTTTGGCTACGGCTTCGGTTTTGCCGCCTATCTGCTTTATATGATCATGATTTCAGATGGCCCGAACAAGACGGCGCATTACGCGATCTGCACCGGCTTCATGGCCTTGGGCATGATGCTGCCGGGCATGATGAGTGGCTGGGTTCAAAGCCAACTTGGCTATGCCAATTTCTTTGTCTGGATTTGTCTTTCTGCCGTGCCCGCCTTCACCGCGACCGCCCTGATTCGGGTCGATCCGGGATTTGGCAAGAAGGAATAATGGGGGCTTCATTTTCGAGCGATCTATTTCATGCAAACACACCATTTCAAAGCTGTTTCGTATCAAAGCCTGCGGCCAGGCCCGCGCCTGCTGGTGCTGGGTGCTGTGCACGGCAATGAGACCAGTGGCACCAAAGGTATCCTGCGTATGTTGAGCGAAATAGACGCCGAGCTGATTAATCTGCTTGCGGGCAGCGTGACTTTTGTCCCGATTACCAATCCGCTGGCGTACGAGCGTAATCAGAGAACCGGTGAGCGCAATCTGAATCGCAACCTGGGTCCGACCGCAGAGCCCAAGGAGTTTGAAGATCACATAGCGAACTGGCTGTGTCCCCTGATGGCCAGGCACGACGTGCTGCTCGACCTGCACTCCTTTCAGGCAGTGGGGCGGGCCTTCGTCATGGTCGGCCCGGAAAACAATGCTGACGAGCTAGAGCCCTTCACTCACGCCGAAGCGGAGGTGGCTCTGGCTTTGCGCCTCGGTGTGAATCGCTTTGTCGATGGCTGGCTGAGCACCTACGCGAGCGGCGTAGCGCGCAGGCGGGCAGCCATTGGCGCGATCTCCAGTCGCGAGCAGGAACTCGATACCGACCCACGCTACGGCGTGGGAACCACCGAGTACATGCGATCAGTGGGTGGCTATGCGCTGACACTGGAATGCGGTCAGCATCACGATCCTGAGGGCCCGGAGGTGGCCTACCGTGCCATCATGAATACGCTGGCGCATCTGGGACACATTGATGCACCCCCGCCGCAGGCTGTGGCAAACATCGAAGCCCTGCGAATTTACGACGTGATCGACAAAGCCCATGAAGAGGACAGCTTCAGTCGCCCCTGGTCGAGTTTTGATCCGCTTGAGTGTGGAGACCTGATTGGTACCCGGCATGACGGAACCCTGGTGCGCGCCGAAACGCCGGGCTATATCCTTTTCCCGAACGCCAAGGCAGGTGTTGGTCATGAGTGGTTTTATCTGGCCAAGGCGAATCCCCGCCTGAGTTCCGTCTAGCAAAATGAGCGCAAGCCTAGGAATCGACGCCGGCGGCAGCCAGACGCGCTGGGCTTTGGTCGGGCAGGACCAGGGTGTCCTTGCCGAGGGCAGTGTTGCCGGTTTCAGTGCCCTTCAAATGGGTGGCGAATCGGGTCGTCGTAAGGTCAGCGATATTCTCAAGAGTCTGGCTGATCAGTCGCTGAGTTGGGGCGGTGTGTCTGCCGTGCATGCCGGGGTTACCGGCTTTGGCGGACTGCAGGAGCGCTCAGGGCAGATTCTGCATGCCTTGCTGGTCCAGCATTTCAAGGTGCATGAGGATGCTGTTGCGCTGAGCAACGATATTGAACTGGCGTGTCTTGCGGCATTTGAGCCAGGCATGGGCTATCTGGTCTATGCCGGCACCGGATCGATCGCAGGATTCATCGATGTACAAAGGGATTTTCACCGTGCCGGAGGACGGGGCGGCATTCTGGACGATGGTGGTAGCGGCTACTGGATTACGGTTGAAGCCTTGCGCAAGATCTGGCGTGCTGAAGACGAGAGACCTGGCTGCTGGGCCGATTCACCCATGGCGGTGTCACTGTTCAAGGCTATTGGCAGCCACGACTGGTCTTATTCACGAAAACTGATTTACGGAGCCAGCCGCGGACAGATCGGACAGTTGGCGATAGCTGTGGCGGCCGTGGCCGAAAGCGATCCTCTGGCGCGGGACATCCTGCAGCGGGCCGGCCATGAACTGGCTCGTCTGGGTTCTGCCATGGTGGCAAGGTTTGGTGTTCGCCCCATCGTTCTGGCCGGGCGGGTGCCCGAGCTTCATCCGCTGATCGAGCAGTCGATGAGAGAGCGCTTGCCGCTGGCCAGCGATTTGCGGTTGGTCCATCTGCAAGCGCATGTTGCCGCGGCCCGCCTGGCACAAAGAAGGATCTTGTCATGAAATTATTCTTGCTGACGCTTCTGGCGACTCTGTTGAGCGCTTGCGCGACTGGTCCGCGCATTGATACCAGTTATTCCGCAGTCAGTCAGGATAGCCGTGTGCGCTTTTTGATTCTCCATTACACGTTTCTTGACTCTCCCACATCGCTGAAGGTCTTGACGCAGCAGCAAGTGAGTTCGCATTACCTGCTCGATGATGGTGAAGATTTCAAGATCTACCGACTGGTGGACGAAGATCGACGGGCCTACCACGCGGGACTGAGCTCGTGGAAGGACAACGCCAGATTGAATGCCAGCTCGATTGGCATTGAGATTGTCAATCTGGCTTGGCGTGATTCGACAGAGGGGCGTCTCTGGCTACCGTATCCCCAAGGGCAGATTGACCGTTTGATCTCTCTGGTGAGAGATATCGTGAAGCGCCATGACATCAGCCCTGACCGGGTGCTTGGACACAGCGACATTGCGCCCCAACGAAAACAGGATCCGGGCCCGATGTTTCCCTGGAAGCAGTTGGCCGACGCCGGTTTGGTGCTTTGGCCCGATGAGAAAGAAGTGGCACTGCGCCAGAAGGCGTTTGAAACTCAGCTGCCGAACGTGGCCTGGTTTCAAAAGAAACTGGCAGAGCATGGTTTTGCGATACCGCAGAACGGTGAACTTGATGCAGCTTCACGCAATGTTCTGATCGTATTTCAAATGAAATATCGTCCGGCACGATTTGACGGAACGCCGGACGCGCAAACGGCAGCGATTCTTGATGTGCTGACGACATCCGCCAGAACTCGTGTTGTACCTGCTATGCTGCCAGCGGCGAACCACTGAGGGACTTGTCCTTGGGCAGCGTTACAGGACGGCGTTTTCCAGCAGGGTCAAGGTCTGAGCGAAGGTGTCCAGTCGCGCGCTGACGCCCAGAGGTAGCGTCATCTGGTTCGCGATATGGCCAAACGAGTAGCCACTTACCGCAGGGACCTTCAACAGATCCAGATGACTGTCCACGGTTTCATTCAAGCTCAGCGAGGACTCGCTTTCAGGCGCTTCGCACTTTTCGAAAATGCCCAGCAGCAGGGCTGACGCCGTTCCGAGCCCCTGACTCAAGTCGAGTTGGGTCAGCATGCGGTCGATCCGATAGGGTGCTTCGCCGATATCTTCCAGAAACAAAATGCGCCGCCGCAGCTCGGCGGCATACGGTGTGCCCGACAAAGCCGCCACCAGACTAAGATTGCCACCGCTCAGACGTCCGACCGCGCTTCCGTGACGCCGTGTCCTGATTTGGAACTGGTTTGCCGTTTCAGCCTTGGTCCGATTCTCTTCAGCCATCTGCATCTGGTACTCTTTTTGCGGCTGCATCAGTATGGCCGTCAGATGCTGTTTCGAATAATCTGAAAAAGTCGAGATTCCCACCGGGCCGTGAAAGGTCACAAGGCGTGTCTGGCGATGGATTGCCAGATGCAAACAAGTGACATCAGAGTAGCCTACAAAAATCTTCGGATGCTTTCGAATCAATTTGTAATCGATATGAGGCAGCAGTGAAATTCCGCCGGAACCTCCGGTGGCAGCCCACACCGCATGGACTTGCGGGTCGGCGAACATGGAATGCAAATCCTCCAGGCGCTGCGCAACCGTGCCGGCGTAGCGACCACGGCGTGCCAGCACATGCTTGCCAAGTTTGACTTTGAGGCCAAGCTCTTCAAGGTTGCGAACCGATTTGTCGATACCCTCCTGATCGACAAAGCCACAGGGCGTGATCAAACCAGCCACATCGCCTTCCTTCAAGCGGGGAGGCTTGACAATGCCGCTTTTCTTGAGCGGCTCCCGGTTGGAGGTAGCGGCGGCCGGGAATAGCGATGCAGCCAGGGACAGCGCAGCACCCTTAGCCAATTTACGCCGGCTCAGTGGATTGAAGTTGTCAGATGGAGTTTCCAATTGTTTCCAGTTCCGCCAGCATTGGCACCTGGCATCAGGAGTGCAGTTTCATCAGCAGACCGGGTTCATCCGCCGCCATTACCTGCGCCGCCCATGCTGCCAATTTGCCGGTGTCTGCGCGCAGCACTTCCTGCTTGACCGCGAGAATCTGAGCCGGGTGCATGGAGAAACTGCGCAGGCCCAGACCCAACAGCAAGCGGGTCAGACTGACGTCGCCCGCCATTTCACCGCAGACACTCACATCCTTGCCGCGCGCCTGGCATTCGGCAATTGTGAGCGCAACGAGCTGCAGCACGGCTGGATGCAAGGGATCGTACAAGTGCGCCACTGACTCATCGGCACGATCAATGGCCAGCGTGTACTGAATCAGATCGTTGGTGCCGATCGACAGGAAATCGAAATATTTCAGGAAAACGTTCAGAGTCAGCGCTGCAGCAGGGATTTCTATCATGGCGCCAATCTTGACCGGTCCGTAGGCAACGCCCCGGTTGTCGAGCTCGGCACGGGCCCGGTCAATGAGGGCAAAGGTGTGCCGAATTTCGCTCGCGTGAACCAGCATCGGTATCAGCATCTTGGTCTGACCATGGGCTGCAGCGCGCAGAATCGCTCGCAGCTGCGTCAGGAACATGGCTGGGTCGGCCAGACTCCAGCGAATGGCGCGCAAACCCAAGGCAGGGTTCAAATGAGCAGAGTCTTGCAAAGACTCGTCCAGCGGTTTGTCTGCGCCCACGTCAACCGTACGAATGGTCACCGGCATGCCCTGCATGCCTTCCACGGCACGCCGGTAGGCCTGGTATTGCTCTTCTTCGTTGGGCAGTCTGCTTTGCCGGCCCATGAAAAGAAATTCGCTGCGGAACAAACCAACTCCGACGGCACCGGCCTGGATGGCGCCAGCCGCGTCTTCGGGCATTTCGATATTTGCCAACAATTCGATGTTCTTGCCATCCAGCGTTACTGCCGGGGTGTGCAAGAGGCGTGACAGCCTGCCGCGATTGAGTTCATTCTGGCGCTGCTTGAAGCCGTACTCCGCCAGGATGATCGAGGAAGGGTCTACCACCACCACGCCGGCATCGCCATCGATGATTACCCAGTCATCCTGGCGTACCAGCTGACTCGACAGGCGGGCACCGACGACGGCCGGGATGTCCAGACTGCGCGCCACGATGGCGGTGTGCGACGTCCTGCCGCCAACATCGGTGACGAAGCCGGCAAATACGCTTTGTTTGAACTGCAGCATGTCGGCCGGTGACAGGTCGTGTGCAATCAGGATCAGCGGGACGTCGACCGTATCGTCGAGCAGGAGGTCTTGCTGCGACTTTTTGCGCGCTGCGCGGTTGACTGGCTGCGCTATGGCGGACGCTACACCCTTCATGGCGCGCAGAACCTTTTCTGCGATCTGCTCCAGATCGGCCTTACGCTCGCGCAGGTACTCGTCCTCCATTTCGTCGAACTGGCGGGCAATAATTTCGAGTTGTGTTGTCAGGGCCCACTCGGCGTTGTAGAGGCGATCGGTGATCCAGTGTTTGACGCCACCTATCAGGTCGTCATCTTGCAGCAGCATCAGATGCACGTCCAGTAGCGCTGTCAATTCGTGCGGTGCCTCTTTCGGACCCATGTGCACAATGCTCGCCTGCAGGCGATGAATTTCGTCCACCACCGCATTGCGTCCGATCCGAACCCGGTCGATTTCAGCGCTTACCTGTGATGCATCGATAAAATAGTGCGCAACGTCGACCCTACTTGACGCAACCAGTACCGCACGCCCGATGGCGATACCGCGGGCAACTGCGAGACCGTGGATGGAAAAGGTCATGGCAACCGCGGCGCCGGGCCGCCCCAAGCATGTCGCACAGTCTCTGCGAGACTCGCGCGAGGGCTGGCCCCCACGGGGGGCAGCGCAGTACACGTTGTGACAAGCGTGGGGGTCGTCATTCACCCTCTCCGAATTTGTCCTCTATCAGTGCGAACAGGGCATCCTGCGCCTCCTGTTCGCGCTCGCCGCTGGTCTCAAGTTCCACGGCGCTGCCTATGCCGGCGGCCAACATCATGACGCCCATGATGCTCTTGGCGTTGACGCGTCGCTCACCCTTGGCAAGCCAGATCTCACAGGGAAAGCTGCCGGCCAACTTGGTCAATTTGGCGGAGGCGCGTGCATGCAAGCCCAACTTATTGCTGATGGTGATCGTTGTTTTGATCATTTTTCTTTTTCACCTGATTCTGTGGCGCTGTCGTCGCTACTTGCATGATGCCCTGTGCGCCACCCGCCAGGGCACGTGTCACCAACGCATCAAGCGATTCGTTTCGATACGTTATTGTGCGCAATAACATGGGCAGGTTCACTCCCGTAATCAACTTCGAATTGACACCATCGACCAGTTTTTGTGCAACATTGCAGGGGGTAGCGCCAAATACATCGGTCAGCACCAGAATCTGGGGCGTATTGAGAAGGCTCAGCGCCAGAGTTGCAGCAATCAGAGTTTCTTCTGGTGGAACATTGGCTTGCACATCAAACGCCGCAATTCCCTTGCTCCCGTCCGGAAATACATGCAGAACGCATTGGCGCAAGGCATTGGCCAGCGGTGCGTGGGCGATGATGAGAATGCCGTTCATGTAGTGGGTTGGTACTTCGATTCCGTTGTCTACCGCCAGCCCCGTCTCCAATATTTCAGATGCTCTGATTATGGCTTTTTGTGGTCAGAAAATGGACATAGGAAGCGACACTACCGAGTAAATAGATAGCCATAGCCGCCTGGAAGGCCAATATTTCGGGGAAGCCCAAGGCCTGAAAGCCGTCTATGGCTAGGCCGATGCCCCACTGCACTGCAAATATGCCAGCAAATACCACCAGGTTGTAGGCCGAAAGTGCGCGACCGGCCAGTGCTTCAGTAAAGGCCATGCCGACAGCCGGGAGCGCCAGTGCGATAAAGGTGCAACTCACGCAGTAGAGGGCCCAAAGTGCACCAGAGCCTGTTGATAGGGGAGAGCCGGCACCTATGATGAAAGCCAGAACAATAAAGCTAAGTGGCAAGCCGTAAGTGATCAATTGATCGGCATGGAAGCCACGTTTGACCAGCAACGGGTTGATGATGCCCCAGACCCAAAAAGTGAATAACATTGCGGCATTGATCCAGAACAATCCGGTGGCTGCCTGGATGGAACTGTAGCCCGTCACCTTGATCATCCAGGGGGCGGCCCACAGCGTTTGTATGGCAACCAATCCGCCGTAGCAAAAAAATCCAATGGGCGCCATCTGGCGGAAATAGGGATGCCTCCAAACCTCTACGTAAGTGGCCTTGGTTTGCGCTTGAACACTCGGGCTTTTCGTTCCAGCATTCCATTTTGGCACCTGCCAGGCGATCAGCGCCATCGCTATCAGCAGCATTGCGGCCAGTCCCACAAACAGGGCCCGCCAACCCAGCACTGGCATTAGCCATTGGACCGGCAGAGTTGAGGCGACCATTCCCATGGAGCCAGTCATCAGCATCCAGGAGTTGGCGCGCATCAGGGTGGCGGCGTCAAACCAGCGGCGATATCCGGTCAGCGGTGCCATCAAACAAGCGCTAACGCCAACGCCGCAAAATATCCTGGCTGCCAGAAGACCGGAAAAACTGGAAGAAAGCGAGGAAGCCAGGCATCCGAGCACAGCTATTCCGAGGAAATAGAGAATTACCTTTCTTGGGCCATGTCGATCAAGCCAGGTACCCAGTGGCAACTGGGTGACTGAAAAACCGAGAAAGTAGCCGCCCGCCAGCAGTCCCAAATCGCTCGCGCTGAGCCCAAACTCCTGACTGAGTGTCGGAGACAGGGAGGCAGTAATGGCGCGGATCAGGGCCGAGAAAAAATAGGCAAAGGCAAAAACCAGAAAAACGATGACGGCGTCGCGTTTGGGCAGGATTGTGATAATTGGAGAATGACGCATCCGCCAATTATCTGCGTTCACTCGGCCGCGACAAACCGGTCACAAAGAACTCGGAAGGTGGCAGAGCCGTCCAAGTTCCAGGTCTGGAAAAACTCAGTCTTTACGATAGGCGTCGTGGCATGTCTTGCAAGCGCCACCAGTCGCGTTTACTGCGGTCTTAATGCTATCCAGATTGCCGGCCTTGGTTGCCGCGGCGAGTTTCGACATTTCGCCTTGCATCTTCTCGGCGTACTCCTTGAACTTGGCTGATTCTTTCCAGATTTCGGCCTTGGCCCGAGTGTCGCCCTTGTCGGTCCCTTCGCCAAAAGCGGCCCAGGGAAGTTTCGCCATGTAGTCGGCAACAGCGGCACTGTCGGCGGCGACCTTGGCGTCAAACGGTGCCTTGCCCGATGCCATGGCGGCTACACGCCCGAAATTCTGCTGCATCACAAACAGTGAACTCTTGCGGTACCTGATGGCGTCGTCGGGCTTCGCAAATTGAGCTGACACTGAGGTGGTGAAGGTTAGTACGGTGGCAATCAATGCGATGGAGGCTGATGTTTTCATAAACTTTCTGGTCTTGAAGTTAGGGTTGCGAGAACTCGAAACAGGTGTGGCGGCGGTTCGCGAACGGGCGCCGACGGAGGCATCATAGGGAAATCGGCATTTCGCGCAGGCGTGCCACGAATCGACCCTGAATTCGAAGGTGAATCCCCCGGACGCATCAAACGGTGCTACACTGCTCGGCTTCCCTGTTGAAGGGCGGTGCGGTTTTTCAGTGTGCGTGGCGATGTGATAGTTTGTCTTCGGCAAATAAATCATCGGATATGTTGACTAAGAGCCAAAAATCGTGTCATAATTCAAGGCTTCGCTGATCGCAGCGAATGCTGGACAAGGGGCTTAACGGTGCTGCACTGGAAAGCTCCCCTGTTAAACGGCTGTGCGTTTTTTAGTCAGTGTTTCGATGAGATATTTTGCCTTCGGTAAAAAAATTATCAAATAAGTTGACTTAGAACCAAAAACCGTGGCATAATACAAAGCTTCGCTGATCACAGTGAATCCTGGAAAAGGGGCTTGATAAAAATCAAGTTCGCCGAAAGATCTTTAACAATATACAGCCGATAAGTGTGGGCGTTTGAGGCGAAAAGCCAAGTTCTTCGGAACTAAGTCGTAACTGACTTACAAACGCTCATGGAAATAGAAGTGAAGTTCACTTCAATTCCGTTTTTATGAGTTGCTCGAAAGAGCGAAAAAAAATCAAGATCGAACTATAGAGTTTGATCCTGGCTCAGATTGAACGCTGGCGGAATGCTTTACACATGCAAGTCGA
>CAITQH010000270.1 GCA_903894475.1 uncultured beta proteobacterium
ATCCGGCCCGATACCGCACACGGACTCTGAACCTGAAATTGTCATCCCGGACTTGATCCGGGATCCAGTGCCACGCGAGCCATGGATTGCGGGTCGGGGCCCGCAATGACAAGCAGGGGTGTAACTGTTCATGGAAAGCGAAGTGTGGCAATCCATACTACGCAACTCCACCATGGATCGCCACGGCCTGTGGCCTCGCGATGACAGCAGCGTCTGCTTGCAACCAGCAGGCAGCGCGCGTCGCTCCGGCGCCGAGCAGTTCCGGGCGCTCGCTCTTGCATCGGGCCAGGGTTTGCGGACAACGAGGGTGAAAGGCGCAGCCAGTTGGAATCGCATTCAGGCGCGGCATCGCACCATCAATCTGATTGAGCCGTTCACGATCCTGCGCGATGTCGGGAATTGCTGCCATCAAGCCCGCGGTATAGGGGTGCGCCGGGTGGTTGATCACCTCATGCACCGGGCCAATTTCGGCCAACCGCCCGGCGTACAGCACCGCCACACGATCGCAGGTTTCGGCAATCACGCCCATATCGTGCGTGATCAACATGACGGCAGCGCCATGCTGTTGGCAGACACTTTTCAGCAGGGTGATGATCTGGGCCTGAATCGAAACATCCAGCGCGGTGGTCGGCTCGTCCGCCACAATCAGTTTGGGCTCGGCCGCCAGCGCCAGTGCAATCACCACACGCTGGCGCATTCCGCCCGAGAACTGGTGGGGATAGTGATCAATGCGTTGTTCCGGGGCCGGAATGCCGGTGTCACGCAGCAGAGATACGGCGCGCTCAAGCGCCTGCTTTTCGCCGAGCGGCAGATGCGTGCGGATGGTCTCCACCAGTTGCTGGCCAATCGTGTAAAGCGGGTTCAAGGAAGTCAGCGGATCCTGAAAGATAGCGCCGATGCGCTTGCCCCGGATACGGCGCATCTGCTCCGGGCCAAGTTGATCAATGCGCTCGCCCTCCAGCAGGATCTGGCCGCCGGCGATGCGCCCGGGCGGCTCCAGCAGGCCAATGATGGCGGCACCCGTAATCGATTTGCCCGCACCTGACTCACCAACCACACCCAGAATCTCGCCCGGCGCAATATCGAAAGAGACGTCGTCCAACGCCCGCAAGGTGCCACGTCGATGTGGAAACTCGACCACCAGGTTCTTGACTTGCAGCAGGCTCATGTGCACTTCCGCAAGTTTTTCATCGAAGCCACCTCTTCTTCATCGAACGCCGTCTTGTCGTCACTGCACGCCGTCCTTTCGTCATCGAACGCCATCCTTTCGTCACGGCGGAGCGTCTTTTCGTCATTGCACACCGTCGTTTCGTCATTGCGGACTTGATCCGCAATCCAGTGCCGGAAGACACTGGATGACGGGTCGAGCCCGGCATGACAAGCGGGCGGTCCGGCATGACAAGCTGGAGATCCGGCGTGGCAAGCTGGCGGTCCGGCATGACAAGCTGTGCCACGGCCTGCGGCCTCGCGATGACGGGAATCCGGGAGATCATGCGTACTCACTAGCGCAGCCGTGGGTTCAGCGCGTCGCGCAGCCAGTCGCCCAGCAGATTCACGCTCAGCGAAATCAGGATCAGCATCAGACCGGGGAACACGGTGATCCACCATTCACCGGAAAAGAGGTAGTTGTTGCCGACACGGATCAGCGTCCCCAGCGAAGGCGCAGTCGGCGGTGCACCGACGCCCAGAAAGGACAGAGTGGCCTCGATGATGATGGCCGTGGCGACCTGAATCGTGGCCAGCACCAGCACCGGCCCGAGCACGTTGGGCAGGACGTGGCGCCGCATGATGCGCAGCTTGGAGACACCGGTGACACGGGCAGCCTGCACGTATTCCTTGTGCCTCTCCACCAGGGTGGAGCCACGGACCGTACGCGCGTACTGAACCCACCCGGTGAGCGTGATTGAGATGATCAGAACAAAGAAAGCCAGCGAGTCCTGGGCGTTGGGAAACAGGGCACGCCCGACCCCCGCAATCAGAAGCGCCACCAGAATCGCCGGAAACGACAGCATCACGTCACACAGTCGCATCAACAGTGCATCGACCCAGCCCCCCAGGAAACCGGCCAGCAAGCCCAGTGTCACGCCAATCAGCACCGACAACGCCACAGAAGCCAGGCCCACCGCCAGTGAAATGCGGGCGCCGAACATCAAGGCTGACAAAATGTCCCGCCCCTGATCATCGGTGCCAAGCATGTACTTCAGGCTGCCCAGCTTGTCCCAGGCTGGCGGCAAGCGCGCATCACTTAACTCCAGCGTGGTGAGATCAAACGGGTTGTGCGGCGCCACCCAGTTAGCAAAGACGGAACAGAAGATGCAGACAAAGGCAATACTGGCCGCAGTCATCGCAAGCGGTGAGTTGCGAAAGCTGTAGCCAATGTCGCTATCACCGAGCCGAAACAACCACTTTTTCATTCGGCCCGGGGTCCTGCTTTAGGGGTTGACCTTGATGAACTTCCATGGCATTTCATTACCGGGCAACTGCACCAGGTCAATGTTCTTCTTCATCGCCCAGCTCAATGCCTGCTGATGCAGTGGCAAATGGCCAATCTCGTCCTGGTGAATCTTCAGCGCTTCATGAATCATCTCGCTGCGCTTTTTCAGGTCTGTCTCCGAACCGACTTTTTGCGTCAATTCGTCGACCCTGGCGTTGCTGTAGGCGCCCAGGTTGAACTGACCACGACCACCCTCACCCGGTGACGACATGATTGGGTAGAGCACATTGTGCACATCGACCGTGCTGGCGGTCCAGCCCAGCATGTAGAAGCTGGTGTTGCGGCTCAGGATCTTCGGGAAATAAGTGCCCTTGGTTTCGGCTTCCAGATTGATCTTGACGCCAATCTTGGACAGATTGGCGGCCACCGCCTGGCAAATCCGCTCGTCGTTCACATAGCGGTCGTTCGGGCAATTCATCTTCACTTCAAAGCCTGCTGGATAGCCCGCCTCCACCAGCAGCTTCCTGGCGCCCTCCACGTCATAGGGCAGGCGCTTGGCCAGCGTCGGATCAAAGCCGTTGACCTGGGGCGGCAGCATCAACGCCACCGGTGTGGCAGCGCCGCGCATCACGGTCTTTTGAATGCCGTCAATGTCAATCGCCTGGTAAAAGGCCTGACGCACGCGCTTGTCCTTGAACGGATTCTTGCCTTTGACATTGGAGAACAGCAATTCATCGCGCTTCTGGTCCATGCCCAGAAAGATGACGCGCAATTCCGGGCCCTGCAGCACCTTGAGTTTGGCGTTGCCCTTGATCCGGTCCACGTCCTGCACCGGAACCGGCTCCATGACGTCGAGTTCGCCTGACAGCAAAGCCGCCACACGGGTGGCATCGTTGCCGATCGGCGTGAAGATCACCTCGTCGACGTTGCCATCAATCTTGCCCCAGTAGTTGCCGTTGCGCACAAAGGTTGTCCGCACCCCCGGCTGGCGTTCCCGGACACGATAGGGACCGGTGCCGTTGGCGCGGAAGGATGCGGCGTTTTCGATGCCCTTGCGCCGGTCCACCGGTTTGGTCGCCTGATTCGTTTCGCACCATTTCTTGCTCATGATGAGCCAACCGGTAAACAGATCTGGCAGGATCGGGAAGGGCGCGTTCAAGATGAAATCAACCGCATGATCGTTGATCTTCTTGATTTCCTTGATCTGGCCAACGTAGCTCTTCATGTCCGAGCCGTCATCCTTGGCGCGCTCGTAGCTGAATATCACGTCGTCGGCGGTAAATGGGGTGCCGTCATGAAACTGCACCCCCTTGCGCAGGTTGAAGCGCCATACCGTGGGTGCCGTCTGCTTCCAGTCGGTCGCCAGACCGGGCGTGAGCTTGTAGTCGCGACCTCGCGTCACCAGCGGCTCGAATACGTTGCCGGTCACGGTCAGCTGCAGCGACTCGTTGAGTGAATGCGGGTCCATCGACAGCGCATCGCCCTGGTTGCCAATGCGCAGCGTCGTCGCCGACGCCACCAGGCTCATCGTTGCCAGGGCCAGCGCAACCGGCGTCAGAATCGTTTTTGTCTCAAATTTCATATTTGTCTCCATTTAACTAAAAAATCAACAGCAATCAAATTCGTCATTACCAACCTATCTTCTCGTCATTACCAACCTATCTTCTCGTCATTGCGAGCCTCCCGAATCCGGCCCGATACCGCACACGGACTCTGAACCTGAAATTGTCATCCCGGACTTGATCCGGGATCCAGTGCCACGCGAGCCATGGATTGCGGGTCGGGGCCCGCAATGACAAGCAGGGG
>CAITQH010000271.1 GCA_903894475.1 uncultured beta proteobacterium
ACGAATCAGCGGCAGCGGACGATCGGCCGCCAACACCTGTTTCACGATGGCAAATAGCTCGCGCTGCTCAAAGGCCTGGATGTCTTCCAACTGGTAGCCCACCAGCAGACCTTTTTGCACAATGGGCAGGCCATCGTCTTTACACCGCAGGTCGTGCAAACTGGTGGTCGTCAGCCCAAGCCGGTCAGCGGCTTCTCTGGTGGTGAGGAGGGTGGGTGCTGTGGGGTGCTGATCGCTGGACATGACGGAGCCATGTTGGCTTCGTTATGCAAGATCTATCAAGTCAATTCTGGGAAATTGGGCGTGGAAGTCGCTCTTGGGCGACTGACGATTTGACAGACCCGTGGAGATCGGGGCCGATCGGAGTGCGCCTCCATGCTTGATCGTTGGTTAGTGGTGCGGTATCTCTATTTTCGCAATTCACGTCGTGTACTTCCGAATTGCACGTTATATACTTCCGCAATTTACGGTATCATGGACACATGGTCACACTCGCACTTTACCCGCGCCGTATCGAATCGCGCATTGCCGAAGCGATGCTGGATACGCCTGTGGTGCTGCTGGCTGGCCCGCGCCAAGCTGGCAAGACGACCCTTGTTCGCCAAATGGCAGAAAAAGGACTGCGCTATCTGACACTCGATGACGAGCTGACACTGCTGTCCGCTCGTGAAGATCCGGTCGGTATGATTCGCAGCCTGGATCGTGCTGTGATCGATGAGATTCAGCGTGCTCCGCAGTTGCTGCTGGCCATCAAGAAAAGCGTGGATGAAGACAGACGTCCCGGGCGCTTCTTACTCACTGGCTCGGCCAACTTGATGGCGCTGCCCACTGTGGCTGACTCGCTGGCCGGTCGCATGGAGACCTTGTCATTGCTGCCCTTGTCTCAGAGTGAGATCGAAGGGGGATCGGAGAACTGGATTGACTGTATGTTCTCCGGGCGGATTCCCAAGCCAGGCACCCTGGCCCAGGGCAATGATCTAGTGGATCGGGTGCTTCGTGGCGGCTATCCAGAAGCGATTTCACGCCCGTCGTCTAAACGGCGAGCAGCTTGGACGAGGCAGTACCTTGATGCCATCATCCAACGTGATGTCCGCGACGTGGCCGGGATCGAGAAACTGGATCAGTTACCGCGCTTCCTGCGTGCTTTGGCACAGACCGCCGGGCAGATGTGCAACTACACCCAACTAGGTGGACAGGTCGGTCTGGATGGCAAGACAGCTTCTCGCTACATCGGTGTCTTAGAGCAGATGTACTTGCTCAGGCGTATTGACGTATGGGCACGCAACCGACTCAATCGCGTTGTCAAGACGCCGAAGTTGCAATTCATCGACTCAGGCCTGTTGGCCACGCTGCTCGATTTGAGTTCCTCCGAGGTTCAACAGGATCGAACTCGTTTTGGCAATGTCCTGGAAACATTCGTGTTCGCAGAGTTGCTCAAGCACACCACCACGGCAAGCGGCGAATATCGATTGATGTACTACCGGGACACTGACAAGTTTGAGGTCGACGTAGTGATTGAGAACGCAGCTGGACATCTGATTGGCGTCGAGGTCAAAGCGGCGGCCACTGTCAAAGAAAGTGATCTGAGGGGGTTGAGAAAGTTCTCCAGCCTGGCTGGTGACCACTTCAAGATGGGCGTTCTGCTTTACGACGGCGACGAGACGATGCCGCTGGGTGATGGCATCTGGGCTGCACCACTTTCAACATTGTGGGGGTAGTGGAAGAATTGCGCGATCGCAAACATGACGGAGCCATGTTGGCTTCGAAATGCGAGATCTATCAAGTCAATTCTGGGAATTTGGACGTGGAAGTCGGTCTTGGGCGACTGGCGATTTGACGGACCTGTGGAGAGGGGGAGCGATCAGCAGTGAGTTCACAACTTTGCCAAACGCTACAAGTGCGATTACTGGCCAAGTGGCGTTCAAAGTGGCTTCAGACCGCGGCTGGATTCAATCCGCAGCATCAACACCAACGGATCGATTTCGGATTCGCTGAATCCATGGTGCAAATAAAATGCGCGGGCGTGGTCATGCAATGCGTGCACAACCAGCGCACGGATACCGACTTCTTGGGCCAAACGGGTTGTCCGCAAAATTGCGTCCTGTAGCAAATCGGAACCCAGCCCCTTGCCGTGATATTCAAGATCGACCGCCAAGCGACCAAGTACCATCACAGGAATAGGGTCTGGCATATTGCGTCGAATGGCGCTCGTTGCTGCCGAGCGATCCACCGCGCCGGCTGCCAGCGAGTAATACCCGCGTACCATTTTGGCACGATTAGCCACGACAAAAGTCCGGGATGCCCCTGACAGCTGATTGCCCACAGCACGGCGTCTAAGCCAATCGTTCATGACCGACTCGCCGCAGTCAAAGACCGCCAAATTGTGGTCTGCGCCGAGCAAGCAAGGAGCCGCTAACACTTTTACTTTTCCCACATCGGGCGGCGTGCCAACAAGCGATCGAGCGCAGGGTTAGGTTGAACTGGTGCATCCAAGAGAGCGCTAAATCGCGCGAAGGCCTCGCTGTCGAGTGTAAAAAAAGTGCGGTCCAAAACAATGGATTGAGCTTTTTCACATGCCGCTTCCAGCATGAAATCTGACCGGTTCCTGCCCAAGGTACTGGCAGCCCTGTCAATTAGGTCGCGCTGGTCCGAGCGTGCCCGCAAATTGATGGCGATGTCGCGCATGATTTTGTCCTCACAATGAATACACGTTGAAGTATAGCCAAACGTCTACACATTGTCAATACTTACATTGATCATCAACTTCCTGATTGGACGCAACCTGAATTGAGGTGCGAAAACGAAGCACGCTCGAGGCGAAATTCCACAATACGAAACAGACAATCTCCGCAAACAGGGTACAAACACCCGAATCTTTCCTCACCTGTTCTGAGAGCGAGTTTGAACCCAGGTCCGCACTGCCATACAAAAGGGCTCGGAAAATCTCCGGGCCCTTCCCCTTGCCTGAAAGCCCCGCACCACGCGGGGTTGTAGGCTGTTGGCTTGCGGGTACCACCTCCGCCAAAGGCACCAAAAAGCCTGTTTTCGGAGCCCACCCAGTCTCTTTTCTCTGTTTGGCCTGCGGGTACGCATCGCCTGGGAGCGAGGTTTCATGCGGGTTGCGGGCTGCCTTTCTGTTTTATCAAATGCACACCAGTTTGCCAAAGCAAACAAATCACGGATCAAAATTCGCCAGTATTGACTAACCGTCGAAGCCTAACGGGGGTCATGCAACTTTTGAATCTGCCTGCTCTACAGTAGTCATTGAGTCCCGCATGCGTGGGTCGGCTTTGTGGCGATGATTTCATCCACCTGAGCACCCGCCAACGACCATTATCCAAAGATCCCAGTTATTTACAGCGCGACATCGGCGTGAATGATCGTCACCTTTGTCAATGATGGCGTTCTCGCTTTTGATCTCCACATAATTACAAGCGGTTCAAGAACTCGATCAAATTGTCGGGCGCCCGGTAGCGTTGCACTTTTATATTTGGATCCTCCAACTTGGCCAACGCCTTCTCCTTCATCGCAAGGTTTGCCTCAACGTACTGATGCGTCGTCGTGGGACTTTCATGACCCAGCCACAACGCAATGACCTCTGCTTGCACGCCTGATTGGTAAGCGACTAGCCAAGTCATATTGATTAACGCTGAGTGGCGGGCTCACTCAACAGTGGCGCTAACCGCTGTGAGTTCGCACCAATGCTATTTCGGTCATCGCGGCGCTGCCATTCGCCTTTTAACGCAAATCGGCGCACCGCATTAGCCTATGCCCTTGTTTCTTTAAGAACGCCTGGCCTGCGTGCGGGGTTGGGATGCTGAGAA
>CAITQH010000272.1 GCA_903894475.1 uncultured beta proteobacterium
CCCAGCGACTGACGTCAAAGACCAGCACCAGGCTGAAATCAGCCAAACCGGCTTCAACATCAGCAAGGAGCTTTTGCAGGGAAGCCCGACCGCCCAGGGACAGACCACTTTTACCCTCATCGGCATAGGTTTGAACAATCTCGATGTTGCGGCGCTGGGCGTACTCGGCAATCTTGTCAGCCTGGTTGTTGGTGGAGTACTGCTGATGCTCAGTCGACATGCGCACGTACTGCGCGGCCCGGTAGCTTGTTTGATCCGTCTCTAATACCATGTGGCCTCATTCCTTTTGCGGTTGAGGCATGTTGGCTCTAGAGGGGAGGGGCTATCAAGTCAATTCTGGGCTGGTGCCGTGAAATTGTGGGAAGAAGCCACTGTTGAGCGATTGATCTCTTTACAATGGCAAAGTCTGCCATTGCTAATGCGAGGTTAATCATGTCCATGAATGTTTCACTGCCACCGGAAATGGAGAGTCGAGTGAGAGCTCACGTATCGTCGGGCTTGTTTGGTTCGGCCAGTGAGGTCATCCGGGAAGCTCTGCGCCTCTTTGAGTCTTATCAGTCTGTGCAAGGTGCCACCTTGGCGGCTCTGAAGGCGGACATTGAAGTGGGCTTGGCAGATAAGCGTGCGGGCCGCGTGGCGCCGCTGAACATTGAAGCCATTAAAGCTGATGGCAGGAAGTTGCGCGCTGAAAGGTCCCGCGCCTGATGTTGCAGTTGGTGTTTACCGAGAGGGCGCGGGCGGACCTGCTGGAGGCTTGGCTCTACATTGCTGAGGACAACCTATCAGCAGCCGACAGGATTTTGGAGACCATTGATCAGGAGGCAAAGGCTCTGCTCAACCAGCCATTGATGGGGCGCTCAAGACCTGAGCTGGGTAGTCAGATGCGAAGTTGGCCAACATCCACGCCATACATCTTGTTCTACGAAGTTCGCTGAACATGACGAAGCCATGTTGGCTTCGAAATGCGAGATCTATCAAGTCAATTCTGGAAAATGGGCGGGGAAGTAACACTTGGTTGACTGGTGTGTTCGCCCACGCGGTGGCGGCGGTGCATGTTTTAAGACGCCGTGGTTGCTTTTATGATAGAGTGATACATGTAACGATCCAAAGGAGATTTTCTGTGACTGCTACCCCTGTTGCTATCCGGGTTCAAAAGCGTCGCTCTGCGTTACGTATGGCTGGGCTTCGACCGGTTCAAATCTGGGTGCCGGATACAAGGCGGCCTGACTTTGCGGCTGAGTGCAAGCGTCAATCCAATCTGGCCTCTCAGGCTGATATGGTCGATGTAGACATGCTGGACTTTATGGATGAGGCTTTGTCCGATATGGACGGAACGGCAGCAGCATGAACCGAGGCGATTTTGTGACCATTGCCATGCAAGGCGATTTTGGTAAGCCAAGACCCGCCTTGGTGATTCAGTCAGACCAATTCAACGAGCACGCGACCGTGACCGTTTTGCTTGTGTCGAGCATGTTGGTCGATGCGCCATTGCTGCGCGTGACGGTTAAGCCAAGCGAAACCAACGGGCTTCAAAAGCCGTCACAGGTGATGGTTGACAAGGCTATGACCTTGAAGCGTGACAAGCTCGGTGAAGTGTTCGGCTCGGCCAATGATGCGGAAATGCTTGAGGTGGGGCGCTGTCTTGCGGTGTTTCTTGGAATCGCACGCTAAGGTGTGCCGGTCCAGGTATCACGTATCACGTTGCAGGTTTGGTGTGCTCCATTCGGTCAGGAATTTGTGCGTAGCCTACTCTGAACACGAACTGCTGGCCACCCAGTTCAAGAATCGCAACAGCTCGACATCAAACCCCGCAATGAATTGTTCTGCAGGGTAGGCATCGCGACGGGGTGCGGTGTTGGTGGCAAAAGAGCTGAGCTCCAGCAGTCGTCCTTGTTTAAGCCGGGAGTCGAACTCGCTTTCTGACCAGCCGCTGTGTTCCATGACCAGGGCGCGGTCCCAATACCGGGCACCCACCGCCCCATTCCTGGTCACGTCGCTGGCAAGCCCCCATCCGCGCAGCGCAGGTCGTGCAAACTGGTGCTCGTCAAACCAAGTCGGTCAGCGGCTTGCTGGGTGGTGAGGAGGGCGAGTGCTGTGAGGTGCTGATCGGTGGACATGACGTCAATGAACGCGCTGTCCAGCGGGAAAGTCAAATGTGGAAGCTATTCAGAAGAAGCGAGCATCTAAACGTGGTGACAAAATGACACCACTTGTGCTAAAATTGCTCCATTGAATCACTTAGAGGATATTTCATGACCACCGCTTCCCTTGATCGTGGTCGCATCACAGCTCGCGTATCTGTTGCTGTTCAGGAAACACTGGAGACGGCTGCCGGTATGGTAGGTGCGACAGTCAATCAGTTTATCGTGCAGACGTCCTTGCGCGAGGCCGAACGCATCATTGAACAGGAGCGTTTGATACGACTTTGCGCACAGGACGCAAAGGCGTTTTTGAACGCACTCCAAAATCCGCTGCCGCCCAACCAGAAATTGAAGGCGGTACTTGAGGACTACACGGCACGACGTAATGATCAAACTGGAACCATTGACTGGCAACCACGACCGAATCGGGTTTGACTGTGGCGTTGAGCCACTCAACGTTTGGCTAAAGCAAACTGCATTGCAGCACCAGAGCAAGGGCGTCTCGCGCACCTTCGTGGCGATACCAAATGATGATGAAGCACTGCAAACCTACCAAAGCCTTGGCTACGACGCCATCGGTAGCCCCACTATCTTAGGCTTTTATGCATTGGCATCTGCCTTCATTTTGATCGAGGATTTACCTCAAGCACTAGCAAAACGCTATCCCCGCCAAATTCCAGTCACTCGACTTGGGCGACTGGCGATTCGAGCGGACCTGCAGGGTCAAGGTCTTGGACAACTGTTGCTGGCTGACGCGATTAGCCGGGCGCGCAATGCCGCACAAGCAGTTGGAAGCGCCGGGATCGTTGTGGATGCCAAAGATGACGCCGCCGCACGTTTTTACCAACACCACGGCTTCGTCATTTGCGATCGGGATCCGATCAAACTTTTTCTCGCGATGTGGAGTTAGAGGGCATGATCAAAGTTGTCATACGAACCGATGATGTGGACGGATTCTTCGGGCGCGTGAAGGATGCTGCGCGCAGAGCCGATCGAGGCGAAGCCTTCGATGGCAAGGTCACACTTTCATTTGAAGACCCGCAACGGATGTTCACAGTTTTGTCTGAGGAGCGTCGTCGCCTGATGAGTGAGGTTATGCATGAGCCCAAGACCATCAACGAGTTGACGAGTCGTTTGCGTCGCAATCGTTCGGCCATCACCAAGGATGTCGGTTTGCTGGAAAAGCTGGGGTTGATCGTTTCAAGTCGGCAATCCAACCCTGGTCACGGCATTCAGAAACTGGTTCAATCCGTTGCGCCAAGGATCGAGATGGTTGCCACGTTGGGTTAGTGGCGTTCTCACGATCTGAAATGGACATTGTCCGCAAACAGGGGACAAACACCCGAAGCTTTCCTCACCTGTTCTGAGAGCGAGTTTGAACCCAGGTGACCCGGTCGGTTTGCAGGCTTTTGTGCTCACCGCGATTGAGTTCAGTCTTGATCGATCCGCTTTGGTCCAGCAACAAGCGGCGCAGACCAAACCCTGCCGGACCCCCTTGACGAAAA
>CAITQH010000273.1 GCA_903894475.1 uncultured beta proteobacterium
CCCGACCCGCAATCCATGGCTCGCGTGGCACTGGATCCCGGATCAGAGCCTGCCCCGGGCTTGATCCGGGGTCCGGGATGACAATTTCAGGTTCAAGGTCCGTGTGCGGTATCGGGCCGGATGCGGGAAGCTCGCAATGACTAATGGGGGGGCTCGCCGTGACAGACAAAGACATGGATTGCGGGTCAGGCCCGCAACGACAAGAAGGGTCTGCAATGACAACCGTGCCGTCATCGCGAACGCTTGCAGGCTCCGCGACGGCACCGCAGGCGTTGGTGAGTTCGTTGTAAATCAGGCAATAGGACTTGTTCCGGGCTTGACTTCTGTTGACTTTGTAATATCATCAGCGATATGACTTTTAAGCGTGTGGTGCTCGACACCAATGTGCTGGTAGCTGCAGCCCGCAGCCGCAATGGGGCTTCGTTTGCGTTGCTTGCAGCGCTGCGCAGCGACAGATTTCGCCTGCTGGCTTCGGTGCCCTTGTTTTTGGAATACGAGGCCGTTTTGAAACGCCCGGAGCAACTCGCGGCAGGCCAGCGCAGCGAGGCCATGGTTGATGCTTTTTTGGATGCGCTGGTGTTGCGAGTTGAACCGGTGCATATGTTTTACCTTTGGCGGCCGCAATTGCGCGATGCGGCAGACGAAATGGTGCTTGAGACAGCGCTCAACGGCAGGGCCGATGCACTGGTAACTTTTAACGTGGGCGACTTTGATGCCGCTGAAAAATTTGCGCTGCCAGTGCTCGCACCAGCGGCCTTTTTGCAACTACTGAACCGGGGAGAAAATTGATGTCCAACTATGCATTGCGGGTTCCCGAGTCGCTGCTGGCTTACGCCCGTTTGGTGGCGCAGGAAGAAAAAGTCTCGATGAACCAGTTTTTTGTGACCGCTATTGCCGAAAAGGTTTCGGCGCTAAAGACCGAGGCGTATTTCAAGGAGCGTCAGGCGCGCGGCGACTTGGCCGGTTTCGACGCCTGGCTGGCCGCCAGTCCGGACCAGCCGCCAGTGCCGGGCGACACGATCTGAGCGTGCAATTCAGAGCCGCCGCGCAGGCTGGCAATCCGGCACACGGCCGGGCCTTGCTCTATAAACTGGACGCGCACTTTGCCGGATCGTAGTCCGGCATGACAAGGGAAGTTCATTGATCGCGCGCGCAGCGTGGCGATCCATGCAGCCCGAAGTCATGGACTGCCGCGTCGCTACGCTCCTCGCAGTGACATCTTTATCAGCCCCTTGCGGCCAACAACTGTTCCAAATCGGCTTTTAGAGCATCAGTTAAGTGGGTTAGGCGCCGTTGCGCGCGCGAATCTAAGCAAATCTAAGCGCGAGGCCGGAAAAATCCTGGCTTATTGATCTTTCCAGAATTCAAGGCAGCAACTTTCGTCATCGAGAGCCCCTGAGCAGAACGTCACTGCGAGCGTAGCGCGGCAGTCCATGCCACCGGACTTCCTGGATTGCCGCGTCGCTGCGTTCCTTTCCATGAACAGTTACACCCCTGCTTGTCATTGCGGGCCCCGACCCGCAATCCATGGCTCGCGTGGCACCGGATCCCGGGTCGAGCCCGGGATGACAGCTACCGGGTCAGGGATGACAGCTACCGAGCCAAGGACAATTTCAGGTTCAAGGTCCGTGTGCGGTATTGGGCCGGATA
>CAITQH010000274.1 GCA_903894475.1 uncultured beta proteobacterium
CGGTAGACCTGCGCCACCTGCAACAGCTTCTTGTCCACGGCGCGCGCACCTTCGCGCAGGCTGATTGCGACCATCGGAATCTTGTTCACTGTCACGGCGATCACGGCCGCTGCTTCGCTCAGGCCAAACCAGATGTAGCACAGGATGATGGTGACCAGCGCCGGAATGTTCAGCGCCAGGATCAGCAAGGCATCGAGCAGGCGGTCCCAGGTGTTCGAGTGGCCCATCAGGATGCCCAGCGCCACGCCGAGCAGCATGGCAGCGCCGAAGCTGATCGCGACCCGGACCAGGGTCATGCCCAGATGAAACAGTAAATCTCCACAGTACAGTTCCTGCCACAGGATGCTCAGCACGGCGCTCGGCGGCGGCAGCGTCTTGCTCTGCAACTGGAGCGCCAGCAACTGCCAGGCGCACAGCGCGAGCAGGACCGGCAGGATTCGCACCCATCGGCTTTGCGCCAACAGGGTGCCGAATTTCAGGAGGCTTTGCATGCCGGAAGTGTGTAAGCGGGCCAAAAAGTACCGGCGCTCAAGGTCTTTGATTTGCCGACCAGTTTTTCGCCGCCCGTGGCCGCCAGGATCTTGAACGTGGCACTCACTGTACTCATGCTGTCCTGATCGGCGCAGGTCGGAATTCCGGCGCGAAAATTGGCACGAAGCAGCTTGAACACGGCGTCGTTTTCGACTCGCATTTTTGGCCGGATCAGATCCCAGGGAGCGTCGGAGCCAGCGAGAATCGCCTTGGCTTCGTAGGAGGCCGCCATAAAGTTCTTCACCGCTGTGCTGTTGGCTGCGGCCCAGTCTTCACGGAACACCCAGCCCAGCAAGGGAATCGGCTTGTCGATGCCGAGTCCCTTGAGAATTTGGGGCACATCGATCAATGCATGCAGGCCCAGCACTTCAAGCCGAGCCGCGTAATTCCAGTGATTCAGCGCCGCATCAACTTGTCCGCGCAGGGCCAATTCATTGAGCAGGGGTGGCGCCGCATAGGTCGGTTGGGTGAACTGGGTCAGATCGACGCCGAGTTGGCGCTGTGCATAAGCGCGCAGCAGCAGCCAGGTCTTGTCCGATGGGCCGCCTGCAACACCCAGCTTCTTGTCCTTCAGATCGGCCACTTGTCGGATGCCGCTATCGGCCTTGACCATGACCGCGCCGACAGCGTTTGAGAACGGCACGAAAGTGTACAGATTGGATTCGGCACGCTGTCGGCTGACCCAGATCCAGTCTGTCACCACCATGTCCACTGCGCCGCCTTGCAGTGCGATCGTCGATGCATCACCCGATGCCAGAGGAATGACTTTCAGATCAAGGCCCCGTTTTTTGGCCAGTTCGCGGCTCTGGATCAACTCCAATTCCCAGTTGACCGTGCCAAATTCCAGCACGCCTACCCGCAGCGGTGTCAAGGGCTTGTCGGCTGCGCAGTGTGCGCTCAGGGTCAGCAGCGATAACAGCAGGGCGCTCGAGGCGCGAAGCAGGAAGGAAGTGTGCATGGCGTGGGTCCGGAAAGAAGGTTGCCTGCTGCGCGTCAGGCAGATTTGATCAGGCCGCGCTGCGGGTCATAGCCGACAGCGGCAACCAGATAAAAGACGACGCCACTGATCGCAACGACAGCCAGCGATGCTGCTTCGATCTGGCCATACAAGGCAAAGCGCAGGGCTTCGATGGCATGGGTAAAGGGATTGAAGCGGGTCAGCAGATAGATCCACTGCGCGCCGGATTCCTCCATCTTCCACAAGGGATACAGAGCGGTTGAGAGGAAGAACATCGGGAAGATCACGAAGTTCATGGTGCCGGCAAAATTCTCCAACTGCTTGATGTAGACCGAGAGCATCAGGCCGAAGGCCGACAGCATCAGGGCGCCCAGCGCCAGCGCCGGCAGGGCGACGGCGATCTGGCCGAATCCGAGCTCGATGCCGAACAGCATTGCCAACAGGAAGAAGGCCAGCGCCTGCAACACCGACAGGAAAGTGGTGCCCAGCAGCTTGCAGGCCAGCAGATAGGCGCGCGGCAGGGGCGCCGTCAGCAGCAGGCGCATGACGCCCATCTCGCGGTCATAGACCATGGCCAGAGAAGACTGCATGCCGTTGAACAGGCACACCATCATGGCCAGTCCCGGCAGCATATAGACCCGGTATTCGACGTAAGTCTCATAGGGCGGCAGGATCGCCACGCCAAAAACGTTCTGGAAACCGGCGGCAAAGACGATCAGCCACAGCGCCGGGCGCACCAGTGATGAAACCAGACGGCCCGGTTGCCGCACGAACTTGTGAATTTCGCGCCCGGCCACCGCGCGCAAGGCCAGCATGGCGTGGGCTGCTCTCATTTCTTGGCACCTGATGCGCTATCGCTCAAACGGCACGGCGATTCTTTCTGATCGGCGCCCAGCGTATCGAGATTGTTGCTGGGGTGCAGGAAGCCGTCGAACGGCGCCACCCCCGCGATGCCGCCACCGATGCCACCATGCGCCAGAAACAGCGGTTGGCGCAGTTGCTGGTCCCAGGGCCGAAACGACAGGCGTACGCCTTTGAAGCCATCGAGCACCAGATCGGGACTGCGCAAGGCGCGCCGATGTTCGCGCGCATCCGGGAACTTGATGGCGACCTCGATGATTGCCTTGGTCGCCATCCAGGCGGCCCAGTCGGCGCTCGCCATCGGGCGCTGCGCTGTCTTGGCGAAGCGGCGCGAGAGTTGTGGCGCGCCATAGCGCTCCCAGGATGTTTGCCAGGCCTCGGCTACCAGGCCGGCGCTGCCGACCACTGGGCGTGGGAGATTGGTGCGGTACGGCACATCGCGAGCGAATTCGCCATCGGCATCAACGACCCAGACGGCATCGGCGTCGCTGCCAGCGGTTAGCAGCGCAATATTGCCGAGTTCGCGTTCGCGCGGGTCGTTCGAGAGTTTGAAGGTCTTGTCACCGCTGAGCTTGATACCGTAGCGCTTGATCGCCTGGCGCGCTGCCGCTGTGCGCGTGGCGTCTGACGCGGCTGTGCTGCTGAGCAGCAGCACGCGGGTCCATTTGTGCGCGGTCAGGAATTGCGCCGTTGCGTCGGCCAGCATCGATTCGTCGGGCAGGGTGTGAAACAGGTTGGCGCTGCATGCCGCGCGGCGCAGGCTGTCATCGCCCGCCGATACGTTGAACAGCAGGACCTCGCTCGACTGCAGGGACCTGCTCAGCTCGGCCACGTCTGCGCCAGGCAAGTCGAGCAGAAAATGGCGCACACCTTTTTGTACCAAGGCTTGGATCTGCGTTCGTGTTGTTGCGACGTTTTCAAACGGAACTTCCTGCAATACGATCTTCAGCGAAGCGCCGGCGAGTTGAAAGCCCGATTCCGCCAGCGCCACTTCAGCCCCGGCACGCGGACGGCCCAGCGGCTGACCGGGATAGCTTTTTTCCAGTCGCTTCGCTTCATAACGGGCATCCTCCGGTGCGTAGACAACACCGATCGTCAGATCGCGCGACGCTGCTGCAAAACTGACAGTACCCAGCAGGGCGCAGGCCAGCGCCCGCCAGCCGCGCAGCAATGAACCGTGCGCCTCAGTCATCGATCACCACACTGTGCGGAACTCGGCCGGCCTTGACTGTTTTCAGGGCGCGACCGCTCGCCACATCGACCACCGAGACATCATCCGACATTCCGTTAGCGACATAGAGTGTGCTGTTGTCACGTGAGACGGCCAGGCCCCAGGCACGCTTGCCGACCAGAATCAGGCTGCGCACCTTGCGGCTCGCCACGTCGACCACTGCCACATGGTTGGCCCGGCCCAGTGCGATGAAGGCGGTCTTGCCGTCAACCGACAGCGTCATGCCGACCGGTGTGATGTCGTCGGGGCGGAAGCCCTTGGCTTCGAACTTCAGGGTTTCAACGACCGTGTGGTCGCTGGTGCGCAGAATGCTGACCGATGCGCTCATTTCGTTGGTCACCCAGAGTTCCTTGCCGTCGGGCGTCAGCGCCAGGCGACGCGGGCGTTTGCCGACCTCGATATTCTTGACAATCTTGCCGCTGGCAAGATCGATCACATGGACCAGGCTGGCTACTTCGGAGGTCGCGTACAGCGTCTTGCCGTCAGACGTTACCAGTACGCCTTCCGGTTCTTCGCCGACCTTGATCTGCTTGATCACTTTCTTGCTGACAAGATCGACTGCCACGATCGAAGCAGAGTCTTCGTTGGAAAAGTAGAGTTTCTTGCCGTCGGGCGACAGATCGAATATTTCCACGCCTTCCTGCAACTTGATCTTGTCAATGACTTTCTTGCTCGCGACATCGATCACGACGGCGTTGCCGTCGTCGCCGCAGACTGCGATCAAACGCAGGCTGTCCTGTGTCAAGCGCATGTGGCGCGGGCGCTTGCAGGCCTTGATCAAGGCGACCTGCTTCTGGGTCTTGCCATCGAGTACCGTGATCACATGGTCCTTTTCGCTGGAAATGAAGACTTCGCCGGTTTGCTTGGCCGCCGCCTGCGTGCTCAAGCCCACAGACAGTGTGATGGCGAGGACAACAGCGCAGGCGCTGCGCCGACTCGGAATTTTGTTCGTCATGAATTCACGCTCCGCTCGGGTTTAGTTGGTCAGACGCAAGAAGGCGTCGGTCAAGCTTGCACTTTGCTGGTTGGCCATCAGTTGCGCCGCCAGTCCATCGAATTGCACCCGGCCCTTGGCCATCACCACAATGCGATCGGCGCCGTCGGCCTCATCGACCAGGTGCGTGGCCCATAGCACGGCCATGTTCTGTTCCTTGCACAGGGCCTTGACGTCGGTAATGATCTGCATGCGCGAAGCCGGGTCAATGCCGACGGTGGCTTCGTCCATCAGTAGCAGCCTGGGCTGTGTCAGCAGGGCGCGCGCCAGTTCCACCTTGCGCCGGTTGCCGCCGGACAAGACCCGCGCTGCGTCATTCGCGCGCTCGGTCAGTCCAAAGCGTGACAGGCAGGCGGCGATACGTCGGCGGGCTTCAACTCGCGCGATGCCGTGCAGATCGGCCTGAAACTGCAAATTGGCAGCCACGCTGAGGTCCAGATCCAGTGCCGGTTGCTGGAACACGATGCCCAGCTGGACCAGCGCCGCAATCGGCGCTTTGCCAATATCCGCGCCGTCAATCAGGGCTTGCCCGCGGTCGGCAATAAAGAGGCCAGAAAGTATTTGAAACAGCGTGGTTTTGCCGGCACCGTTCGGGCCGAGCAGAGCCACGAATTCACCGGCGGCAACCTGCAGGCTGACATCGTCGAGCGCCTTGCGCCGTCCAAACGATTTGCAGATTGAAATCACGTTCAGTGTCACGTTCTATCTCCGATTGACATGGAGTCTATTCCGGCCCAAAGCACAACAGCCGGCCATGCTCATGTTTGCACTACCGGGAAACTTGAAGTTTTTCGGACCTTGCCGTTCTTGTCGATCAGCAGGGCGTCCACATCGTGTATCTGCGACGCAAGTGCCAGTGCTCTGTCAGTTCCCATGACCATGAAGGCAGTGGAAAGACCGTCGGCCAGGATGCCGGTGGGCGCAAGCACCGTGGCGCTTGCCAATTCGAGGGGTGAGTTGCCGCTGGCCGGGTCGAAAATGTGATGATGAACCAAGTCCGGACTGAAAAACGCTTCATAGTCCCCTGAGGTGGCAACTTTTCGGCCGTCCATTTTTATGGTGGCTGACAGGGTCTCGTGCTGCCTTGGGTGGCCGACGCCCAGCAGCCACGGTTGATCATGCGCCTTGCTGCCGATGGAGCCGAACTCGCCGGTGTCAAGCAGGGCATGTTGCACGCCATGCCGGCGCAGAGACGCCAGCGCCAGATCGACGGCGTAGCCCTGCGCCACGCCGTTGAGCGTGATCGCCATGCCAGCTTTTCGCAGGCGCACCTGCTGGGCATCGATAACTACGCAGCGCCAGTCGACCAGAGCCTTGGCCGCGGCGATCTCGGTCGGCGCCGGCAGCCTGCCGCTCGCGCTGGCCAGGCTGAAGGCGCGCCACAAGGGCTGTACCGTGATGTCGAAGGCGCCTGAGGTCAGCATGGACAACTGCTGCGCGAAGGCCAGTACCTGCAGCAAATCGGCATCAGGTGCTTGCACGACGCCGCGTGCATTGAGTTGAAAGACCTCACTGCGTTCCTGCTGCAAACTCATCAGGGCATCGACCCTGCGCACCTCTTGCAAAGCGTCCGCAATCGCAGCCTGGGCCGCCAATGCGTCGGTGTGCAGCAGTTTGATCGTCAGGGTGGTGCCGAAGGCCAGGCCAGAGCCGGTGTGCAGGAGCAGTCCGTCATTCGCCTCAGGGCCGGATTGCGCCGAGTGCGACCACTGCTCCGAGGTGCCGGCCAGGCCCGCCAGTGCGCCTAAACCGAGGGAGGCTGAGAGCAGGGTACGTCGTTGCATCGGGCTGTCCTTATTGATCTTTCCGGAGCGCAAGACGACAGCCTTCGTCATCGCGAGACCCCGGCGAAAACGTCATCGCGAGCGCAGCGTGGCGATCCATGCCTCCGGACTTCGTGGATTGCCGCGTCGCTACGCCTCTCGCAATGACGATTCGTCCTGTCATGGTTTTTGGACCTCGCGATAGTGCGCTTGCAACGCTTGGATTGGTACCACCCTGGCTTGCTTTTTTGCCATCATCAGCGGTGCGCACTTTTCATCGCTGGCATAGATGATGACGCAGTCCATGCACTGAAAGCACTCGTCGTATTGAACCGCGCCAACCGGCGTGATGGCCTGGTAGGGACAGCGGTGGTTGCAGGTCTGGCAGGACGTGCCGCACTCGCTGCGCCGGGGAATCCATTTGAATATTCGCAGGCGACCAAGCAGCACCAGAGCGGCGCCAAACGGGCAAAGTACGCGACAGAAGAATTTGTAGATGAATAAATTGGCCAGCAGCAGGCCCAAGGCATAGACGACAAAAGGCCAGGCTCGCACGAAATTGAGGGTGATGGCGGTCTTGAAGGGCTCGAGTTCGACGGCCAGATCCGTGATGTTCGATGACAGGGCCGCACTGAGCACAATGCCAGCCAGCAGCAGGTACTTGATCCGCTTCAGGCGGCGGTCGGTTTCGGGCTTGAGCCGGTGCGGTCTGATTTTCAACAGACGGCCCAACCTGGCCACAAATTCCTGCAAGGCACCAAACGGGCAGAGCCAGCCGCAAAAAGTTGCGCGCCCCCAGAACACCAGCGAGACGACGGTGAAGACGGTCAGCGTCACCGTCATCGGGTCGTACAGATAGAAGCTCAGACTGCGTCCCGCCATCAGCGCCTGCAACACGCTGGTCAGGTTGACGATGGAGAGTTGGCCCTGCGCATACCAGCCGATGAAGAACAGGGTGAACAGCAAAAAGGCATTTCTGAACAGCGTAAAGCGGCGCTGCTGCGCGACCAGCTTCTTTTGCAGCACCAGAGCTATCGAGAGAATCGCTAGGCCGAACAGCAGAACCAGAACTTCGCCGCGGCGTTCGCGCCAACTGCCCTGCCAGGATTTGTTGTCGCCTTCGGGTACCGTGTAAAAACGCTCAGGCAAGCTCAGGCTGATGCTGAAGTCCTCAATGATGCGCTCCGGAAAAATCATGCCCTTCAGACGTGTCACCGGCAGCACCAAGTCCAGCGGGTGCGAGGGGTCCAGTCCGGAGCGCCCGATGATCCTGAAAACGGTCAGGGTCTCGCGCTCCAGACCGGCAGCGATCTCCTCCTTCAGTGTCAGATCGAGATTGAGGTCGCGCATTTCGATCGGCAACTGATCCTGTCGGAGCACGATGCGGTCCGGCGCGCTGCCGCGCAGGAAGTCTTCACCGGTCACGCTGTAACGTCCCTTGGACATCACGAGGATGGCGTGATCATCTGGCTCGAGCCGGCTCTGCAGTTTGTTCCATGAAGCCTCACTCAGGAGGTTGCGCCCGATCGTGGGAACGGAAACATAGGCCAGGTAGAGATCGATGAAGGGATCCTGCGGATGGGCCAGCGCCTCGCTGTCCAGACCGCCGCCGCTGCCACTGGTAAACTTTTTCTCAACATCGGCGTTGCTGAGCACAAAGTGCTGGATCAGACCAGCGTCGCGCAAGGCCTTGACTGTGTGCGATTCCATCACATCGCGTCGGATGCGGGCAATCAGCTCGGGGTCGCGACCTTCGGCAAAACCGAGCTTCCTGCGTGCCACCGTGAGTGCCGAAGAGAGAATGCTCTGGTTGATGATGCGCAGCGAAGCCGTGGCGCGTGTGATGCCGTCGAGTTCGGCCGCTTGTGGCGAGAGGGTTCTTGGGCCGTGCGGGCCGACCAGAATCTTGATGTTCTGTTTCAGCGAGAGTCCCTTGTACTGACTGACGAAGCCATGCATTGGCACTTCGCCCAGACCGCCGACAAACACCGGCTCGTGCTGCGACAGCACGCTGACGTCGAGAAAGTTGCCGCGCTGGTCCATGGCGATGAGCAGATTGATCGGCACGCCGGAGAATCCCGGCACCGGTGCCAGATCGACCGATTCAAAAACATAGCCTACCAGTTGATTGGCGCTTTCCTTTTGCTGAAAGTTTGGTTCGAAGATCGGCCAGACCGGCATCTGCGCGTCCTTCTCACCAATGATGTAGGGCGCCGCAAAGCGCTTGCTCAACTCCGCACGCGTCATGACGCCGGCCAGTGCGCTGCTGCCGGCTACCAGCCACATCAGACAGGCCAGCATGAACCACAGCAGCGCGCGACTGCCGGTTGGCTGCTCTGTGCGAATCGTCGTCATCGCGAAGCACCGATCATCTTGTCGCTGCGAGGAGCGAAGCGACGTGGCGGTCCATGCTGGAATACCAAAGACATGGATTGCCACGCTTCGCTCGCAATGACAATGTTTCGGTTCATTGCGGGGCTTGTTGGCCGTCCTTAGGGCGCAGTGCGCCGTGTCTCCAGATAGGCCTTCATCGCCCAGATCGCTTCCTGGTTGAAGACGCCTTTGTAGGGTGGCATGTAGACGGCGCCGTTGCGCACCCGGCCCTTCAGGGTGGTAGCCATGAAATAGTTATCAACCTCCTTGAAGCAGGCGGCCTTCTTGGCTTCATCCTTCTGTTCCAGGCACTCGCTGTCCATTTCGCGCAGGTCCGGTGACATGCCGCCCGATACGGCCTCAATGCCATGGCAGCGAGCGCAGTTCTGCGTGTAGGCTGAAACTCCGACCTTGATCGCTTCGGGCAGGCCGCGATAAGGGTTCTCGGTGCGCAGTTCTTCGCCCAATGGCGGCAGGGAGTGCGTGTCGACGGCCTGTGGCGTGACATCGCCGTGTGCCTCTGCGTGCATGGACGAAAGTGCTGCCGCACAGAACATGAAGCAGCCACAAAGGATGGATGTCTTGAATTTCATGAAGGGTCTCCAGGTGGATACAAAAAGGTTGATGTACAGGCGTTGCAATTGGCGTGCCAATTGCACGAACCAGTCTTTGTCACCGTGCATGGGTTGGATACTGCATCCAGGTGTTCCAAAACGAGTCAACTGCTGCGTCGTTCTTGGACTCTTGGCCGCCGGGCTTATGGCAGTCGATGCTTCAGGCCGTAGCCTTGCATGATGCGCGTCACCGTGCCATCGGCCATCAACTCACTCATGGCAGTTTCCAGCGCCTTGGTCAGTTCGATGTTTTCAGCCTTGACAGCCAGGCCGATGCGCCACTGCTGCATTTTCAATAGTTGGTTCGGCGGCAGATCAATCGCGAAGCGCGAATCAGCCCCGACGCCATTCTCAAGTTCGCCCTGCTGTCCCAGCACCGCCGCCACCGCGCCGGACTTCAGGGCGGCAATCGCCTCTTCGGTGCTCTTGAAGATTTTCAGTTTTTCGCGGTATCTTCCGCCATCGGCGGAAAGCATAACGAGCGCGCCCATGCTTTCGCCTTCGACGCCGAGCGAAAGTTTTTCAAAGGGCTCCAGATTCTCCAGCGTTGGCAGCGCTTCGAGTTGCCGGCCTACGGCAAAGCGCTCACGGTGATAGGCGCCGAAAATCTTCACCTGATCGACCTTGGCCATGTACTGCGGGTCGGCCGGAACGTGCATCATGAGGTCGGCCGGGCCATAGCCGATGGGCGTGCCCTTCCAGACCATCTTGCGCAGATCACCATCCACGTCGTCGCTGGCACTGAACCACAGCGGCGACATCTTTACTCCGAGTTTGCCGGCCAGCGCCTGCGCCAACTCAACATCGATCCCCTTGCCGTTGTCTGAGAAGGGCGCGAAGTCCTTGTACAGGGCAACCGACAGTACGCCGCGTTGCTGAATCTTTTGCAAGGCTGTTTTATCCTGGGCATGCGCCAGCGGTGCTGCCAGAAGAACGACCAGCGCCAAGCTAGCCATCGCAGCGAGGCTGCGCCCGGCTTTGTGAAAGCGGCTTGAGGCAGGGCGGCAAAGTGAGCATGGAAGCATGTGAAACCCTCTTCAAATGACAAGCGCGTCCGGCGCTTACGCGCTCGGACGCAGAAAAAAAGGATAGTCGCCAACCCGTGTTGCGCCGACCATCACAAGACGGCGGTATGTTGTTGTCAACGCGCCACCGCCACCCAAAAAGTCCCTGAATTATTTGGCCTTGTGCAACTTGAAAACCCAGGTCATGCCGCCTTGGGTGATGTCTGCCACTTGCTTGGCCACATCGCCACCCCAGAGTGGAACCGCACCGCCCCAACCGCTGACCACCGAGATGTACTGCTCGCCGTCTTGCTCCCAGCTAATGGGCGGTGCAATGATGCCGGAGCCGGTCTGGAACGACCAGAGCACTTTGCCGGTCTTGGCATCGGCTGCCTTGAGTTCGCCGTGTGGTGTACCCCAGAACACCAGATTGCCCTTGGTCACCAGTGCGCCACCCCACAGTGGTGCCGGATCCTTCACTTCCCAGACAATCTTGCCGGTGGCCGGGTCGATCGCACGCAGGGCGCCAATGTAATCATCGAACACCTTCTTGATGGTGAAGCCCGCGCCCAGATAGGCGGCGCCCTTCTTGTAAGCAACCGGTTCATTCCAGATTTCCATACCCCATTCGGTGGTTGGCACGTAGAACAGGCCGGTATCCGGGCTGTAAGCAGACCCCTGTTGATTGGTGCCGCCGAGGAAGGACGGCGCTGTGAACACGCTGGTGCCCTTCTTGCCGTCGGCGCTCTTCACCGGATCGCCAGGCCGGTTTTCCGGGATGAAGATCGGACGACCGGTTTTTGGATCGAGACCAGAGGCCCAGGTCAGCTTCTTGACAAAGGGGAAACCGCGTACAAAGGCGCCAGTCTTGGCATCGAGCACGTAGAAGAAACCGTTCTTGTCGGGCTTGCCAATCAGCTTGCGGCCGGCTTTGTCGGTGTAAAGGATGTCGACTGTCATCGCGTCAAAGTCCCAGCCGTCGTTGGGTGTGTGCTGGAAGTGCCAGGCGATCTTGCCAGTATCGACATCGATGGCGACGGTCGAGCAGGAGAACAGGTTGTCGCCCGGACGCAGTGCCGAGTTCCACGGACCCGGATTGCCGGTGCCGCAGTAAGCCAGATTGGTTTCGGGATCGAACGAGCAGCCCATCCACGGCGAGGCGCCGCCGTTCTTCCACAGGTCGCCCGGCCAGGTCGCGTTGGTTGTGCCAGAGATGCCGTTGTCCTTGCCGTCCTTGGAGCCCATGTGGCCTTCGACGGTCGGGCGCATCCAGACCTGCTTGCCGGTCTTGGCGTCAAACGCAGTGACGCGTCCAACCACGCCGAATTCGCCGCCCGCCATGCCGGTAATGACCATGCCCTTGGCAATGACGGGTACTGCCGTGATCGAGTAGCCGTCAGCGTAGTCACCGACTTTCTCTTTCCAGACCACCTTGCCGGTATCCTGATCCAGAGCCACCAGAACCGAATCCAGTGTTCCGAAAATAAACAGGTTTTCGTACAGGGCGCCGCCGCGGTTGATCACGTCGCAGCAGGGCATGATGCCGTCGGGCAGCTTATGGTTGTATTCCCACAGCTTCTTGCCGGTCTTGGAATCCAGCGCCCAGGCACGCGAGTAGGAACCGGTCACGAACATCTTGCCGTTGTGAACGACCGGTTGCGACTGTTGGCCGCGCTGCTTTTCACCGCCAAAAGAGAAAGACCAGGCTGGCACCAGATCTTTGACGTTCTTGGTGTCAATCTTGGTTGATGGGCTGTAGCGTTGCAGCTTGGTACCCATGCCGTAGGTCACGACGTCACCTACGGTTTTGGCATCGTTCTCAATGTCCTTGTCGGTGACACGCGCGGCAGCGGGACCCGCCGTCAGACCAAGCAATATCCCCACTAAAAATAGATAGGTTAAGGTTCGTTTCATTATTTCTCCAAATAGATTTATGGCCTGTCGAACCCGCGTGGGCGTGCTCAACAAGCTTCGGAACAGCAATACTTGTGCCAGACGGACCAAAAACAATCAATGCCATTCCTGGGAGCAGGTTCCCGGTGCTTTTGGCTTGACATTAGGGTTTCTACGACCCGTGTTAACCCTGTGAACTGTGTCAATCAGTAACAGGCAAGGCCTGTCACTGCAACAGTGGCAATGGCGCTGTGCTGGCAAGCATCAGAAGAGGTAGCTGGCGGCAACGCCGAGCAGCCAGTTGCGTCCAGGTTCCGGTTCAAAGTAGCGCTTGTTTCCTTCATTCACAATCAC
>CAITQH010000275.1 GCA_903894475.1 uncultured beta proteobacterium
ATGCCAATGGCCGAACTCAAGGCCGCCTTTGCCCACATGGGCTCGCGCGGCGTCATGGGCAAACTCGTGATGGTCAACTGATCGCGTCGCCCACGCGTCGCAAGGCGCTCTGGCGCCGCTCTGCCTCCCGGGAACTGTTTTCCATGCTCTGACGCACAAATTCGATATGCATTCTGGCCGCCTTGTCGGCCTCCTGGGGCTGGTGTTCACGAATCGCCTGCCAGATCGCGCGGTGTTGTGATTGCAGTTGATTCCAGCGCTGCGGTCGAGCATGCAAGTGCTCCAGATTGCCAGCCACGTGTCCGTGAATGACCCGCATCAGGCTCGCCGATAGATGCCCGATCAGCACATTGTGCGCGGCCTCGGCGATCGCCTGGTGAAACGCGACATCAGCATCGATGCATGTCACCAGATCGTCGCTGCTATAGCTGCCTTCAAGGGTTGCATACATCTGGTCAAGCCGATTGATATCGACGTCCGTGGCACGTTCCGCTGCCAGCGCGGCCGCCTGGCATTCCAGCATCTGCCGAAATTCAAGCAGGTCGCGGTGCAGCAGGGGGTGGCCTCTCAGCATATCCTGCCAGGGATCAACAAAGTGCGCCTCCAACCGATCCGTCACATGGGTTCCACCGCCATGACGAGTACTCAATAAGCCTTTGGACACAAGCTTTTGAATCGCCTCTCGCAAAGAGGGTCGCGAAACACCCAACTCCAGCGCCAGAGCGCGCTCAGGCGGCAGGCGGTCGCCCGGCTTGAGCGAGCCTTCCAGCATGCGCTTTTCAAGTTCGGCGGCAACGGTATCGGACAGACGTGAAACAGCAGGACGAGGAAGCGGCATATGAATAGGAATAGGCAAACAATTGGTAAGACCAATTTTATCGCATTTCAGTTTGTGCGCATAGATTGCGGTGAAACTGAGGGTAAACCCCTGTTGACCTGGCAAAACTGCTCATTTACATTAATGCTTTATTGGTCTTACCACTTTACCACTCAGACCGCACAGAAAGTTGATGATGACTTGCGACACCCCGGGCAGCCGGCAATATCCGCCCAAGCCAACAGACGTTTATCTGTTTGCCACCTGCCTGGTCGATCAGTTCGTGCCGCAGGCTGGGCTCGACACGGTTCGCCTGCTGGAGCGCGAGGGCATCCGCGTGCACTACCTGGAGCAGCAAACCTGCTGCGGCCAGCCGGCCCACAGCAGTGGCTTCCCGGACGAGGCACGCAAGGTCGCCCTGCAACAACTCAAACTTTTCACCGAGCCCTGGCCGCTGGTGGTGCCCTCGGGCTCCTGCGCCGGCATGCTGCATCAGCACTATCCGGCGCTCTTTGCCAACGACCCGGAACTCCACACTGCAGCCAAAGCGTTGGCTGAGCGCACTTACGAGTTGACCGAGTTCCTCGTTCATGTCATCCACTTCAGCTGGCCCGACCACGGCCCGGCCAGTACGGTGGCCCTGCACACCTCATGCCACGCCCGGCGCGAAATGGGTTCGCATGAGACCAGTGCCGCCCTGCTCGACAGCCTGAGCCAGGTGACCGTAGTTACCCAGGCCCGCATAGAAGAGTGCTGTGGCTTTGGTGGCACCTTTGCCATGCGTTATCCTGACATTTCTGAAGCCATCGTCACCGACAAGGTGGCCGCCATTCGCGACAGTGGTGCCCGGCATGTGGTCAGTGCCGATTGCGGCTGCCTGCTCAACATCACGGGTCGAGCTGCCAAACAGGATGAGATTGCCAGTCTTGCCGAGCCGACATTGCCTGGCGAGCATATTGCCAGTTTCCTGTGGCAGCGCACCAACAAAGAAGCGGCATGAATACCAACACCCTTGCGCGCGACAACATTCTGGGCCGGCTGCGCGCCGCTCCCTTAGCCACCTTGCCGCCCCCGCCCGATGTCAAAGCCTGGTTTGATGCGCAGCGCCGCGGTGAGGACATGGCGCAGCGCGTCGTGCGTCTGCGCACTGCGATGGAAGCCGTCAAAACTGAATTTCATGATGTCACTCAAACAAACTGGCCGGACGTGCTGCTGGGCATTGCGGCAGCCAAATGCATCGGCAATCTGCTCATTGGCAGCAACACGGCACACGGCGCCACCCTACAGGCACGTCCCTTGGGCGAGCTCCAACTGGTACGGTACGAGCGGCCCATCGAAGCCTGGCGCGACCTGCTGTTTGACGGCATTGACGCATCGCTGACCTCAGCGCGCAGTGCCGTGGCCGAAATCGGCAGCATCATTCTGTGGCCAACGCCCTCGGAGCCGCGCCTGATGTCGCTGGTACCGCACATCCACTTCGTGCTGCTCGACGCGGCGACCATCCATTCCGATCTGCACTCGGCCATCACGGCGGAGGGCTGGAGCAATGGGCTGCCAACCAATGCGCTGCTGATTGGCGGCCCGTCCAAGACTGCTGACATCCAGCAGACACTGGCCTATGGGGCGCATGGGCCCAAGGAATTGATCGTCCTGCTGCGTCACGCAAGCGGAGCAGCGTCATGAGCAAGGTGATTGCGATTCACCCGATGGACGACTTCAAGGAGCGCAGCCGCAGCGTGCTCAACAACCCCGGGCAACGCAAGAATTTTCGCAGCGCCATGGACTTTTTGCAGGCCAAACGCAAGAGCCAGTTCCCGGATCAGGAGGAACGCGAAGGCCTGCGTGAGCTCGGTGCCGCCATTCGCCGCTACAGCCTGGCCCACCTGCCAAGATTGCTGGAACAGCTGGAAACCAATCTCAACGCCAACGGCATCCAAGTGCACTGGGCCGAGTCACCCGAGCAGGCCAACGCCATTGCCCTGGAGATTGCCCAGCGCGTCAAGGCTCGCCACATCATCAAGGGCAAGTCCATGGTGAGCGAGGAGATCGAGTTCAACCACGCCATGGAGGCCGCGGGCATCGAAGCCTTCGAGTCCGACATGGGTGAGTACATCGTGCAGCTCGCAGGTGAAAAGCCCTCGCACATCATCATGCCGGCGATCCACAAGACCAAGCAGGAAATCGCCGAACTGTTTGCCAGAGAGGTGCCGGGCGTCAGCTACACCGAGGATGTCGACGGCCTGATCCAGATCGGCCGGCGCGTGCTGCGACGCAAGTTTGCCGACGCCGATATTGGCCTGTCGGGTGTGAATTTCATGGTGGCCGAAACCGGCACACTGTGTCTGGTGGAGAACGAAGGCAACGGCCGCATGTGCACCACCGTGCCGCGCGTTCACATCGCCATCACCGGCATCGAGAAGGTGGTGGAAAAACTCGAACACGTACCCCCGCTCTACAGCCTGCTGGCGCGCTCGGCCACCGGTCAGTCGGTCACCACTTATTTCAACCTGATCAGCGGTCCGCGCAAACCCGGTGAACTTGATGGCCCGGAAGAAGTGCACCTGATCCTGCTCGACAACGGCCGCACGCAGGCCTATGCCGACGCGCAGTTGCGAGCAACGCTGCAATGCATACGCTGTGGCGCCTGCATGAACCACTGCCCGGTTTACGCACGCATTGGCGGCCATGCGTACGGCACGACCTACCCGGGACCAATAGGCGCCATCATCTCGCCGCACTTGTTGGGGCTGCAAAGCACCTACCCGCTGGCCTTTGCCTCGACGCTGTGCGGTGCCTGCTCCGAAGTCTGCCCGGTCAAGATACCGATTCCCGACATCCTGGTGCGCCTGCGCAATGAGGCCATGGCCCAGCCCGAAAGCGAGGAGGCAACGCTGCGCGGCAGCGGCGCGGCGCGTACCGTCTCTGGCAGCGCGGTCTGGTCTGTCTGGTCGCAGGTTTACAGCCGGCTCGGCCTGTACCAGTTGGCCTCCTGGTTCATGAGCCGCGGGCGCGCGCTCTCACCCAACGAGCAGGGCGCCTGGACGCGCAGTCGCACACCACTGATACCTGCGCCGAAGCGCCTGCGCGATCTGCTGAAGGACAGAAAACCATGAGGCAGCTGATCCAGACGCTGTCAAGTATCCTGCCAGCCAGACAAGTGATCACGGAAAAGCTGCGGCTTATGGCCTATGGCACCGACGCCAGCTTCTATCGTCTGACGCCCGAAGTCATCGCTGTGGTCGAGTCTGAGGAACAGGTGCAGGCCCTGCTGCAAGCCGCGCGCAGTCACAGCAAGCCGGTGACCTTTCGCGCTGGGGGTACCAGCCTGTCAGGTCAGGCCGTCACGGACAGCGTGCTGGCGTTGATTGGTGAAGGACTGGCCAGTTGCGAGATCAGCCCCGACGCCAGCACGGTTCGCGTCGGCCCCGGCATGATCGGCGGCGAGGTCAATCTTCGTCTGGCGCCGCTGGGGCGCAAGATCGGCCCCGACCCTGCTTCCATCAACGCCTGCAAGATCGGCGGCATTGCTGCCAACAACGCCTCCGGGATGTGCTGCGGCACATCACAAAACAGCTACCAGACGCTGGAGGGCATGCGCGTCATTCTGGTCGACGGCTACCTGCTCGACACCGAAGATCCAGTCTCGGTTGCACAGTTCCGTCAGAGTCACGCCAACCTGGTAAGTGCCCTGGAAGATTTGAGTGCCGCGACCCGCGCCGACGCTCCACTGGCCGCGCGCATTCGCCACAAGTACCAGATCAAAAACACCACCGGCTACAGCCTGAACGCCCTGATCGACTTTGAAGACGCCATCGACATCCTGGCGCACCTGATGATCGGTTCGGAAGGCACCCTCGGTTTCATCTCAAGCATCACTTACCAAACCGTCGCCGAGGACCCGTGCAAGGCCAGTGCGCTGGTTTTTTTTGCGGACATAGCACTCGCCTGCCAGGCGGTCATCCGGCTCAAAAAAGAACCGGTCTCGGCGGTCGAACTGCTGGACCGCCCTGCCCTGCGTTCGGTCGAAGACAAACCCGGCCTGCCGACCGTCATGCGCACGCTCGGAGTCGACGCTGCGGCGCTGCTGATCGAAGTGCGCGCCCAGACCGATACAGCTCTACAGTTGAAGATGGTCGCCTCCATAGCCGCCCTGCAAGGCATAGACACGATCGAGCCGCCCGCGTTTTCGACCGACCCGGCGACCTGCGAAATGTACTGGAAAGTGCGCAAGGGCACCTTCCCCTCGGTCGGCGCCATGCGCCGCACCGGCACCACCGTCATCATTGAGGATGTCGCCTTTCCGATCGAATCGCTGGCAGCCGCCACGCTGGATCTGCAGGCCCTGCTGCGCACACATGGCTATACCGAGGGCATCATCTTCGGCCATGCGCTCGAGGGCAATCTGCACTTCGTCTTCACGCAGGATTTCTCGGACGCCGCCGAGGTCGAGCGCTATGCACGCTTCATGGACGATGTCTGCGCGCTGGTGGTCGACAAGTACGACGGTTCACTCAAGGCCGAGCATGGCACCGGTCGCAACATGGCGCCCTTTGTGGAAAAGGAATGGGGCAAGCAGGCCACCGACCTGATGCGCCGCATCAAGCAGTTGTTCGATCCGGAGGCGCTGCTCAATCCTGGCGTCATTTTGAACGATGACCCGCAGGCCCACCTGAAGAACCTCAAACCGATGCCGGCCGCGGAGCCCATCGTCGATCGTTGCATCGAGTGTGGCTTTTGCGAGCCGCTGTGCCCCTCGCACCTGCTTACGCTCTCGCCGCGCCAGCGCATCGTCAGCTGGCGCGAGCTGTCGCGCCGAAAAGCCGAGGGCGAAAGCGGTGCTGATGTCGAGGCAGACTTTGCCTACTACGGCCTGGACACCTGCGCCGGTTGCGGCCTGTGTTCGACCGCCTGCCCGGTGGGCATAGACACCGGCGAACTGACGCGTCTGCTGCGCGGGCGTGCCATGGGCAGCACACCGCACAAAGTGGCGCAATGGACGGCGAACAACTTTGGCAAGGTAGCCAACCTGTCGCGCATCGGTCTTACGCTGGGTCACGCAGCTGCCGCCGTAGTCGGCGAGAACACTGTCGCGCGCCTCTCTGGCGGCAGTTGGAAACGAGGCATGCCGCAGGCCGGCAAGGCCCCTGCCCCGTACCGCGGTGCAGGCGAACCGGTGGTCTATTTCCCTGCCTGCGGTGGGCGCATCTTTGGAGCGAACAACAAGGGTGAAGCAACGCTCCCAGAGATCATCATGGAGTTGCTGGTGCGCGCCGGTTACGCGCCCCGTTTGCCTGAAGGATTTGACAAGCTGTGCTGCGGCCAGATGATGGCCAGCAAAGGCATGGCCAAAGAAGCCGATGCTATGTCCGACACCGTCAGCACTGCCTTGCTGAAAGCGGCTGACGACGGCCAGGGCGGCTACTACCCGGTCATCATGGACGCCAGCACCTGCTCGGTGCGCATGCAAAAGGTGCTGACGGGACGCTTGCATCTGTACGACTTTCACGAGTTCGCGCACGACGCCCTGTTGCCGCGCTTGCGTCTGACGCGCAAGACGGAACCGGTGGCGCTGCACATCAATTGCAGTGTGCGCCGCACCGCCTCTGACGCCAAGCTGCGCAAAGTGCTGCAAGCCTGTGCCCAGCAGATCGTCGAGCCCGCCGGGGTGAACTGCTGCGGTTTCGGCGGCGACCGTGGGTTCGTGGTGCCGGAACTCAATACGCACGCCTTGCGCAAGGTGCACGACGCCCTGCCAGCCAATTGCTGCGAAGGTGTTTCCACCAACCGCACCTGCGAGATCGGCCTCACGGCGGCGACCGGCCGGCCGTACCGATCAATTGCCTATTTGTTGGAAGAGTGCAGTCGGGGCGGGCAAATGCTCGACACGTGCTGATGGGAGTTCGCTACCTTCCTGTCACTGCGAGGAGTGCAGCGACGCGGCAGTCCATGCAGCCCGAAGTCATGGATCGCCACGGCCTGCGGCCTCGCGATGACGACGAAACAGGGTGTTGGGGATAACAAGGCGTTTATTTTTCGTTTTTTAAAAGGAGATTCACATGGTTTGGCAACAAGTTTATGACCCGTTTCACAGCATGGCGCTGTCGACGCTGGCAGCGGCGATACCCGTCGCGGTGATGCTGATAGGACTCGGGTTTTTACATCTGAAGGCGCACATCGCAGCCGCTGCCGGTCTGGCCGCGGCGCTGCTCATCGCCATCATCGGCTACGGCATGCCACCAGAGATGGCGGCCAAGGCGGCAATTCTGGGTGGCATGACGGGTCTGATGCCGATCGGCTGGATCGTGCTCAACATCATCTTCCTGCATCAACTCACCGAGCAAAGCGGCTCGTTCAAGGTGTTGCAGGATTCGATTGCCGGCATCACCGAAGACCGGCGTCTGCAACTGCTGCTGATTGCCTTTGCCTTCGGCGCCTTCTTTGAAGGTGCAGCCGGCTTCGGCACGCCCGTTGCCGTGACCGCGGCCATTCTGATCGGCCTGGGCTTCTCACCACTCGCCGCATCCGGTCTGAGCCTGATCGCCAATACCGCTCCGGTGGCTTATGGCGCCCTCGGTACACCAGTCATCACGCTGGCCAAGGTGCACGGCTACGACCTGATGGCGGTGTCGGCCATGATCGGTCGCCAACTGCCCTTCTTCTCCCTGCTGGTACCGTTCTGGCTGATCTGGGCTTTTGCCGGACGCAAGGGCATGATGCAGATCTGGCCGGCGGTGCTGGTGACAGGTGTGAGCTTCGCCATTCCGCAGTTCCTGGTCTCCAACTACATGGGGCCGGAACTGGTTGACGTGATCGCGGCGCTGGTCTCGATGACCTGCCTGGTGCTCTTTCTGCGCGTCTGGCAACCCAAGGAAATCTGGCGTTCGGTCTCGCTCAAGGGTCATGAAGCTGATGGTGGCACGGCACAGGCTCCGGTTGCCATCAAGCAACATCCGCGCGCCGATGTCATCCGCGCCTGGGTGCCATGGATCATCCTGACGGTGTTCGTCTTTGCCTGGGGTCTGCCATCGGTCAAGACCTTCTTCAACGGCATCTTTGCACCGGCCTTCCCGATGGACGGCCTGCACCAGATGGTGGAAAAAGTGGCGCCCGTGGTTTCCAAACCGACCAAGGAAGGTGCGATCTATGTCTTTGGCCTGCTCTCAGCCACCGGCACCGGCATCCTGCTGGCCGCACTGGTTGGTGGGTTGACGCTGAAGTTCAGCATCGGCCAACTGATCGGCGCCTATGGCCGCACCCTGTGGCTGGTCCGTTACTCGCTGCTGACCATCGTCCTGATGCTCGGCCTGGGCACACTCACACGTTACTCGGGTCTGGACACGACGCTCGGTCTGGCTTTTGCCACCACCGGCTTCCTCTATCCCTTCTTCGGTACCTTGATGGGCTGGCTTGGCGTCGCGCTGACCGGCTCCGACACTGCCAGCAACGTGCTGTTCGGCGGCATGCAAAAAGTCGCAGCCGAGCAGCTCGGCCTGTCACCCAACCTGATGGGGGCAGCCAACAGCTCGGGTGGTGTCATGGGCAAGATGATCGACGCACAGTCGATTGTGGTGGCCTCCACGGCGACACGCTGGTTTGACCACGAAGGCGACATCCTGCGCTACGTGTTCTTCCACTCGATCGCTCTGGCCAGCCTCGTTGGCATCTTTGTCACGCTGCAGGCGTACGTCTGGCCATTCACCGCGATGGTCGTCAAATAGCGATCTGTCAGAGCAGGCGGTCGCGCCGCGCCAGCGCCGGAAACAGGCGCAGCCACGCGGCCGTCACGAGCAGGGTGCCTACGCCCCCTGCCACCACCGAACCCACCGGCCCCCACAGGGCCGCCGTGGCACCGGATTCGAATTCCCCCAGCTGATTGGACGCCCCAATAAAGATCGAGTTGACGGCCGCGACACGGCCGCGCATCTCATCGGGTGTTTCCAACTGCACCAGAGTCAATCGAATCACTACGCTGATGTTGTCGGCCGCACCGGTGATCACCAGCGCCAGCAGCGCCACAGCAAAATGGGTGGACAAGCCAAACAGTACCGTAGCCAGGCCAAACACAGCCACCGCTGCCAACAGGCGATGCCCGACGCGGCGGCGCAAGGGAAAGCGCATCAAGTACATTGACATGGCCAAGGCTCCAAGCGCGGGCGCTGCACGCAACAGGCCCAGCCCGACCGGCCCGGTGTGCAGAATGTCGCGCGCATAAATCGGTAGCAAAGCGGTGGCGCCCCCCAACAGGACGGCAAACAGGTCGAGCGAGGTCGCACCCAACAGCACTTTGTGACGCCAGACAAAGTCGAAGCCGGCTAGTACCGTAGCCCAGGATGCGGCCAGGCCGGAGGCGCGGTGCTGGTATCGCACCAGCAGCGTCAGCGCGCCCGCCAGCAACAGCAGCACGACGCAGGTGGCGTAAACCACCGTCGCACCCATCACGTACAGCAGTCCGCCCAGCGCCGGCCCGCAAATGATGGCCACCTGCATGCCGCTGGAACTCATGGCGATGGCGCTCTGCAACAGTTGCTGTGGCACCAACAAGGGCGTCAGGGCCTGCTGTGCCGGCATCTGAAAAGCGCGCGTGATTCCAAGTACGACCGACAACGCAAAAATCAGTTCCCGCGTGGCAAAGCCGCCCGGCGTTGCCAGCACCAGCAGCAGAGCCACCAGCGCCTGCGCCAGCATGCAAGTGGCAAAGATGCGGCCACGATGCAAGCGATCCGCCAGATGCCCCGCCGGCAGGGTCATGAGCAGCGCGGGTACAAACTGAAACAGGCCCACCAGCCCCAGATCCCAGGCGCTCGACGTGATGTCGTACATATGCCATGCGAGCGCTACCATCAGCATCTGGTTGGCCATGACACCGGCCAAGCGCGCCAGCCAGAAACGCATGAATTGGCGCTGCGCAAACAATTGTGAATAATGGGCTGACGACATGCTGCAAGATTAACAGCATGCAGCCGATAGCCAACTCACCCAAAAACTGGAGCACGACCATGGACTTGTTAGAAGGGATCGAAACCCGCCGCAGCGTACGCGGCTTCAAATCGACACCGGTAGCAGAAGAGACTTTGCGCAAAGTTCTTCAACTCGCCAGTTGCAGCCCCTCCTACACCAACACGCAGCCTTGGGAGGTAGCCGTGGTCAGCGGCGAACGCCGCGACGCCCTGAGCCGGATTCTGTTCGACCTGGCCAGCGCCAGTGTGCCCAGCAGTTCCGAGATTCCGGTGCCCGCGCAGTGGCCGGCTGAACTGGCAAGTCGCGCCAGCGAGCACAACGCACGACGTTTTCGGGTGCTCGAGGTCGAACGCGACGATGCCAGCGCCAGAAACGAGTTGCGCCTGCTGAACTACCGTTTCTTCGGTGCGCCCTGCGTGTTGTTTCTTTTTCTGGACAGCAGCCTGAGCCCCTGGTCAATCTTCGACATGGGTCTGTTCACGCAGACACTGGCGTTGGCAGCGCACGCGCAGGGGCTGGGCACGTGCCTGCAGGCCTCGCTCACGCACTACCCGGACGTGGTGCGCGACTTTCTCGGCTTGCCCCAGAGCAAGAAACTGATGCTCGGCATCTCGCTGGGCTACCCGGATCCGGACGCCAGACTCAACAGCTACCAAAGTTCAAGAACCATGGTCGATGACTTTGTGAGGTGGTACAGCTAGGCGCAGACTGGGCGGTCAAGCGTTCCTGGCTTTGTCGATCCACTGCGCGTAAGTGATGCGCGCCACATCAAACTGATCGGTCGTGCGGCAATAGACCGAGGGTGAGCCCAGGCGGCCGATCGGGGCAAAGCCCTTGACACGCAGACGCGGCTCGATCAGATGATCGGCCACGTGAAACATCACGACTTGACCGATGAACAGCCTATTGGCGCCGAGCTGCTGCGCACTGAAAAGTTTGCACTCAAAACTCACTTGCGCTTGCGCAACACGCGGCGTCTTGATGTGCACCGAGGGCGCGGTGTGCAGATGTGCTGCTTCGAGTTCGCTCTGATCAGGGGGAAAGTCGGCCGCCGAGATGTTCATGGCGTCGAACAAATCCTCTGTCACCATGTTCACGACAAACTCGCCGCTGGACTGAATGTTCCTCTCCGTGTCCTTGGGTTCCCCCTTGTCGTTGCGGCCGACGCTGATGATCAGGTACACAGGATCGCTGCCAAGGGCGTTGAAAAAACTGAAAGGCGCCAGATTGACCACGCCAGTCTGATTGAGCGTGCTGACCCAGGCAATCGGGCGCGGCACCACCAGGTTGGTCAGCAACTTGTAGTTGTCGGCATTGGACTGAAGTGCGGGATCGATTTGCATGAGGATGGCTCCGGTGGGGGTTTGAGCTGATGATATCGTGCAGACGACAGTGCTTGGCGATTCAGAGCGTCACAATCGCATCTTTCAATACTGCTTTGCAAAGGAGCGATTCATGCGTGTTATTGCCGGACTTGTTGCCGGACTGCTCATCAGCTTTCAGGCGCTCGCCCTTGATTTGGGTAGCCTCAGCAATACCGATGCTGGCAGCGGCCTGAAAGATGCACTGACGCAGGGCACTGCCAATGCCGTCTCCAGACTGGGCGCAGAAAACGGGTTCCTGGGCAACGACAAGGTCAGGATACCGCTGCCCGACGTCCTGAAGCGTGTCGAAGGCGCGATGCGTCTGCTGGGGATGCAAAAGCAGGCCGAAGAACTGGTGACAGCCATGAACCGGGCAGCCGAGCAGGCCGTACCACAGGCTAAACCGCTGCTGGTCAACGCGGTCAAAAACATGAGCTGGCAGGACGCAAAAGGAATTCTTGCCGGCAGCGACACCGCCGCGACCGAGTATTTCCGCAGAACCACCAGCGACCAGCTCACCGAGAAATTTCTCCCCATCGTCACCAAAGCAACCGCCAAGGTCGGCCTGGCCGAGAAGTACAACGAAATTGCCAGCAAGGGCGCGAAGCTGGGCCTGGTGGACGCCAAGCAGGCAAGGATCGAAAACTATGTGACGCAGAAGGCGCTTGACGGACTGTTCCTGATGATGGCGGAGCAGGAGAAGGCCATCCGCGCCGACCCGGTCGGCGCCGCTACGGCTTTGGCAAGACGAGTCTTTGGGCTGGCAGCAAAGTAAGCCGACGCCCCAACCGGTGCGAGAAATTTCAATGTCAGACCAGTTCATTGATTTCACCACCGACAAGCAGTTTATCGAGCGCGTGCGCGAGCTCTCCGGATCGTAATGTGCTAGGCCAGGCCACGGATGCTGTTGCGGCACCCGGTTCTTGGGATAAGGTGGGCTTGTCGGCTATTGGCTATTTTTTTGAAAATCATTTCTGAAAATGACGTTTTACAACTACGAATTACACGCCAATGTCGCCACCAAGCTATCTACCGGCGCTCGGCTGCCACGCATTCGGGTGTTAGCTGGTGCTGCTGCGTCAGGAATAGAATCGCCGCATTCATAATCGCGGTCTACGAGTGAAAACTTATGCTTGCCCAGCACACCATTCTTGAAGCAGCACGTCGCGCCGTAAACGCGGCGAGCAGCCCTGCGAGCGTGATGTTGTTTGGCTCTTATGCGCGTGGCGATGCTGATGAGGGTTCAGACTTGGACCTGCTCGTCATCGAAAGCGATGTGCCAGACAAGGCCGACGAATACCTGAAGTTGCACCGGGCCATCGGCTCCATCGGTGTCGGCGTCGATGTGCTGGTTATGTCCAGTCAAGAGTTCGCGCGGCGCAGCCAGGTGCCAGGAACCCTGCCCTACTGGGCGGCCAAAGAGGGAAAGCTGATTCATGACACCAGCGCTTGAAGAGGCGCGCCGCCTGCTGCGCTTGGCTGTGCGCGACGGCGACACCTTTGCGCTGCTGCTTCCCCTGCCCAAAGCCACCATGGCGGCACTGGGTTTTCATGCGCAGCAGGCCGTTGAGAAGGCTCTGAAGGCAGCTTGCACACGCTACAACATTGAGGTTCGACGCACCCACGACCTCGCGGCGTTGGGACAAGCTGTGCTAGACCATGGAACAGCCTTGCCAGTATCGGTGGATGAACTGCGCAGCCTCAATCCGTTTGCCGTGGAGTTTCGGTATGACGATGAGATCACATCCTCGATGAGACGCGAGGAATTGGATACGCTGCTTCGTGCGGTTCTATCCTGGGCTGGCACCGAGGTTGATGGCTGAGAAGTTCACAGTCGTTGAACCCCCGAGCCCCATTATCCAGACTGATCCCGCGCCGGATTGCGGTAGCGCACCGGCACGCTCGCATGCGCGTGCTGCGCCTGCCAGCCGTCTGGCGCGGCATGTTGTGGGTGGCGCTGAGCGGTCTGGTGTTTTCCTGTCTTAATGCCACGGTCCGAACCATCACCCTGTCCCTCGATCCGTTTCAATCGCAGTTTCTGCGCTACGTTTTTGGCATCGTGGCCTTGCTGCCGCTGGTCTTGCGCGAGGGCTTGCTGGCCTATCGCCCGGTCAATCTGAGCGGGCAACTCTGGCGCGGTGCGGTCCATACCGTGGGGCTCACGCTGTGGTTTATCGCCCTGCCCCATCTGGGGCTGGCAGACATGACGGCCATTGGTTTCACCGGTCCGATATTCATCATGCTGGGTGCTTCCTGGTTCCTGGGCGAGAAGATGCGCGCTGATCGCTGGGTTGCGGCAGTTGTCGGCTTGTCTGGCGTTCTGGTCGTCGTCGCCCCCAGACTCTCGGGTCAGGGCGGCTGGTATGCCCTGGCCATGCTCGCATCGTGCCCCGTCTTTGCCGCGTCATTCCTGATGACCAAGACCCTCACCCGCTACGAAAAGCCCGGTGTCATCGTGCTGTGGCAAGCCATTTCGGTAACCGCCTTGAGTCTGCCATTGGGATTGATGCACTGGTCACCACCAACAAGCTGGCAATGGCTCGGATTTGCCATGGCCGGCGTGCTGGGTTCGCTCGGCCAGTATTGCCTTACCCGTGGCTTCCGATCCGCCGACATCTCGGCCACTCAGTCCTTGCGTTTCCTGGATTTGATCTGGGCATCCGTGATGGGTTGGCTGGTCTTTTCCGACGTGCCAAGCCAGACCACTTTGCTTGGTGCTCTGGTCATTCTGGCGTCAACGATTTGGATCGCTCGCCGTGAACATGGGCGCAGATCTTGAGATGACGCTCATGTGTCAGCCCCGACGGAACGCCAACTCTTGATGATCGCATCACAAACCAGGCGCAGACCAGAATTTCCGGTCGGCCGGGTCTTCAAATCATCCGGGTCGCGGTGAACAATCTTGCAGCTAAAGATCGTATTCGCCCGGCCCAGCGTCCAACATGCTCAAGTCTAGTGGCCGAAGCGCGCCCATCCACATCGCGCGCTCGACGTGATCCAGCAAGTCGTTGTCGCTGATCGGATGCAAAAAGACCACCAAGCCTGACCGATTCATAGCCAGCCAGGGAACCAGTTGCCCAAACGTTTCTGGCTTGAAGGTAAGTTGGCAGCTCCAGTCAGGATGGGGTCCAACGGGTCTTTCGTGTACTCGACCCATCTTCACGTCAAACAGTTTGACGGCGGTCTCGCACAAATGGCGAGCCTGATCGACGTTGGATTGAGAGAAATAGACGTGGGCGTGAAAGCCACGAATGTGGGGATTGTCTGTCTGAAAAGTTACCATATGGGCATCATCATCGAATGATTCGTTTGTGAGTAGGGATCCATGAATAAGTTCTCATCCGCCTTGCGTCAGCCTGCAGTCGGGTTCGTCATTTTGCGCTGGATCGTGGCGGGTGCGCTTTTGCTTCATGGCATCTCCAAGCTGATCAATGGAATTGCTCCCATCCAGGGTCTGGTGCTCAGTGCCGGACTGCCCGCGTACGTCGCCTACGGTGTCGTGATCGGTGAAGTGCTCGCTCCGATACTGGTGCTGGTGAACCGGTTCTTGGTATCTGCCGCGCTGGCGATTGCTTTCATGGCGACACCCACGACTTGAACATTCCATGCCAGATCAATTCATTGAATTCAACACCGACAAGCAGTTCGTCCAGCGTGTGCGCGAACTCAAGACGATTGAGGTGATGATTCGCATGTATTGCGGCAAGCATCACGTAGCTGGAGCCCTGTGCCCTGAGTGCAGTGAACTGTTTGACTATGCCCAGCGCCGGCTGCAACGATGTGTGTTCGGCGACGCAAAACCCAACTGTGCCAAGTGCGTCGTGCACTGCTACAACGATCAGATGCGCGAGAGAATCAGGGTCGTGATGCGCTGGGCCGGTCCGCGAATGCTGCTGCGGCACCCGATTCTTGGGATAAGACATATGCTGGCAGACCGCAAGCCGATACCGAGGTTGCCGAGCCGGGGTAGCGAACGTTGACGGCGAGGTCGCGAGTGTGATGCAGGAGTTTCGGGTTCTTGCACAGATCAGAGGCCCGATAACGCTACCATGCGCTGACCGACACCCAGAAAGTAATACGCAATGACTTGGAATATCAATGATGCCCGCGATCAGAAGGGCCGAATAGCTATCGTTACCGGTTCCAATATCGGCCTAGGCTACGACACCGCCCTGGCCCTTGCGGGCAAGGATTGCAGGCTGGTGCTGGCCTGCCGCAATATGGACAAAGCGAAAGCCGCCCAGAGGCAAATCCTCGTTCGCTATCCCAAGGCCCATATCGAGTGCCAGACCTTGGATCTCAGTAGTCTGAAGTCTGTTCGCTCATTTGCCACGACCTTCTTAAAAAGCCACAAGAAACTGGACCTGCTGATCAACAACGCTGGCATCATGATGCCGCCGTACTCCCTGAGTGAGGATGGCTTTGAGAGCCAATTGGCAGCCAACTATCTGGGTCACTTCGCGCTGACCGGTCTGCTACTACCGGTGCTCGCCAAGACGCCAAACTCCCGGGTAGTCAGTCTGAGCAGCCTGGCCCACAATTGGGGCGAAATACGTTTCGACGATCTCAACTTCAAGAGTGGTTACAGCAAGCGCGGCGCGTACGGCCAAAGCAAGCTGGCTTGCCTGATGTTTGCCTACGAGTTGAATCGTCGACTGCAAAAAGCGGGGCTCCAAACTTTGTCGGTCGCTGCACATCCGGGCGTTGCAGCGACCAATCTGGCGCAACACTTCCCGAGGTTTCTCACGGCTTTCTTTCCCTTGGTTGGCCAGTCTGCTTCAAGCGGTGCACTGCCGACGCTGTATGCGGCCCTGGGGGACGATATTGACGGTGGCGATTATTGTGGGCCGCGTTCGATGCGTCAAATGCGCGGGGCCCCCGTCAAGGTCGGTTCAACCCGTGCTTCCAAGGATCAAGAAGCGGCGAAGCGACTATGGAACCTCTCTGAGGAACTCACCGGCGTGAGCTTTCTGAGTTGATCCTCAGCGCAGCATGTCGATATGCAGGATGCCGTCTTCGTCGTAGGGAGCGGACACGGCCGCAAATCCGAAGCCCGCATAGAAGCGTTCCAGGTACGCCTGGGCGCTTAGCCTAATGCGATGCCTGGGATGCTGTCGCTCAGCGTGTGTGATGCCCTTCATCAACAGTTCGCGTCCGATGCCCGTGCCTCGGCAGTCTGAGTTGGTGAGCACACGACCGAGGGACATTTCGGTGTATTTGGCGCCGGGCGCCAGGCAGCGCAGGTAGGCAGCAAGCTGTGGCTTGCCGTCACGTTTGCGCCAGCCAAGCAAGTGATGCGCATCCTGGTCAAGACCGTCCATGTCAAGGTACAGGCATTGCTGCTCGATAACAAACACTTGCTGACGCGCCGCCAGCACTGCATACAACTCGTCACCGGAGAGTTGCGCGAACCTTCGCCATTGCCAGTCCATCATTGAGTTCGTGCTTACAAGGGGGTCCCGGTCCCCGTTATGCACCTGGTCGTCACGCAGGCCAGCACGGGAGGCAGGCTAGCATAGGCTGGACAGGCTACCAAAGGCTGTGGTGAAAGCTCCCGCGCATGCGCCGCCAGCGCCAGTTGCTGATCCGAAGCCACCTTGGCCGCTGCCGCCGTCACGGTCACCAGCGAATAGGGCTGGTACACCGGTATGGCGCACTGATCCTTTGGATCAGTGAACGAAACCACGCCGCACTGCAAAATCGTATCGCAGGGCCTATCGACCGCCAGCACTCTTGCTTCTGCCTCCTTGGCAAGGGCCGCGTCAACGGCCTGCTGATACGCAGCCGTGTCGAAGCCACCACCAGCACCACCGCCACCACAGCCGAAAAGCAGGACTGCTGAAGAAAGGAGGGCTACAGGCTTCAGTTTTGCAGTCATGGTGAAATGGTTTGTTCTCTTCAACTATTTCTCAGGTGTGGGCATCATCGCGCCGCAGTTCCAGCACTGCTCAAAGCCCCCCACCACGCGCTCACCGCAAGTGCAACGCCAGCGCCGCTGTGGCACATGCCGCAAGAAATACAAAAGCTCCAATGCCTTGGCCTCCTGGCTCGGGTCATCGATCCATACTTCTGGCAAACATTGATCCGGTGGCAATTCGCCAGCCGCGCTCCTGAGGTACTCGCGCTGCACACTCGCCCCGATTCCCTCGGCCTTGAGCCAATCGACCCACAACGTGGCCATAACCAGATTGGGGGCTTGAGTCAGGCGCGGCATCCGCTTACTTTACCTCAGTGTCAGTGTCAATAGCTCCAGGATACAGCCATGATGGCCAATGCAACATGCTGCCCTTGGGCACAACGGGTGACCAGACCTGTCCATCAAGGGGAGACTACCGACTGATTGTGGCTATTGCCTCGCGCGTGAGGCGGCTTATCGGTACAAGGGGGTCATCGACCCGCTGCGGCAATCCACTGGGGTGTAAGCGCAAGACAATTTGCGACACTGTCGTGGTGTGGCTTTGTCTTTGGATGAATCAGCGGTGACGCGGTGTTTTCGGCCGGGAAACTATGCGGTAGTAGTACTTCCGCCAGTGCGGTGGACGCAGAGGTGGCAGGCGACGACCAAGGGCCTCCTGTTCCAGCCAGTCAATGCCTCGCAAAACATCTTGATCCACAAGCCGCAGTTCGCGACCCATGCTTGTCACGGCGTCACGATAGGCTGTTGCGCTGGCGCTTCTTTTCAGAATACGCATAACATGCTGGTGAGCATGGGTCGTGTTTCGCAGTGGTGATAATTTGGCGGCGATATCAGCAACCACACCCCAGGCGTATTGCTCATGTGCCTCGACGGCTATCACCATGACCACAACCGTACCAATGGTACTTGCCACGATAAGAAGAAAGCCCGTTATCAACACGCTGATGGCTGTATCCCCGCGCAGCTTGGCGTCTTGGGTCAGGACGCAGAGCAATATTCCCATCAGCAACGCGACGGCGCATCGGAACTTGGACGAACGCAGTAGCGGTGAAATTCTGGTCACCCAGTGCGTCTCGCAACGCTTTTCCAGGGTCGCAACCTCTTCTTCCGAGCGTTTACTCCAAAAGTCTGGGGAAGGCTTGATGAAAAACCCTTGCCAGATGGCGCTTAGTGATGGCGAGTTGAGGGCTAACAGATCAGTGGTCTTGGTTGCGTTAGTTTTTTTCATATTGCATTGGTGGAAAAGGTTTGAGTTGGTCGCGCTTCAGGTCAAGCAGGACGACATCGAGGCCGCACACCAAGCTTGGCCCGACCTGTTCAGACCAGTGGTCCAGCGCCAAGGCTTGCGGCGAGCAAATGCATAGGAAAACCAGGGCACGGCGAGACTTCACCAACTTCCTAACCTCTTGTCAGAAGCAGCGAAATCAGCTAACTGCACCGCAACGTGCTTGCGTTCCTCGCCGATGCCTGCCATCAAAAGCCCGCCCCATTCCTCGAAGCCGCAGACGCCGGCTATTTTCCCGGCTTCTTTTCAAGTGCAATCAGGGCGATTTTTTTGCAATCGGCAGGGGCGAGGTCCGGAAAGTGGGTCTTGATGTTGAAGCTGACAGAATTCCAGTCATACCGTTCGCCCAAAATGTCACAGGACGCCATGTAGCAAAGCGCGTGCTCTTCTACTCTCGCAAAGTCGATAGCCCAGGTATCGTCATCCTCCGTAACCCAGTCGTAAGGCACCTGCGCAAAGGGGGGCATCGTAATGAGGCATGCGGCCTCATCCTCCGCAACCCAGTCGGCAGGTATCTGGGTAATGGGGGACGTCCTGGCGTTGGGCTGCTGAGTCGCAATCAGCGGCAGATTGCGTATGGCGTTCCGAAATTCACCGGGTATGAAGTGTCGGCTCCCAGCCGGAAAACCGCCCCACACACCTATTGTCAAGGTGATTGCCCCCACATATGCGCACATCAGGGCGCAAAACAACATCGCCGGCGTTGCCACGTCAGAAGGGGAGTGCTCTACCGCCCAACCTACCGCCGGCATTGTCAGCCAAGCAAGGGTGAAGCCGGCGCAAACCAAAATGATG
>CAITQH010000276.1 GCA_903894475.1 uncultured beta proteobacterium
GTCGATCAAAGCCCAAGTCTGGTTTCCGCGTGAGCCTGCCTATGTCGAGTTGAGCGAGATGACCAAGGTCGCCGGCAACTATGACTACACGCTCACGCTGCTGCTGATGCCCGACACCGAATGGCGCCAGCCGCAACATGACGACGAGCAGCCGGAGGAAGATACCTTCGACCGCTTCATCAACAACGGCCAGTTGCCCTACAGCAAGTAATCAAAATTTCGCTTCCGATCTCGCGCCGACCAGCAGAAGCCCGCGCGAGCCAGAAACTCCCTCATGGTGTTGGTCGCGGTCTTTCAGGACAATTTTGCATCGAGCAAGTTGGACAAGAAGGACCGGCAACCAATGCATGAAGTCAACCAAACACCACCCGAGCGCATGACGCCAGAGCAGCGGCGGTGCGAGATCGCAGTCATCCTGGCAAGAGGGCTCGCTCGACAGCGCATGGCGCATTCTCCAATGGTGGCAAACACAGCCCCAGCGAGCGATATTTCACTTGCCTTCTCTGGCGACCAGAGCGTTCATTCAGACCCCGTCAACTATAGAAATTCGGAGTCCTGATGCGATCCCAAAAAGCCATTCCCGCCACGCCACCGTCGGTGCTTGCACAAATCAGCCAGCTGCCCGAACTGGAGATGTCAGCGATCAAATCACTCTGGCGCAAGATTTTCCATGCCGATGTACCAAACCACAATCGACAGTTCCTGGAGCGCCGTATCGCCTACAAGCTGCAGGAGATTGAATATCGCAAGGTCGATCCGAATTTGTTGGATCGGAACAAGCGACGGATCGAATCCTTGATCCAGACGGGCAAGGCCACGCCACGCGACCCGGACTACCGCCCGGTCGCCGGCACCGTGCTCACCCGTGAGTACCACGACAAAGAATACCGTGTGATCGTCACTGCCGATGGCAACTACGACTTTGACGGCCGAGCCTTTCAGAGCCTGTCCCACATCTCCCGCGAAATCACTGGCACACGCTGGTCGGGCCCCTTGTTTTTCGGACTCAAGACACGGACCACGAAGAGAGTTTCCACTGGGAAGGAAGGCGGGGCATGAGCGAAGTCCTGAAGAAGCGCATGCGCTGCGCCGTCTACACACGCAAGTCCAGCGAAGAGGGGCTGGATCAAGAATACAACTCAATCGATGCCCAGCGTGACGCCGGACAGGCCTACGTCGCCAGCCAGCGTGCAGAGGGCTGGATCCCGGTGGCCGACGACTATGACGATCCCGCCTTCTCCGGCGGCAATATGGAGCGCCCTGCCCTCAGACGCCTGATGGCCGACATCGAGGCCGGCAAGATCGATGTGGTCGTGATCTACAAGATTGACCGCTTGACGCGCAGCCTGGCAGACTTCTCCAAGATGGTAGAGGTGTTCGAGCGCCAGGGCGTCTCATTCGTGTCGGTCACCCAGCAATTCAACACTACGACGTCCATGGGCCGCTTGATGCTCAACGTACTGCTGTCCTTTGCGCAGTTCGAGCGTGAGGTCACAGGTGAGCGGATCCGCGACAAGATTGCCGCCAGCAAGCGCAAGGGCATGTGGATGGGGGGCGTTCCACCGCTCGGCTATGACGTTGATGACCGAAAGTTGGTGCCCAACCCGAAAGAGGCCAAGCTTGTCGTTCACATTTTTACGAGATTCGTCGAGCTCGGATCAACCACCAAACTGATTAAGGAACTCCGTCTTCATGGCGTGACTTCGAAGGCGTGGACCACTCAGGATGGCAGGATCCGCGAAGGCAAGCCGATTGACAAGGGGATGGTCTATAAGCTGTTTCATAGTCAAAACTACCTCGGCCAAGTGCACCACAAGGGTCAATGGTTTCAAGGGCAGCATGAGCGCATCATCCCCCAGAATTTATGGGACGATGTTCACGCCATTCTTGCGACAAATAGTCATACCCGCGGCAACAATACTCGCTCAACGACGCCATTTCTGCTCAAGGGGATCGTGTTCGGCATCGATGGCCGCGCTTTGACGCCCTGGCACAGCACAAAGAAGGCAACCGGAAAACGGTACCGCTATTACCTCTCCACGCGCGATATCAAGGAGCACACCGGTGCTTCTGGTGTGCCACGCCTGCCGGCGGCGGAACTGGAATCCGCAGTGCTCGACCAACTGCGCGGCATCTTGCGGTCGCCGGACCTGCTCAAAGACGTGATGCCACAGGCCATCAAGCTGGATCCAACTCTGGACGAGGCCAAGGTCACGGTGGCGATGACGCGCCTGGACGCCATTTGGGATCAACTATTCCCGGCCGAGCAAACTCGAATCGTAAAGATGCTGGTCGAAAAAGTGATCGTGACACCCAATGACTTGGAAGTCCGCCTGCGCGCCAATGGCATCGAACGGCTGGTGACGGATTTGCGCCCCGATACTGCTCAACCCAGGCGCCTGGAGGCAGTGGCATGAATGGCGTGCATATCCAAAAGACGGGTGCGCCGGAAGTCAGCCAGTCCAGCGACGGTCGATTGACTTTGTCGGTCCCAATCCAGTTCAAGCGGCGCTCCGGGCGCAAGCAAGTGACCCTGCACAATGGTGAACCCGGCAAAGCCCGGCCATGGGACACGGCTGCCACACCGTTGCAGTTGGCGCTGGTCAGGGGGTATCGTTGGCTGGCCGTGCTGGAATCGGGTGAAGCCTCAACGATGACTGAAATCGCCAAACGCGAGGGAATTGACAATAGCTATGTGAGCCGCATGGTCAACCTGACGACACTGGCGCCAGACATTGTTGAAGCGATCCTGCTCAACGCTTTGCCAGATAACCTGACTCTGTTCGATATTGCGGTGGATCCTCCTCCATTGTGGGAAGAACAGCGAAACCGATTGGCACTTTCACTCAGCAACTCTGATGATGTCAAACCGTGAAGGTTCCGAAATGAAAAAATTGCTCGGCGCATTGCTCAAAGGCGGCTAGCAATTGCCGGGTTTCAGGTGAGCTCAAAAAATCATGTGCGCCCGGGTCGCCAACGACATAAATCAAAAGATAGCCATGTAGCGCGCCGCCGTCGCAGTAAAAGAGGTACCTGTCACTGGTCTTTCGCGCTGGCGGTCTTCTGCGCCATGCCCGATTCCAACTTGCAAGTTGGTCGGCATCATGCAGAGGAATCATATGCACGTGGCGCAGAACCGAGCTATTCACCCCCAACGCATCTTTGCCAAAGAAATAGCTGCTGTACTCGTCGCCAGCCTTCCATTCTGAGAAGCGCGCTATAAGAATATTGGGATCAAGACGTTCAGCAATCAGCTGGCCACTTAAGGCTTTCGTTATGCAAACTCGCACGACGATTTAAATGCTCAAGCCTTCTCGGTGGCACCAAGAAACAGCTTGTTCGCAGAGGCGACTGAGAAGCGATCGCTGGTTGAGATCGCCGTAAAAAAAGACTTGTCGTCCTTGGATAGCGATGGAACTTCACGCAAATTGGGCGCAGCCCTACCCACAGAGCGCTTCACCCTTGGTTTTGGCATCACAGTAGCATTGCTCGAAGTTCGGTTCATCATGAAGTCCTGCGGTCACGTTAACACAAAGGCGATTTTCATTCAACATCATCACTGCTCGCTAACGCCGGAATTTAGTGATGCATTGTTCCCTCCGCCTACCAAAGCTGAAGAACAACTCGCTCGATTGGTCCGCTCGTCCCTCTACTCGCTGACTGGATATTCCCGCACCAACACCCCAAACAGAGCTGCCCCCAACAATAGCGATCCTGCCGCTATCTCCAGCGCCAGATCGAATCCCGCTGCTGGCGTTGCCGCATGCTTCAGCAGGTAGGCAGCCATTGGGGGACCAAGAATCTGGCCAAGTCCGTAGAGCGCGGTCAGAAGACCTATGGTGGATGCGACATGGTGTGGACGGATTCGGCGTGCCTCTTGCATCCCAAAGTAGGTGATGGCCGTGAAGGGAAGGCCCACCAGCAGACTACCCATTGCAAAACCCAACAAGCTTGGCGTCGCAAGGCTCAGAGCAACACCCGCGGCCTGGATCAGGTAACAGGCCAGCAGCATCAAGCGCAGATCACGTACTTGGCGCATGCGGGAGGCAAAGAGAGCGCCGACAATGACCCCGCAGCCCAGTATGGGCCAGAACAGGTCCAACCAGGCGGACCCGGGAAGGGTTTGACGGGCGATTACAGGCAGGAAGGTGGCCGTGACGATGTAGCCAAATCCCGCGATACCGTAAGCCAGGGACAGCAATGCCACTTCGACTGTTGAATGGTCGGTCGCCGTACTTGGGTTGACGGTATGTGCTGCTTTAGCTGCCGACATCGTGTTGCGTGCATGGAAGACTGGCCAGATCAGCATCGTCAGCACCAGCGCCAGAAGTCCGAAGATCAACCAGCCAATGCTGGCTCGCCAGTCTGCCGCCACCATGGCGCTGGCCGCCAGGCCTGTCAGCACAATGCCTGCGCCAGGACCTGTGTAGATCAGAGCGCCAAGGCTGGCGTGGCCGCGCCATGCGGCTTGCGACAAACACCAGCCCGAGGTGTACACAAACACCAGCGCGCTGGCCGCGCCGGCGGCAAATCGCAAGAGCGGCCATGCCGCGGCCCAGGGCACGGCCATACCGAGCGTTAAGACCAGGGTGCTGACGAGTCCGGTGCGGATGATGGCAGTAGGGTTGGGCAATGGTTTGAACATGCAAAATAATGCACCCACCAAGTAACCGATGTAATTGGCGCTGGCCAACCAGCTTGCGCCCGCCAGCGAGATAGTGCCGTCGTGCAACATCATGGGCAGCAGCGGGGTGAATGCGAAGCGTCCAATGCCCATGGCAGTGGCCAGTGCCAAGCCGCCAGCCAGGATGACGCGGCGATGGTCGTACTGGGAAGGGAATGATTCAGGCATGCAGAGATTTCACAGCCCGCGCCCAAGCGTGGCGACCGCCATGGTGGTCAATCCAAGTATTAGATTTGTTCCTATCAACTGTCGTATCTGACCCAGCGCCTTGGCGCCGGCAGGCCAATTCTGCCCACTGACGGCGATTTTGAGTTTGCCATACGGGACCATGAAAACGTAGACAAAGATGGCGCTCATGATGAGACCCAACGTCAGCATGGCGTGCCAATGTGGCGGTGCCTGCCTCATGCCGGTTGCCAGCAATGCCACAGACCCGCTGAGCACAACGGCCAAGACACATCCCCATACCCATGGGAAGAATCGCGCGAAAACGTCTGCCCACAATTTGAGACGTGTGGGTGGCTCCAGATTGGCTGCCGCGACCGGACGCAAACACATCCAGGCGAAGAACATGCCGCCCACCCATACAACAACACCGGCCAGATGGAGGAACTTGAACAATGGATGCATTTGATAACTCCGTCAATGCCTGTGGACCGCAAAATTCGAGACTGGCGCGAGCCGTGGCTATGCTGAGTATGCAACGGCATCGAAAACTGGGGATGGTGTAAGGCTGCCTCCGCTGGCACAGGCAGTTCCCTCCGCCTACCAAAGCTGAAAAACAACTCTCTCGATCAGTCCGCACGTAACCTATTGATTTTTATGGGTATATTCATTTTTCTTTGCGGACTTCGGCCCGCCTTGAGTTCTCTGCGTCGCGGAGACTATTGGCCCGGAGAGAGCAAAAATGGCCGAATTTTGGGCTTCTGAAAAAACGTCGAAGTCCGCAAGAACCCTCGGGAACCCCAATGAACACGCGGGCGTAGGCAAAAAAAATCCAACCGGATGAAGGGTTGGATTTTGTGTATGGTGGTGCAATGCGGACCTGGGTTCAAACTCGCTCTCACAACAGGTGAGGAAAGATTCGGGTGTTTGTCCCCTGTTTGCGGAGATTGTCTGTTTCATATTGTGAAACTGTGACTGATCTCCTACTGCCCTGGCGGAAAAAGCAGTTCATGGAAAGTTCGCGACTTCTCGAAGGCATTGCAAGCCTTCATATCAGCAATCACTTTATCGAGGTCCCCGTAGTCGAAGGCAGCAGTCCACGCATGAATCTTCTGCATCGCATCCAGAAACGGCTTCGGATTGCCTTCCCGGGTCAGCACACGCAGGCAGTCCAGATACTCTTCTCGGAAAAGTGTCGGAACAATAATTCGGCAGCTGTTCACGACTGACAGTTCAGCATTCATTACCAGCCGAGCCAAGCGACCATTGCCATCGGTAAAGGGGTGAATTTCGGACACCAGGAACATCGCCATGAGCGCCCTGGCGATACCTGGCGCGACGGTTGGCAGAAGTTTCGATCCCTCAACGAGCGTGCCTCGCACGAGTCGCGGCGCGACAAACTCTGTGTTTCCTGCGCGGTTTGCCAGCGTCTTGAATTCACCCGGTCCAACCTCTGGTCGCTCCTTCATTTGGTCCGCATGTCTAGCTCTGACCTGGTTGAGTACGGGCTCGCCTGATGCAAGGGTTTGATTGGCCCAGCCCGGATTTAGAGCTTGTCGAAAGACACCCATGATGTCGTGCGAATCTTTCGGGCGCTCCGTAATCGGCTTGCCTTCCAACACGAAGCCTCTTGCCTCTTGAATGTCAAACTCTGTCCCCTCGATGAAGTTGCTGAAGTACGACTCCAAAAAGGCGAAGTGAACGCGCGCCGGCTCATTCTTAACGACTACAGGAGCTTGCCTGAGCGGAACAGACCTGAGTTGCGCAGCCAGTGCCTCAAAGAGGGCGAGACGATTGGCGTCGTATGCAATCGCGGCAACCATTGCCTTTCCCGAGAAAGTTGACATTTCCAGCTTGTGGCTACCCAGGACTGCGCCAATGATCCCGTCGAGCACTGTGAATTCCCGCTCGAGGCCCAGCCTGGGCGCAAGGGTGCGTGCGTCATCACGCAGTACGCCAAGGGCCTCCTCACCCCGTGCCTCACACATGTCGATAAGACGTTGTTCCACAGCAGCCCGGCCGACCGACTTATGCACCGCACCACGACTTATCGTCAAGTTCTCCAACAAAAGCCGAGCGGGCGACGGAAAGTACAGTTCACGTCCCATCATTGGCATGTCCCCTTGCTGGGGACCCGGTCCCTTCAGCAATTGAACGCTCAGGCCGGGTAGTTGCACCTTACGTGGATTGGAGTACGTCAGATACATCACGCCATCACTTGGAGTTCCCCCCTGAAAGGCACTTCGATAGGCGATGACAGATTTGGGAAACAACGCAGCCAGCACACGGATTCGCTCGCGCGCTATCAAGGCAGGCCACTCATCCTGCGGTCGACTGGATAAAACTCCTAACGCGATGCGTTTGAGTTCGCCGGTCTTGAGGCGACGTTGTGCCGCCCGCACACCCGCGGGGGCGAGTTCTGCATAAAGCAGCAGCGAGTCATCAGTTGTCGCTTTTCTCAATACTTTGTCCATAAATCGGAAGCCGGTTGTCGTGAAAGTGAATGTCTATAGATTACATCTGTCGCGAATTCGAATCCGTGTATTCAACAACAAAACTTGAGAGTGTCGTGTTTTCGGTAGCCTGGACTATCTATTTTTGAGTTTTTGTCGTAAATAGTTTAGCATACAACTATGTTTTGTCGTGTAAAACATTTTAAAAACAACTTCACGATCATGATTCAGATCATCACCGGCGCCAGTAACTTCACTGCGACTCCCACGCTCAATTTCCCAGAATTGACTTGATAGATCTCGCATTTCGAAGCCAACATGGCTCCGTCATGTTTAGCGATCAGCGACCCACAGTACCCGCCCTCCTCACCACCAGAGAAGCCGCTGACCGGCTTGGGCTGACGACCACCAGTTTGCACGATCTACGCTGCAAAGACGATGGCCTGCCGATTGTGCAAAAAGGTCTGCTGGTGGGCTACCAGTTGGAAGACATCCAGGCCTTTGAGCAGCGCGAGCTATTTGCCATCGTGAAACAGGTGTTGGCGGCCGA
>CAITQH010000277.1 GCA_903894475.1 uncultured beta proteobacterium
CACGCTCTCGGTGAGTTCGAGCTTGAGTCGCATCGGGTCGGCCCCAGTCGCCTCCAGGATGGTCACCACCTCCTCAACAAAGTCCGGCTGCCTGAATTCGCGGGCGCTGACGTTCACGGACATCGTGAGGTCAGCCATCCCTGGACGGGCAGCCCAAGTCGCAAGTTGTTGGCAGGCGGCCTTCAAGACCCAACGACCCAAGGGCAGAATCAGGCCGCTGGTCTCGGCAACTGGAATGAATTCAACAGGCGACACCAGCCCACGCTCGGGATGCTGCCAGCGCACCAACGCTTCTACCCCAAGCAAGTTCCTGTCTCCGCTGCACTGGGGTTGGTAGTACAGAAGGAACTGACCTCGGGTTACGGCCTGGCGCAAATCTGCTTCCAGTGTCGCCCGGGTATTGACAGCAGTTCGCATTTCGGGCTCGAAGAAGCGCAGCGTGTTGCGCCCGGCTCTCTTAGCCTGGTACATCGCCAGTTCGGCGCGCTTTAGAGGCTCTTCGATGTTTTCGCGTTGAGCGCCACCAAACAGGGTGACGCCAATGCTGGCCGTGCTGTGATGCCCGTGGCCGTTGAGTTGATAGGGCTGCCCCAGCGCGTCATGGATCTTCCCACCCACGGTCTGGGCTTGTGTGGCGGCATCTTGCGCGTCCTCGCTCAGATCTTCAAGCAAAACAACAAATTCGTCGCCACCCAAGCGCGCCACCGTGTCGCCCTCGCGCACGCAGGTTATTAGCCGTTGGGTGATGTGTTTGAGCAGGAGGTCGCCCTTGTCGTGACCCAGGGTGTCGTTGAGGGTCTTGAAGTCATCCAGATCAACGAACAGCAGCGCGCCCTGGTGTCCATGCCGTGTCGCAGAAGCCATGGCCTGTTCGAGCCGATCCATCAATAATCTGCGGTTGGGCAGGCCAGTCAGAGGGTCGGAGAAGGCCAAGTTGCGGATCTCTTCTTCGGTGTTTTTGCGCTCGGTGATGTCCCTGTAGTTGAGGAGCACGCCGCAGACGCTTGGATCCTTCGTCAGATTGGTTGCGGTCAGCTCGATGGGCTTATAGCTCCCGTCTTTGCACAGGTATCTGTACAACACTGTGGTTGACGAGTTGTCCTCTTTCAGGAGGGCGTAGAACGCCTGTTGCATCCCTGTCAGATCGTCCGGATGGACCGTGAGCCAGCCGTCAGTTCCCACCAGGTCGCTCGGTTTCCAGCCAAAGTATTTCTCGATATTGGGGCTCTTGTACGTCATCAGGCCATCCACACCCATGATGCCGATGACATCCGAAATGTTGGCCACCATCGCAGCATGCCTGGCTTCACTCGCCAGCAGCGCCTGTGCGCCCTCCCGGGCCTTCTCTTCAGCCTGTTTGCGCTCGGTGAGGTCCGTCACGAAGGCCAGCACGCCCATCACCGAGCCGTCCTCGTTGAACAGGTGCGTAACTCTAAACTCGGTCGGAACGTTGTGCCCGTCGCGGTGGCGCAGTGCAACCTCGTAAGTGCGCGTTTGGCGGTTGGGTACGATGCGCGCCTTTTCTTCAAAAGTCTTGGCGTTCTCCTGATCTGCGAGTTCGACCGGGTTGCGTCCAATCATTTCCTCGTGGGTGTAGCCGACCAGGTCGCACATCCTCTGGTTCACCTCTGTGGTGCGCCGATCCTGGCCAATCATCCACACTCCCTCGGGCGCACTGTCGAACATGGTGCGGTAGCTGTGCTCGCTCCTTTTGCGTTCCAGAACTTCCTTTTCCAGAATCAATGTGTTCCTCGCCGCCTCTCGGATAACTGCATTCGCAATCAGGTACGACAGCAGACCGGTGAATGCGGCTGAAATAATCAGGAGGGCAATAGTGATGTAATTGACATACGATGCGATCTGGTTGGAAAGATCACTACAACTCTTTGAAAATGAAGTCTCGTGGGAAATGAATTCATTCCTTGTCTTATGAATTTCTGCTTCGATGACCGCCTGCTCAGTCTCATTGTTCGTCGCAAGAAATTGAGCCACCTGTATCTTTAATCTTTCCCCCGCCGCATTAGCCCCGACTGCGTTAGCAACCAGATCTCTCAAAATCGGATTCCAGTACAGGACCTTTATTCTGTTAACAATGATCAAAGCCGTTTCGTGATCAGTTTCGCTGAAAGTGCTTTCCAGAATCCGGACAAATTCAGCATCGGGTGTGTCCTTTCGCATATCGAGCAAACGGCTGAAAACCTTGTTATAGGATTGGGTAATAGCAATCTTTGAATGAAAAGATTCCAAATACTCCGGCTTTCTTTGATCAACATATTCAAAAAAAGCCACCATTGCCTCGACCCGTGAAACCGTGTGGGTTCGCTCAAAACGTGTAATGGCGGTGATCATTGTGAGGGTATTACTAGCCCAAATGGTTATGGAAATAACGATCAGGAGGAAGCTGGCAACGATGACCGTGTGAAGATACAGTCTGCGCGTGACGCTGCCATATGCAAAAGCGATGGCTTTATCCGGTGAGGAATTCATCCAAACTCCATTTCAGTTCAACTCATCTTTCGACGGATCCAGTCGATTTGATGGTGGCCTATATCCACCAAGACGATCCATCAAGACGAATGAAGACCGTAGCTTCTTGGACCGAGCGCAATCGATCCCCTCATGCTGTTGCAGGTACGCTGGGACACCTCAACAAACGTCGGGCTGCGCCAGATCTTATCCATCTCGTAATTATGGATATTGTGCGGAAACGCCGCAAGTGAATTCGTGTGCCTCCCATGATTGCGAACTCAGCCGTTCGCATAACCCGATCTTTCGCGTCCGCACGGCTCCTCCTATTCCTTAACGGGTTCTCATTTTGACAAAAGCATCGCCACTTTGACGAGTGTGCTAGGCATAGTCGAACGGCGGCTTTTGAGGAGGCATTTCGACCATTGCGGCCGCTCATCACAGGTCTTGATCGGTTTGGTTTAACTCACTTTTTCGACAGCGAAAAACCTCATTTTTTCACTTAAGACTTTTGGTCTGTGCTTATGTTCTTCTCCTTCCGGGAGAATGAAAACATCACCTGCTGCGTATAGGGAAACCGTTCCGGCGATATCAATCTCGACAACACCATCGAGCACATATCCGATGTGCCCCTTCAGACACCAAGAAGGATGAACCATCGCTTTGTCCCACTCAACCAGGCGCACCTGCAAATCGCCTTGTTGAAAGCGCTTAAAGCGCATACCGTCACCAACTTCAACCCAGTCCATCTCATCAAACTTCACCTTATGAGAAAGTGGCATCTTCATTTTCAAATCTCCTGAATGGCTTGCTCTCATGCTATATCAAAATTTGCACCGGGCTTGGCAATCAATGGCTCAGCCTTCAGGGCTTTTCGACGCATGTTGCTGCAACGGCTGCAGCGGCTGAACCAAGTGACCGGTATGGATCGGTCAGATCGTACATCTGAACAGTAGCCTACGGTCTTCTGACACCAGCCACTTCACTCCTAAGCTGACCGTCAAAGTTGAAAGTCAGCTATCCGGCGAAACGTAATTCAGTTGTGCCGCGTTAGGAGATGATCACGACAGGCTGCAATCCGTCGCAGTCAACCATCCCCTGCCCCTTGCCTTAAGCGGCGTACCGAGGCAAACTATCACCATAGAATATTTCGGGAGTGTTTGTGGGTTATCACTTCGAGCGCATTGCCAGTGCGGGTTTGATACCAAGGTCACAGTTGATGGCGGCCGGCCCACGATCCAGGAAAAAGTCAATCCCCCTGTCGATTGGCTCGCACGCATGAGAGCCAGCAATGAGTATTAGAAAGCGATTGAATGTCCGATCGCCTTTCGCACAATGGCTATTGCTCGCGGCAGTTTTTCTAATCGTTGGCAGTGCAATGGGCGCACATCTTTACTCCGAATACCGGACCATCGACGCGGGCGAGCGCGCGCGTCTGCAAAGCTATGGCAAGATCGTCGCTGATAACCTCTCTCATCAACTGCGCTCTACAAGTAGCATTGTGAAGTCGATTCGCAGCGATTTGCCCGACCCGAGCGCACGGAAGGAGCGCGTTGCATTTGTCAGTCGTCATCTGAAGTCAGTGAGCGACGGCATGCCGGGGGTTCGCACCCTGCTGGTACTTGATGCAACGGGCACGGTGAGCGCCAGCAATCGCGAGGAACTCATCGGGCAGGACTTCAGCGAGCAAGAGTATTTCCGCGTTGCCCGGCAGGACGGCAACCCAGATACGTTATATGTTTCGCCACCATACAAGACGGTTCTGGGGGTCTTTACCGTCACGTTGGCAACGGTCATCACAGATGAGCACAGAGCATTTTCCGGAATTATCGGAGCCACCCTGGATCCAGAGTATTTCGACACGTTGCTTGAATCGATACGCTACGCACCAGACACGCGAGCATCCATCATCCACAGCGATGGCACGGTTTTCGTGAACTCACCGCCGCTGCCTGGGGTGGATGGCATGAATCTCGCCAAGCCCGGCACTTTTTTCACCCGTCATCAAGACAGTGGTCAGCGATTCAGCTTATTCACCGGTGTCGTCTTCGCAACTGGTGACGAGCGCATGATGCACCAGAGGACCGTTGCGATAAATGGCCTCAACGTGGATAGACCTTTTGTGTTGGCAGTGAGCCGTGATCTACCGGCAATTTTTGCAGATTGGCGCTCTGACGCCTACGCACAGACGGGTGGATTTTGGCTGTTGGTCCTGATGGCAAGCGCTGGACTTTATTTGTATCAAAAGCGGCAACGAGCTTACGATCACCTACGTCAGCCCTTCCATAGAAGCAATACGTGGCTTCACCCCTGCCGAGGCGATGCAACAGACGATTGAAGAAATCCACACACCCGAGTCGCAAGCTGTTTCGCTGGGGTATTTCACGCAATTGCACGCCGACTTGGCAGCTGGGCGACCCCCGCAAAGTTTTCGGGGAGAGCTTGAATACCGTTGCAAAGACGGCTCCACTGTATGGACGGAAGTCATGGCTCACCCCATTCTGGGTGTCGATGGCTCTGTTGTTGAAATACTCGGCGTGACGCGGGATATTAGTGAGCGTAAACGCGCTGAAGAACTGATACGCGAGCTGGCTTATTACGACACCCTGACAAGTCTTCCGAACCGGCGATTGCTGCTGGATCGCTTGGCGCAGGCCATGGCGGCTGGCACGCGCAGTGATAGATCTGGCGCACTGATGTTCATGGACCTGGACAATTTCAAGAGCCTCAATGACCAGCATGGGCATGCGGCGGGTGATCTGCTGTTGGTGGAAGTGGGCCGTCGGCTCAAGGCTTGTGTGCGTGCCGTGGACACCGTGTCGCGCATTGGTGGTGATGAATTTGTCGTGCTGCTGTGCGATCTGACACCCGATCAGGCTGAAGCTGCCGACCAGGCCAACAAGCTGGCTGAAAAAATTCGCGTCAGCCTGGCAGCGCCCTACCTGCTGCCCGTCAGCAACAACTCTGAAAGCATCGAACACCACTGCAGTGCCAGCATCGGCGTGGTGCTGATCGAGCCGCAGCACCAAAGCGTGGAGGGCTTGTTGAGGTGGGCCGACGCCGCGATGTACATCGCCAAGGCAGGGGGCCGAAATCGCATCACACTCATGGTCGAAAGGCGTGCCCAGCAGCGTCCTTAGCCGCTGAATTGCCAGACATGTCCGGTTCAAGTCGGTCGCACCGGTTTGTGAATGACAGCTTTCAAGCGACCAGATTGAAAAGTTGGATTACCCCTTGGTGTCTTGAAACGGTAGTTGGCAACGCGGTCAAAAACTACCTCAGTTGGTCCCAGCGAAAGCGTAAGGCGGGCGTGGGGCGGATGTTGGTGGCGATTTCAAAAAGCGAAGCGCATGAGCCCCCGGCATCCGCGCCACGCCCGCCGACCCCCACCAGGTCAATCGTGGATGGACAAGTCGCCTTCGATCCGTGCCACGTGCGCCAACAGCGAACGCTTGGCGACCGGCCACATGCGCTCTGGCACATCGTCATAAGCCTGCGCCACCCAGTCGTCCAGGGAGCCTTGCGGTAGCGACTGCATGACACGCATGATCTTGGCTTCGCGCTGCAAGCGATGCGCCTTCAGGCGAGCGATGGCGCTGGTCGCTTCGCCTGCGTAGCCACCCATGACATAACCATGCGCCGGCAGGATGAACTCGATTGCGTGCTGCGCGCAGGCGGTGCTCAGCAGGTCAAGCGACTCCAGGTAGAGCGTCATGTCGCCGTCGGGTGGGTCAATCACCGTCGTGCTGCCGCACAGGATGTGGTCGCCGCTGAACAGCAGACGGTCTTCCAGCAACACCAGGCACAGGTGGTTGGCCGCGTGGCCTGGCGTGTGCAGTACCTGCAGCGTGTGGGTCACCTCGCCATCCGGAGTTTGCCCTGCCAGTTTCAACAACTCCAAATGGGCAAGGTCGCGCTCGGGCGTGAACTGGCTGTGCTGGCGCGCGCTGGCTTGCGACGGCAGTCCCAGAATCGGCGGTGGTGGCGTGCACATAGCCTGCAGCGGAGCGGCGCCGGGCGAGTGGTCCGGGTGCGAATGGGTGCAGACAATCATGCGAATGTCACCACCCGCTGCACGCCACAGCTTCTCCAGGTGTTCGCTGTCGGCCGGTCCCGGATCGATGGCGATATATCCGGTGTTGGGGTCGCCCACCAGATAGCTGTTGGTGCCGGGGCCGGTCATCGGGCCAGGGTTGGGTGCCGTCAGGCGCAATACATTCTTCAGCAGTGCAACCGGCGTTTCGCATTGCCAGTCCAGTGCGTGCGCGATCTGTCCATCCGGGCAGACCAGAGCCAGCTCGCCATAGGGCAGGTCCTGCTCCATGTAGCGTGCCTCGTGGCCGCCGAGCAGACCAGCGCGTGGACAACTGGTCCAAAGCGGCTGCTCGGTGGCTGCGCAGGCCTGCAGGACGGCGTTTACTGACTTGTAGGCGAGCAGGCGATCGAGCGTGCGTATGGTCGGAAAGATGATGAAGAATTGGCCTTCGCGATGACGCCTCAGAGCATCTGCGGGGCGCACCCAGACCGGCTCGAACTGTTCCGCTTCGTCGGCCACCGGGGTTTGTCCCTCGGGCATGCGGGCCACCAGAAAGGGCACATCAAAGCGGCGCGGCAGATCGCGGTCGGTAGTCCAGTGAGCAAGCACAAACACCTCGTCAGCGGCCAGCATCAGGCCCCGGCTCTGGCACTGGGCGGTAAACGGCTTCGAGCGGTCCAGTGCCGCAATGTCGCTGTGGTCGGCCAGCACGCCATCATTGCGGCGCGCCAGCAGGATGCCCAATTCTTCAAAACTTTCGCGGATGGCGGCGATCGCCTGCGTCAGGTGCAGTTCGCTTTGTGTCGCGCGGCGCAGAGCCTGGGCGTGGCTAGCGGCGTCCAGGGCATCGACGCCGCCACCGGGGAAGACATAAGCGCCCGGAGCAAAACTGGCCTTCATGGAGCGGCGCGTCATCAGCACTTCGATGCCATCAGCGGTATCGCGCAGCAGCAGCACGGTGGCCGCGGGTCGGGTGGGCACGGGCGTGCGCTGGGGGTGCAGGAGTTGGGTGGGTCGTGCCATGGCGTGAATTTACAGCCAAATTCGGCCGGCCGGGTGTCGCCAGCGCGATGTTTGCGTAAACCCCGAGAGCAAACGCTCATCTGCCGGCGTATCCTCTGCAGGAAACTGTTCAGTGTTCACCGGAGACCCTCAATGAAGCGTCAGATCGTCCGTTTGTTGTTTGCATGGTTCGCTGCCGCTTGCCTGGCCGCACCGCTGGTCGCGCTGGCCCAGGTCTGGCCGACCAAACAGCCGATTAAGCTGGTAGCGGTATTTCCTCCGGGGGGGTCGGTCGACCAGGTGGCGCGTTTGCTGGCGCAGCCCCTGTCCGCCCAGTTGGGACAAA
>CAITQH010000278.1 GCA_903894475.1 uncultured beta proteobacterium
CCCGAAGCCGGCAACACCGCCGCCGCCACCTGGAACAGGCGCTTGTGCGGCGCCCGGTAGCCGGACTTGAACATCGCCTTGGCCTCGTTGATCGCGACAAACAGCAATTCATCCTTGTGCGCCACGATCACGTCGCTTTCCATTACGTAACCGAGCTTGCGTGACTCCAGTGCGCTGGTTCCCACTTTGGCCATGGCCGCGGCTGTGAAGCCTTCGGTCAGGAAGGGCAGCAAGTCCTTGCCGGTGGAGGCTGCGGCGTTCTCTGCCGCACGCCGGGCGATGTAAGTCAGACCGCCAGCACCCGGTACCAGGCCGACACCGACTTCGACCAGGCCGATGTAACTTTCCATGGCGACAACCCGCTTGGCCGAATAGACCGCCAACTCACAGCCACCGCCCAATGCCAGACCGCGCACCGCTGAGACCACCGGCACATTGGCATAGCGCAGGCTGAGCATGGCTTGCTGCATCTCGGCCTCGGCACCGTCAATCGCTGCGGCGCCACCGATCATGAAGGCCGGTAGCATGGCTTGCAGATCGGCACCGGCCGAGAACATCTCGTCGCTCGACCAGACCACCAAACCCTGGTAGCCGGCCTCGGCCAGTTCAATGCCTTGCAGCAATCCTTCAACCACACCCGGACTGATGGCGTGCATCTTGGTCTTGATGCTGGCAATCAGTACTTCGTCATCCAGTGTCCACAGGCGGATGGCTTCATCCTCATGCAAGGTCTTGCCGGCGGTCTGCGCCGAGGGCGCGTTGGCTCCCAGCACGCTTTCCGGGAAGTGTTGGCGCGCGTAGACTGGCAGGCTGCGTGGCAGGACAAACTGGCCGCTGCTGGGGTTCCAGGAGCCTTGTTCGGTATGGACACCTCCAGCGTCAGCCACCGGCCCTTGAAAGACCCATTCCGGCAGCGGCGCTTTGCACAGGGCCTTGCCTGCGTCAATGTCTTCCTTGACCATGTTGGCAACCATCAGCCAGCCGGCTTCCTGCCACAACTCGAACGGGCCCTGCTTCATGCCAAAGCCCCAGCGCATGCAGTAGTCCACGTCACGCGCGTTGTCGGCAATCGACGCCAGATGCACTGCGCAATAGTGAAAGCTGTTGCGCAGAATGGCCCACAGGAATTGACCTTGCGCGCCCTCGCTGTTGCGCAGCAGTTGCAGGCGCTGTGCCGCAGGCTTTTTCAGCATGCGGGCGTACACCTCGTCAGCCTTCTGACCGGCCGGTACGTACTCACCCGACTCCAGCTCGAAGCGCATCACATCGCGCCCGACCTTTTTGAAAAAACCTGCCTTGGTCTTTTGCCCCAGATTGCCCATTTCGAGCAAAGTCTTGAGCACCTCAGGGGTGGCAAAACTCTCATAGAAAGGATCGACTTCAAGGCTGAGGGTGTCCTGCAGGGTCTTGATGACATGGGCCATGGTGTCGAGCCCCACCACGTCGGCAGTGCGGAACGTGCCGGAACTGGCGCGACCCAGCTTCTTGCCTGTGAGGTCATCCACCACGTCGTAGCTAAGGCCAAAATTGGCCACTTCCTTCATGGTGGCGAGCATGCCGGCAATGCCAACGCGGTTGGCAATGAAATTGGGCGAGTCCTTGGCACGCACCACGCCTTTGCCCAGAACGCTGGTAACAAAGGTTTCCAGATCGTCCAGAATTTTCGGCTCGGTGGTCGGCGTGTTGATCAATTCCACCAGCATCATGTAACGTGGCGGATTGAAGAAATGGATGCCACAAAAACGTGGCTTGATTTCCTGCGGCAGGGCTTCACTCAGTTGCGTGATCGACAAGCCGGAGGTATTGGATGCAACGATGGCGTGCGGCGCCAGAAAGGGGGCGATTTTCTTGTAAAGATCGAGTTTCCAGTCCATGCGCTCGGCAATCGCTTCGATCACCAGATCGCAGTCCTGCAGCAGTTCCAGGTGTTCCTCGTAATTGGCCTGGCTGATCAAGGCAGCGTCGGCCGCGACCCCCAGCGGCGCGGGTTTGAGCTTTTTCAGACCCTCGACGGCGTTGCTGACGATGCCGTTTTTGGGACCCTCTCTGGCCGGCAGGTCAAACAGGATGACCGGCACCTTGACGTTGACCAGGTGCGCTGCAATCTGCGCCCCCATCACGCCGGCACCCAGCACGGCAACTTTACGGACTTGGAATCGTCTCACAAAATACTCCTAACTGTTTTTCTCACACCGCCCCGGACAAGCCCGGGGTCAGTGTCATTCGACGCGATGCCAGATCTGGGTGCGGTAGAAGAACCCGATATAGCCACGCATCTCCATCGTCTTGCCACCATCAACCGGCTTCAGTCTGGTCTTGTAGGTTTTGCCATTGTTGGGGTCGAGGATCTCGCCACCACTCCACAGCGCTTTGTCGTCTGCATCTTGGTGCACGTTGCGAATAATCGTCATGCCCAGAACCGGCTTGTCCTTGCGCTCGTCGCTGCACTGGTCGCACTTGGAGTCGAGCTTGGCTGCGTCAAAGATTTTTTCCACCACACCAGTCAGCACGCCGCCTTTTTCTGTGATGCGAACCAGTGACTTCTCGGTCTTGCCATCGTCGTCGATGGTTTTCCAAAGGCCAATCGGCGTCATCTGCGCCATGGCAGAGGCCGACAGGATGCTGATTGCAAGTGCAATGATGAAACGAAACATGGTGAACTCCTCTTTGTAGTTGAACGAACGAAAAATCGCGTTACGCAAATACCGCTTCGGTATCCATCAGCACCTTGCTGCCGGAGCGTGCGGTACGCATCAATGTAGCCGTTTCCGGGAACAATTTGGCGAAATAGAAGCGCGCAGTCTGCAGTTTTGCCAGATAGAACGTGTCCGTATTGCCGGCGGCAATCTGGCGCAGGGCCACTTGCGCCATGCGCGCCCAGAAGTAGCCGAAAACCAGATGCCCGGCAACGCGCAGGTAGTCCACGGCAGCGGCCCCCACCTCGTCCGGATTCTGGAAACCCTTGAAACCGATCTCGGTGGTGAATTTGGTCATCTGCTCGCCCAGCACGGCGATCGGCGCGATGAATTCCGCCATCTTCTCGTTGACCCCTTCCTCTTCCACCAGTTTGGCGACCAGCTTGCCGAATTTGCGCAGCGTGGCCCCGTTGTTGCCCAGAATCTTGCGACCCAGCAGGTCGAGCGACTGGACGGTGTTGGTACCTTCGTAAATCATGTTGATGCGGGCATCGCGGACGAACTGCTCCATGCCCCATTCCTTGATGTAGCCGTGACCACCAAACACCTGCAGACAGGCCGACGTGGCCGTGAAGCCGTTGTCGGTAAGAAAGGCTTTGACAATCGGCGTCAGCATGGCCAGCAGTTCGCCGGATTCCTTGCGCACTTTCTCGTCCGGGTGCCGGTGCTCCTTCTCCAGCAGCATCGAGCTGAAGCACATCAGGGCGCGGCCACCCTCGGCGTAGGCCTTCGCGGTTAGCAGCATCTTGCGCACATCAGGATGCACGATGATGGGGTCAGCCGCCTGGTCCTTGGCCTTGGTGCCGGTCAGGGATCGCATCTGGATGCGGTCCTTGGCGTAGATCAGCGCATTCTGGTAAGCCACTTCGGTCAGGCCGAGCGACTGATTGCCAACACCCAGACGCGCCGCGTTCATCATCACAAACATGCCGTTCATACCCTTGTTCGGATGCCCGACCAGGGTGCCAACAGCGCCGTCAAGAACGATCTGCGCTGTCGCGTTGCCATGGATGCCCATTTTGTGCTCCAGGCCGCCGCAGTAGATACCATTGCGAGCACCCAAGGAACCATCCTTGTTGACCAGGAACTTGGGCACGATGAACAGGCTGACGCCCTTGATGCCGGGCGGGGCATCGGGCAAGCGGGCCAGCACCAGGTGGATGATGTTGGCTGTCATGTCCTGTTCGCCGGCGCTGATGAAGATTTTGTTACCTGTGAGCTTGAAGGTGCCATCTGCTTGTGGCTCCGCCTTGGTGCGCATCAAGCCCAGATCGGTGCCGCAATGCGCCTCTGTGAGACACATGGTGCCGGTCCATTCGCCGCTGGTCATCTTGTGCAGGTAGGTCTGCTTTTGCTCATCGGTGCCGTGCGTGATCAGGGAGGCGTAGGCGCCGTGGGTCAGACCCGGGTACATGGTCCAGGCCTGATTGGCGCTATTGAGCATCTCGTAAAAGCACTGGTTGACCACCAGCGGCAGCCCCTGCCCGCCAAACTCCGTTTCGCAGGCCAATGCAGCCCAGCCGGCCTCGATGTATTGGGCATAGGCCTCTTTGAAGCCCTTTGGCGTCGTCACCGCATGGCTGTTCTGGTCGATCGAGCAGCCCTCGGTATCGCCGCTGACGTTGAGCGGGAAGATGACTTCGGCGGCAAATTTGCCGCCCTCTTCAAGCACCGCATTGATAGTCTCGGCATCGATGTCAGCATGCTGAGGCATCTGCTTGAAATCATCAACCACGTTGAGCACTTCATGCATCACAAATTGCATGTCACGCAGGGGTGGGGTATAGGAAGGCATGCTGATTACTCCTTTGAGCCTGGGTTCGGTTGGGTGGAAGAGGTCGACACGCAGGCCTTGGCTTTGCCATAACGTGTCAAGATGTTTTCAAATCCCTGGTTCGCATGCTTGATGGAGCGCGGATGCTTCAGGAAGCGCGCTTCGTAATGCAATGCCAGGATCAGTCCGTGAATCTCGAAGGCCATCTGCTCTTCGTCCGCATCGGATTGGAGTTGACCCTCTTCCTTGGCTTGAACAACGGCGCGGTGCATCGCGGCCAGCCAGGTCTTGACAGAACTGGCCAGAGCATCACGCACCGGGCCCGGGCGGTCGTCAAATTCGACCGCACCGCTGATGAAGATGCAGCCCGACTGGAGTTCGATGGCGACCCGCTTCATCCAGTTGGCAAACAGGGCTCGCACTCGCGGCAAGCCGCGCGCCTCGTCCATCGCCGGAAAAAAAACTTCATCGGAAAACCGGGCGTAGTACTCACGTATGACCGAGATTTGCAGTTCTTCTCGCGATCCGAAATGGGCAAACACACCGGACTTGCTCATTTGTGTTACTTCAGCCAAAGCGCCAATGCTCAAGCCTTCGAGTCCAATTTGAGCCGCCAGGCCGAGTGCGGCATCGACGATGGCCTGCTTGGTTTGCTGCCCTTTTTGCATGAGGCGTCCGGCACCTGAGGCGGTGCGGCCCTTGGCCGGCGCAGCCCTGAGCGGAGACTTGGAAATGGTCATGCTGTTGAACAAAAAAGAACGACCGTTCTATTTTGCAACAGTTTCACGAGTTCCGGGTGGCTGGGTCTTTTGTCTAGAGGTGATTTTCTAAGGAAAGCGCGGGTTTACCCGGATTGGGGTGCAATTTGCACCGCGAAGGTCAGAGCATCAGCGCAAGACTCGACTCGAGGTGCTCCGAGGGCAGTTTTTTGAAGCCTGATCGCGCAAAGCGCTGCAAACGCCCGACCAGAAAGGCGCTAAGCACCGATGCGCGCACCTGCGTGTCGACGCTCGGGGTGGCTGACCCGCTGGCATCAGCGACGCTGCGCAAACTCTGCTTGAGAGCGGTTTCGACTTTGTCAAAAAACTGGTTCATGCGTTGCTGCAAACGCTCGTTCTCGAACACCAGTGCATCGCCTACCATGACACGGGTCATGCCTGGATTCTTCTCGGCAAACTGCATCAACATCACGACAATTTTGGCCGCCTGGCGGGCGCCGCTCTGAGCATCTGCCGTGGGAGCCGCCAGGGCCGACGCGCTCTCGCGCTCAACAATCTGGTTGACCAGCGAGAACACGGTCTGCTCAATGAAATCGATCAAGCCCTCGAACATCTGTGCCTTGCTGGCAAAGTGTCGATACAGCGCAGCCTCGCTTACATCAAGACGCGCCGCCAACGCCGCCGTCGTGACGCGCTCTGCGCCAGGGTGCTCCAGCATGGTGGCCAGCGCCTGCAATATCTGCACGCGACGCTCACCGGGCCTGGGTCGCTTGCGCACCGGCGCAGCCATCGGGCTTGCCGAGGAGGCCTGTGAAGTGGCTTCAGGAGTGGATTCGAGGTCGGACATGGTGCACCAGGCGAAATGATAAATTCATTCTCGCACAGGGGGGCCAAGGGTTTTCGAGGGGGCAGCGCTAGTGGGAGCGGATCATGGTGCCGAAGGCCTGATCGGTCAAGATCTCGAGCAGCAGCACGTGCGGCACGCGACCGTCAATGATGTGCACAGAATTCACGCCGCTCTTGGCCGCATCCAGCGCGCCGCTGATCTTGGGCATCATGCCGCCACTGATGGTGCCATCCAGAAAAAGCTCGTCGATCTGCCGTGCGCTGAGATTGGGCAGCAAATTACCAGCCTTGTCCAGCACACCGCTGATATTGGTCAGCATCATCAGTTTCTCGGCCTTCAGGACGGTTGCCAATTTGGCCGCTACCACATCCGCGTTGATGTTGTAGCTCTCGTTGTTTTCACCAAAACCGATCGGACTGATGACGGGGATGAAAGCATCATCCTGCAATGCCTTGACGACACTTGGATCAATACTGACGATATCTCCCACCTGGCCGACGTCGTGTACTTTGCTGGGGTCCTGGTTGTCGATCATTTTGAGTTTCTGGGCGCGAATCATGCCGCCGTCACGCCCGGTCAGCCCGACCGCCTTGCCACCGGCCTGATTGATCAGCCCAACGATGTCTTGTTGCACTTCGCCAGCCAGAACCCACTCGACCACTTCCATGGTTTCAGCATCGGTGACACGCATGCCCTGGATAAATTCGCCCTTCTTGCCCAGGCGCTTGAGGGCGGTCTCGATCTGCGGCCCCCCTCCGTGCACCACGACGGGGTTGATGCCCACCAGTTTAAGCAACACCACATCCTCGGCAAAATCGGCCTGCAAGGCCGGGTCTGTCATGGCGTTGCCGCCATATTTGATGACCATTGTCTTGCCATGAAACTTGCGGATATAGGGCAGGGCCTGCGCCAGTATCTCGGCCTTATCGCGAGGAGGGATCTTGCTGACGTCGGTCATCGCCAAACTCAACTCTGAACGGCAAATTCGTCTTTGGTTTTGCCTTGTGCCAGCAGTGCTGTCAGCCAGCGTGGCGTCAAGCCGCGACCACTCCAGGCTTCGCCGTTCGGGCCGCGATATTTGGCGGCAACGACTGCGGCGACCTTTTCCTTCTTTTTAGCTTTCGCTGGAGCGCTCTTGCCACCCTTGGCAACTTTAGCCCTGCCTTTGGGCGCACGTGCCTTGCCGACCTGCAAGTCCTTCAAAGTAATGCCGAAGGCCTGCATCTTGGCCAGAATGTCCTGCACGGTTGTGGCAAATTCGCGTGTCTTGATTTCCGCGGCCTGCTTTTGCAGTTTCTCTATTTGGCTCTGAATTTCAACTAAATTGCTCATGATCGATACCTTCCATTTAAAAAAACTCCCCGATAGCCCGGCAGTCTGCTGGCAAACTGCTTTTTCTTCTAGTGGGATACATTATCTCTCATAATAACTTTCAGCGCGGTCAGGAGCATGATGTGAATATCAAACCAGAATGATTTCTGCTTGAGATACTCAATATCCAAAGCGACTTTTTCGCTAATCGGCAGTTCATCCCTGCCGTTCACCTGGGCCCAACCGGTCAAACCAGGCAACAGTGCATGAACACCGCTACGGGTACGCCTTTCAACCAGATCATGCTGGTTGAACAGGGCTGGTCGCGGGCCAACGAAACTCATGTCGCCCCGGATGATGCTCCATAACTGCGGCAACTCGTCCAGGCTGCTCCTGCGCAGAAAACTTCCGATGGGAGTCAGATAGGTATCAGGGTTGCTCAACAAGTGAGTAGCTACCACGGGTGCGCCGGTTCGCATACTGCGAAATTTGGGCATGCTGAATGTGCTGTTATTGCGTCCGACTCGATCCGACCAGTAAAGGACAGGGCCCTTGGATGTGACAGCAACTGCCAGCGCCAGCAAAGCCAGTGGCAACAAAAGCAGCAGGGCGGCAAGCAAGGCCAACAGCAGATCGAATATCCGTTTCATGGTTCTTGAAGGAATTGCAGTTTCCAGTACACCCTCGACAGGAAAAATCGCGCGATACTGCCCAAATGCCATCTCAAATACCTGAATTCACGATGACTCTGGCGCCGTGCATGATGCGTTACGTCGACTAAAGGACAGAGCATCGTCTGATATCCAAGGAGCCTTAATCTGGCACAAATATCGACGTCTTCATAATAGAGGAAATATCGTTCGTCAAACCCCTTGAGTTTCGCGAAAACGTCGTGCGAAAAAAGCATGAACATGCCACCAACCCAGTCCGGGCAAAAGCTCTGCGCCCCCAGCCGATAGTCCTGCGCCCAGCCAATTCCGAAGAGTTTTCCCAACAATTTGAACGGACTTGGGAAACGACGCGCCGTTACCTCAAGATCACCGCTTTCGGCCTTGACAGACGGCGCGACAACACCAACCGAAGAATTGTCCAGACCGGCGAGCAGTTTCGTGAATGGATTGGAATCAAGTCGAATATCGGGGTTGATGACGCAGAAATAACGACCTCTGGTATGAGTGAACGCCTGATTATGGTTGGCAGCAAAACCCTTGGGAAACGAATTTTTGAGTACGGTTATGGGAAAGGAATATGTGGCCAGGTCAAACGCCAGTGGCTCTTCAAGATTGAGCGTAAGGATCAATTCAATTCGGAGGCGCTGGCAGTGTGTTTCCAGTCCGTTGAGCAGGTCCACAACCAACCCGATCTGGGCATGACTGACAACGGATATCGAGATATCCGGGGCGAGTCCAACAGCGCACTCTGCCGGCAACTTTGTGGCAAGGTTTCTGCTCATCAGCTACTTCTTCCCGCAACGGCGCGACGCAAACCCTCGTCCATCGAAATGCGGGGCGTCCAGCCTAAAAGGGTTTTCGCCTTGGTGATGTCGACTCGCAGACTGCCACACAAACGCTGCATCACATCGCCCCGGCCCAGCACCACCGCCGCCGACCTCAGGGCCCAGGGGGGCACCGGCAACAGGCGTGCAACAACCCCTGACTGCCGAGCCAGGCCACGAATCAGGTCAGGGCTGGAAATGTCCTGTCCATCACTGATCAGGAAAGTCTGATTGCTCGCCTGCGGGTGCGCCATGCATGTGATGATGAAGTCGAGCAGATTGTCGATCGCGATCATGCTGCGCAGGTTGTGCACCGCACCCAAAGGCAGGGGCCAGCCCTGCTGCACGGCGCGCATGAGTGCTGCGAAGTTGGCCCTGACCCCGGGACCATAAACCAGTGGCGGGCGGATGATGACAACTTCCATGCCGGTTTCCTCGGCAATTTGACGCAAGCCCCGTTCCGCCTTCAATTTTGAATGAGCATATGGGTTATGGGGCTGCTCCGCATCGGTCTCCGAGAAGGAGGCGCTCACTTCGGTTTCGATGCCATTGACACCAATGGAACTCAAGAAAATGAAACGCCTCACACCTGCCGCAGCGGCCTGCCGCGCAAGGTCAAGTGTGACAGTCACATTTACTTTTTCGAATCTATCAAGGGATTGGGCGGTGCGGTCATTGAGGACATGGACCCGGGCCGCCGCATGCACCACGGTCTGCACCCCGATCAGCGCAGTCTGCCACTGCGTCAGCAAAGTCAAATCTCCAACCGGCAGGTAGCGCACCCCTGCAACCGGTTTTGCAGGATGGGAGCGGGTCACCCCCAGCACCTCGTACTGACCGAGCGCAAGCAGTTGTTCCGTGAGGGCGCGGCCAACAAAACCACTGGCACCGGTTACCAAGACCTTCATGCGGCTAACCATGCGTGGAAGGCTTTCGGACAAACTGTGACATGCGCGACATCAACCTGAAAACAAACAACTTCAAGTTGGGGCGCAAACCGTACTTCCTGAAGGAATTGGCAATTTCCATGTTCTGCTCAAATACATTCCGGAGGCTGGCGTTGGTAGCGCCACCAAGACGCATCTTTACCAATACTTCCGGAATATATATGGTGCTAATTCCACATACCTCAAAGAATCGCAGCAAGATATCAAAGTCAGCGGCCAAACCGAACTCCAGATCGAAGCCACCGTGCCTTTGGTATAAAACGCGACGTGCGTAAAAAGTGGGATGCGCCGGAACCCAGCCGCGTTCAAACAGGCCACGCTTGTAGTCCTGCGACTTCCAATAGCGAACAACCTTAGTCAGGTCGCGTTTGCCCACATAGACCAAGTCACCATGGCATGCATCGACTGCCGGATTGGCCATCGCATTGGCAACTCTTGAGATTACAGCCTGATGCGCAAGAATATCATCTGAATTGAGAAAACCGACGACATCTCCCGTCGCGAGTAGCAGCCCCTTATTCATGGCATCATAGATTCCGCGGTCGGGTTCTGAAACCATCTTTCTCACATTTGATCCTTCCACAGCAATCACTTCCAAAGTTGCGTCCGCAGACCCTCCATCGATCACAATATGTTCAATGTCCGGATGATTCTGCTCGCGCACCGACCGCAGCGTCGCACCAATTGTTTCTGCAGAGTTGTAGCAGACCGTGATAATTGAAATTTTCATTCGATCAACACTAAACAGCGGCGTGGGGCATATACCAGCTCGCAGTTCTCCTCTCAAAGGTCCAACTTGGCGTATCGGACTCTGCCAAGCAGACGCATAAATAGTTTGCGAAACATATCAAGTCGGCGCTTGGGTTCCGGCATTTTCGACACGCTTATCCCATGACGCCTGAGCAAAGCAATCTGCACTTTTAGCGCCGCCAGATAGCATTCATAAAGCCTCATGGATTGCCCGCCAATCGAGAATCCGACGTACAGCCTCGCCAAAGTCTCACTCAATATTCGAAATGATTGGAAATGGAAGAATACCGGCGTATGTCCGAAGGGCCTGTGCGTTAAGAAATAGTCTGAGTTCCACGGTGCCAGCGTTTTGTCCACTTGGCGCAAAACGTGCACCTGAGTCGGAAACAAGGTCGGCCACTGATCGAGATATTTCTGATCACCAAACTTGCCGTCTTCAAGCCGATCAAAACACCATTCAATGCATCGATTCTGCCACCATTGCATCACTTCGAGGCTCTCTCGAGTTCTTCGAAAGGTCATGAACTGGACACAAAAGCGTCCGTTTTTCTCAGTCCTATCAAGTCCGGGTGCATAAGCGTGCTCGGTGATCAAGACATGCTTCCCACTCGCCTCAAATTCCTTGAAGAACTCGATTGGACTAGAGAAAAAGAACAGATCCGAATCCAGGTAGGTAACTCGCTCAGACTCTTCCGCACGATCAAATACGGCCTGAGCGGCGAAGGGTGTGATCGTCCAGCAGTATTCGCCCACCGTGCGCGCTGACTTAACGGCTCGCAATTCATCCGTTTCCATGCTGCTCAGCGCTATCGTCGAGACATCGGGCAACCCCAATTGATTGATTTGTCGCTCAACCAACTCATCCATACAAATAACCCACATGTGAGAGTTGGGCGCCGCGCCTTGCAATGATGCATACAACGTCAAGCCAAACGGCAGAAATCGACTGTCAAACAAAGTGACGAAGTGCTCCCTAGGCTTATCCGGCGAACGCATTGATAGCCTCAGTAATTTGATCTAGCTGAACCTCTGAGAGCTGCGGATTGCAGGGTAGCGAAAGACACTGACTGGCATGCGCCTCTGCATGCCACAAGCCTGGAGCGGCGGTCCGCATGGTGACACAGGGAGGCTGTCGATGGATCGGAACGGGGTAATGGATGAAGGATTCCACTCCATGTCTTAGCAGATGCTCGGCTAACTCGTCCCGCTGGCGGCTACGAATCACAAACAGATGATAAACATGGTTAGCGGGGTCCAAAGGCTTGGCCATCAGCTGAATTTCAGGGTGCATGATTCGCGCAAAGTAGGTTTTGGCGACCTCCTGCCGCCGCAGGTTGTACTCAGACAGCATTTCGAGCCGCACCGACAGAATTGCCGCCTGAATTTCATCGAGACGACTGTTCAAACCGAGTTCGGGATGGTGATAACGCTGGGATTGACCGTAGTTGAGCAAAACCCGTGCCTTGGACGCCACATCGTCGTGTCGCGTCACCAACGCGCCTGCATCACCGATCGCCCCCAGGTTCTTGGTTGGATAGAAACTGTAAGCACCCCACTCGCCAAAGCTCCCG
>CAITQH010000279.1 GCA_903894475.1 uncultured beta proteobacterium
CGCGAGGTCTTGCGTCCAACCAGGTCATTGGCCTGAATGGCGGTTGTGCCTTCATAGATCGTCAAAATCTTGGCGTCGCGGTAATACTGGGCGCAACCGGTCTCCTCGATATAGCCCATGCCGCCGTGCACCTGCACGCCCAGCGAGGTTACCTCCAGGCTCATTTCGGTGCTGTAGCCCTTGATCAGCGGCACCATGAACTCGTAAAAGGTCTGGTTGTCCTTGCGCGTCTGGGCGTCCGGATGGTGGTGCGCAGCGTCAAAGGCCGACGCCGCCACCGTCGCCATGGCGCGGCACCCCTCGGTGTAGGCGCGCATGGTCATCAGCATGCGCTTGACGTCGGGGTGATGAATGATGGGAGCGCTGGCCATGATGGAACCGTCCACCGGGCGGCTTTGCACGCGCTCCTTGGCAAACGTCACAGCGGTTTGATAGGCACGTTCGGCGATCGCAATGCCTTGCACACCCACACCAAATCGGGCCGCGTTCATCATGATGAACATGTACTCGAGTCCGCGGTTTTCCTGACCCACCAGATAGCCCACGGAACCGCCGTGGTCACCGAATTGCAGCACGGCCGTCGGACTGGCCTTGATGCCCATTTTGTGTTCGATGCTGACACAGTGCACATCGTTGTGCGCACCGAGTGAACCGTCCTGGTTGACCTTGAACTTGGGCACCACAAACAGGCTGATGCCCTTGACGCCCTCTGGTGCGCCAGTGACGCGGGCCAGCACCAGATGGATGATGTTTTCAGCCATGTCGTGCTCACCCCAGGTGATGAAAATCTTGGTGCCAATCACCTTGTAGCTGCCATCTGCCTGCGGCTCGGCGCGCGTGCGCACTGCAGCCAGGTCGCTTCCAGCCTGCGGCTCGGTCAGGTTCATGGTGCCGGTCCATTTCCCACTCACCAGGTTTTCCAGATAGATGGCTTTGAGCTCATCGGAGCCTGCCGTCAGCAGCGCCTCAATGGCGCCATCGGTCAGCAGTGGACACAAGGCAAAGCTGATGCTGGCCGAGTTCTGCATCTCTCCGCAGGATGCGCCTATCGTCTTGGGCAGCCCCTGACCCCCGAAATCAACCGGATGCTGCAGGCCTTGCCAACCGCCCTGCACAAACTGCTCAAACGCCTCCTTGAACCCCGGTGTTGCCGTCACTTTGCCGTCGTGCCAACTCGATGGATTCTTGTCCCCCTCCCAGTTCAAGGGGCTAACGACCGACTCATTGAACTTGGCCGCCTCCTCAAGCACCGCTTGCGCTGTGTCAAAACCGGCATCCTCAAATCCTGGCAACTGGGCGATCTGATCAATCCCCGCCAGGTATTTGATGTTGAAAAGCATGTCCTTGAGGGGGGCCACATAACTCATTACAAATCTCCGTTAATCATCGCGGCCTTGTCATGCCGTGCTAGACCCGGCATCCGAATTGGCGTGCCGGCTGGATTGCGGCGCATGGCCGCAATGACAAACTCAGATCGCAGCAACCAGTTCCGGTACTGCCACAAACAGATCAGCTTCCAGACCATAGTCAGCGACGCTGAAGATCGGTGCTTCGGCGTCCTTGTTGATGGCCACGATCACCTTGGAGTCCTTCATGCCGGCCAAGTGCTGGATGGCACCGCTGATGCCCGCTGCAATGTAGAGCTGCGGTGCCACGATCTTGCCGGTCTGGCCAATCTGCCAGTCGTTCGGTGCGTAGCCCGCATCCACGGCTGCGCGGCTCGCGCCAATGGCGGCGCCGAGTTTGTCTGCCAATGGCGTCAGCACTTCGGTGAACTTCTCGGCGGAGCCCAGAGCCCGACCGCCAGAGACGATGATCTTGGCCGCCGTCAGTTCCGGTCGGTCGTTCCTGGCAATCTCACTGCCCAGGAAAATCGCTTTGTCGCTGGCTGCAACAGCTGCGAGGCTTTCAACAGCGGCAGAACCACCACTGGCGCTGGCCGCGTCAAAGCCGGTGGTGCGTACCGTGATGACCTTGATGGCGTCGCTACTTTGTACCTGCGCCATGGCGTTGCCGGCATAGATCGGGCGCTCAAAGGTGTCCGGGGCATCGACGCGTGTGATGTCGGAAATCTGACCGACATCGAGCTTGGCTGCCAGACGCGGCGCAATGTTCTTGCCCGATGCGGTGGCGGGAAACAGGATGTGGCTGTAGTTCTGAGCCACAGCCAGTATCTGGGCCGTCATGTTCTCGGCCAGACCATGGGCCAAGCCTTCTGCATCGGCGTGCAGAACTTTGGCAACACCAGCGATCTGCGCCGCTGCCGCAGCTGCAGCACCTGCGTTGGCGCCAGCTACCAGCACATGCACATCGCCGCCACACTTCAGTGCAGCAGTAACGGTGTTGAGGGTTGCGCCCTTGATCGAGGCGTTGTCGTGTTCTGCAATAACTAGGGATGTCATGAATCTGCTCCAGGAAGTTTGTCATTGCGGGCCTGACCCGCAATCCATGGATCCCGGATCCCCCGGACCTGATCCGGGGACGGGATGAC
>CAITQH010000280.1 GCA_903894475.1 uncultured beta proteobacterium
AGGCAAGGAAATGGTGATGCCGGGCGACAACGTCTCGATCACGGTGAAACTGATCAACCCGATTGCGATGGAAGAAGGTCTGCGTTTTGCCATCCGTGAAGGCGGCAAGACAGTCGGTGCCGGTGTGGTTGCCAAGATCATTGCATAAGGAATCCCCATGGCTACCAAACAAAAAATTCGCATCCGCCTGAAGGCGTTTGATTACAAACTGATTGATCAGTCTGCCGCTGAAATTGTCGACACGGCCAAGCGGACAGGCGCCATTGTCAAGGGACCTGTCCCCTTGCCAACCCGGATGAAGCGTTTCGATATTCTGCGTTCACCTCACGTCAACAAAACCAGCCGTGACCAGTTTGAAATCCGCACCCATCAACGTCTTATGGACATTGTTGACCCGACGGACAAGACGGTTGATGCACTGATGAAGCTTGACTTGCCTGCGGGTGTGGACGTGGAAATCAAGCTGCAATAACTGACTTGTGACCTTGCATCGCAGCTGAGATCGGGATACAATGATCGGCTCTGCTGAGACTGCGACGCAGTTTCAGCAGGGTTTTATTAACAGTCTCTCACGCAAAAACGCAGTAGCCAATTGAAGCTGCTGCGGTGAGAGTTACGGAGAAAATAATGAGTCTGAGCAACTCCTTAGGGTTGTTGGGCCGCAAGGTGGGCATGATGCGCCTGTTTACCGATGAGGGGGACGCAATTCCCGTCACGGTAGTCGATGTATCAAACAACCGAGTGACCCAGGTCAAAACCCAAGAGCATGACGGCTACGTTGCGCTGCAGCTGACCTTTGGGGCGCGCAAAGCGTCTCGTGTCACCAAGCCAGAAGCTGGTCATCTCGCCAAAGCCGGCGTCGAAGCTGGCGAAATCATTCAAGAATTCCGCCTGACCGCTGATGTAGCTTCCCAATACAAGGCAGGTGCAACCGTACCCGTATCTGCCGTGTTTGCGGTGGGCCAAAAGGTTGACGTGCAGGGCACGACCATTGGCAAGGGCTTTGCGGGGACGATCAAGCGGCATCATATGAGTTCGCAGCGGGCGTCGCACGGCAATAGCCGTTCGCACAACGTCCCTGGCTCCATCGGTATGGCGCAGGACCCGGGTCGCGTGTTTCCTGGCAAGCGCATGACCGGGCACCTGGGTGTTGACACCGTCACTACGCAAAATCTCGACGTGATCCGGATTGACGAGGCTCGTCAACTGCTCATGATCAGGGGCGCGGTACCCGGCTCGGCCGGTGGCTTTGTGACGGTTCGCCCGGCCATCAAGGTCAAGGCAGCAAACAATGCGACGAAAGGGGCGAACTGATGCAGCTCGAACTCCTTAATGACCAAGGTCAGGCCACTTCAAAATTTGAAGCGCCGGAAACCGTATTTGGTCGCGCCTATAACGAAGATCTGGTGCACCAGGTGGTCGTTGCCTTCCAGGCCAATGCCCGTCAAGGCACACGCGCCCAGAAAGATCGCGAACAAGTTCACCACTCAACCAAGAAGCCCTTCAAGCAAAAGGGCACGGGCCGGGCTCGCGCGGGCATGACTTCTTCGCCCTTGTGGCGCGGCGGCGGTCGGATATTTCCGAACATGCCGGATGAGAATTTCGCCCAGAAAATCAACAAGAAGATGTACCGTGCAGGCATGGCGTCGATCTTGTCGCAGCTGGCCCGAGAAGGTCGTCTGGCGGTTGTCGATTCGCTCAAGGTTGACTCACCCAAGACAAAAAATCTGGCCGCCAAGTTCAAGGCCATGAATCTCGAATCCGTGCTGGTCATCGCCGACGAAGTTGACGAAAACCTGTACCTGGCTTCCCGCAATCTGGTGAATGTGCTGGTGGTGGAGCCTCGTTATGCCGATCCGGTGTCGCTGGTTCACTATCGCAAGGTGCTGGTCACCAAGGCGGCCATGGATCAACTCAAGGAGATGTTCGCATGAGCCACGGTCCAAATACTTCCAAGTTCGAAGAAGGTCGTCTGATGCAGGTTCTGGTTGCCCCCATCGTGTCCGAAAAGGCGACGATGATCGGCGAAAAGAGCAATGCGGTGACTTTCAAGGTCCTGCAGGACGCCACCAAGTATGAAATCAAAGCCGCTGTGGAGTTGATGTTCAAGGTTGAGGTCAAGGGCGTATCCGTCGTGAACACCAAGGGCAAGACCAAACGTTTCGGCAAGTCGGTTGGTCGGCGAGACAATATTCGCAAGGCCTATGTGACGCTCAAGCCTGGACAAGAGCTCAACCTCGGTGGGGAGGCTGCGTAATCATGGCTGTTATCAAAATGAAACCAACTTCACCCGGCCGTCGTGGCGTGGTGAAGATCTCGCGTGATCATCTGTACAAGGGTGAGCCCTTTGCTCCGCTGCTGGAACCCCAGTTTCAACATGCCGGACGCAACAACAATGGTCACATTACGACACGTCACAAAGGTGGCGGTCACAAGCACCACTACCGTGTTGTTGACTTTCTGCGTAACAAGGACGGCATTGCGGCAAAAGTGGAGCGTATTGAATACGATCCGAACCGCTCGGCCCATATTGCCCTGGTCTGCTACGCTGATGGCGAGCGCCGCTACATCATCGCCCCGCGCGGTCTTGAAGTGGGTGCTTCAATCATGAGTGGAGCCGAAGCGCCGATTCGGGTTGGCAACACCTTGCCAATTCGCAACATCCCGGTGGGCTCTATCGTGCATTGCGTGGAACTGCAGGTTGGCAGGGGCGCACAGACTGTGCGATCAGCCGGTGCCTCGGCCACCCTGCTGGCACGTGAGGGCACCTACGCTCAGGTCCGCATGCGCTCCGGCGAAGTTCGCAAGATTCACATTGAATGCCGTGCCACGCTCGGCCAGGTAGCCAACGAGGAGCACAGTTTGCGCCGACTCGGCAAGGCCGGCGTGAAGCGTTGGATGGGTATTCGCCCAACCGTTCGCGGTGTTGTCATGAACCCGGTGGATCACCCCCATGGCGGTGGTGAGGGCAAGACCGGCGAAGGTCGCCATCCAGTCGATCCTTGGGGTAATCTGACCAAGGGTTACCGTACCCGTAACAACAAGCGCACGCAGGTCATGATCGTGTCGCGTCGCAAGAAGTAAGGGGCAGGTAAATGACTCGTTCTCTCAAAAAAGGTCCGTTTGTTGACCATCATCTGGTAGCCAAAGCTGACAAGGCGGTCGCCACCAAAGACAAAAAGCCGATTAAGACCTGGTCGCGTCGCTCCATGGTTCTGCCTGATTTCATTGGGTTGACCATTGCGGTGCACAACGGCAAACAGCACGTGCCGGTCTATATCACCGATCAAATGGTTGGCCACAAGTTGGGTGAGTTCGCGCTCACCCGGACTTTCAAGGGTCATCCGGCGGACAAAAAAGTCCAAAAGAAATAAGGAGGTGACCATGGAAACACGTGCAACCCTTCGTGGCGTTCGTTTGTCGGTCGACAAGGGTCGACTCGTCGCGGACCTGATTCGCGGCAAGAAAGTGGACCAGGCCTTGAACATTTTGCTGTTCACGCAGAAAAAAGCTGCACTGATCATTCGCAAGGTTCTTGAGTCCGCCATCGCTAACGCTGAACACAATGACGGCGCTGACATCGACGAGTTGAAGGTGAAAACCATCTACGTCGAGCAAGGCGCCTCACTCAAGCGCTTCACGGCCCGCGCAAAGGGCCGTGGCAACCAAATCAGAAAACCCACGTGCCATGTGTATGTGACGGTTGGTAACTGAAAGAGGCCAGGAAGATATGGGACAAAAAATCCACCCAACCGGCTTTCGCCTGTCTATCAGTCGCAACTGGTCATCCCGTTGGTACGCCAGCGACCGCGATTTCGCGGGCATGCTGGCTGAAGACATCAAGGTTCGTGAGTACCTCAAGGCCAAGCTGAAAAACGCGTCCGTGTCACGCGTTTTGATCGAGCGTCCTGCCAAGAATGCCCGCATCACGATTTTCTCGGCACGTCCGGGAGTCGTGATTGGTAAAAAGGGTGAGGATATCGAAAACCTCAAGCGAGAGCTGTCCAAGCAGCTTGGCGTGCCGGTGGCGGTCAATATCGAGGAAGTGCGCAAGCCTGAAATCGATGCCAAGTTGATTGCCGACAGCATTACCCAGCAGCTCGAAAAGCGCATCATGTTCCGTCGGGCCATGAAGCGCGCCATGCAAAACGCCATGCGTCTGGGCGCCTTGGGCATCAAGATCATGTCCTCTGGCCGTTTGAATGGTATTGAAATTGCACGTTGCGAGTGGTATCGAGAAGGCCGCGTGCCACTTCATACCCTGCGTGCCGATATCGATTACGGTACCTCGGAAGCCAAGACAACCTACGGCATCATCGGTGTCAAGGTTTGGGTCTACAAGGGTGATACGCTGGGTCGCAATGACCTGCCGGCTGCCGTTGAACCCCGTTCTGACGATGAGCGCCGTCCGCGTGGCCCGCGCCGCGATGACCGTGGTGCGCGTCCTGGCTCTGATCGTCCGGCACCCCGTGGTGCTCGTCGTCCCGCGCTGGCTGGCAATGCCGCGCCAGCAGACGGCAGTGACAAACCCGCTGAGGCCATAGGTGCCGATGCAAACAAACCCGCCGTTAAGCGCGTCCGCAAGGTAGCCGCGCCAGCTGCAGCAGCTGACGGCAAAGGAGAATAATTATGTTGCAACCCGCTCGTCGCAAATACCGCAAAGAGCAAAAAGGCCGTAACACCGGTATTGCGACCCGAGGCAGCTCGGTGGCATTTGGTGATTTTGGTCTGAAGTGCATCGACCGGGGCCGTTTGACGGCCCGTCAGATCGAAGCCGCGCGTCGTGCCATTTCCCGTCACGTGAAACGGGGCGGTCGTATCTGGATTCGGGTCTTCCCTGACAAGCCAATTTCCCAAAAGCCCGCTGAAGTGCGTATGGGTAACGGCAAGGGCAACCCGGAGTACTACGTGGCTGAGATTCAGCCTGGCAAGATTGTTTTTGAAATCGTTGGTGTGCCTGAAGAACTGGCTCGTGAAGCCTTTCGCCTGGCGGCTGCGAAACTGCCACTGCGGACCACTTTTGTGGCACGCATGATTGGACAGTAATCAGGAGAAAAAGCTATGAAAACTACTGAATTACGCCTAAAGGACGTGGCCGGATTGCAAGCGGAAGTCAAGGAGCTGCAAAAGGCTCACTTTGGTCTGCGCATGCAAAAGGCTACGCAGCAACTCAATAACACCGCTACGCTGCGCTCCATGCGCCGCGATATTGCTCGCGCCAAGACCATTCTTGTCGAGAAGCAAAGCGCTGAAAAATCCGCCAAATAAGGAGCTATAAATGACGGAAGCTAAAAAATCCCTCAAGCGTACCTTGATTGGCAAGGTGGTCAGCGACAAGCGCGCCAAGACAGTTACCGTACTGATTGAGCGCCGCGTCAAGCACGAGCTTTACGGCAAGATCGTCGGCAAATCCAGCAAGTACCACGCACACGATGAAAAGAGCGAGTACAAGATGGGTGACATCATCGAGATTGCGGAAAGCAGGCCGATCTCCAAGACCAAGAATTGGGTTGCCACCCGTTTGGTCCAAAAGGCCGCAGTGGTCTAAGTCTTTGCAGTCTGTGGACTGCAGGTTTTCTTGAAACGGCTCACAATGTGAGCCGTTTCTCATTCTTCAGTCAACTGTTTCAGGAGTAGTAAATGATTAAAGTAGGCGACAGTCTTCCAGCATCCACTTTGATGGAGTTTTCCGAGGTCGAGGGCGGTGGTTGCAGTCTGGGTCCGAACCCGGTTGATGTGGCCAAGGCAACCGCAGGCAAGACCATTGCACTGTTTGGTCTGCCTGGCGCTTTTACCCCAACCTGCTCTGCCAAGCACGTGCCGGGCTACATGGAAAAGCAGGCAGAACTGAAGGCCGCCGGTGTTGATGAAATCTGGTGTGTCAGCGTGAATGATGCTTTTGTCATGGGTGCCTGGGCGCGCGATCAAAAATCGGCGGGCAAGGTGCGCATGCTGGCAGATGGTGATGCGGCTTTTGCCAAAGCGACCGGCTTGACGCTGGATCTGACCGGCAAGGGTTTGGGTCTGCGCAGCAATCGCTATTCGATGCTCGTCAAGGACGGCAAGGTGGCGTCATTGAACATCGAAGGCCCTGGCAAATTCGAAGTCAGCGACGCTGCCACTCTGTTAGCCCAAGCCAAGAGCTGAGGCTGCATCGCCGACCACCCAACGCCCTGAAGATCTCAGGGCGTTTTCAATTTCGCCATCAGGTAGTGGGCCCCGGCGATCGGGTTGTGATAGTAGGGTGGTACTTCCTCAAAGCCCAGGTCCTGATAGAGTGCCCGGGCGCTCTCCATGTCGTCCAGCGTGTCGAGCAATACGCAGTCATAGTCTCTCAAGGTGGCGAAATCCAGCATCGCTTCAACCAGTTGGCGTCCAATGCCGGTTGAGCGAAATCCAGGTCTCACGTAAAGCCGTTTCATCTCGCAGGCGTTCGGATAGTCCACGTTGTCGAGCGGACGAATCGCGCAGCAGGCTACTGCTGCCCCGTCTAGTAGCGCCATCAGGAGCTTTCCGCGTGGCTG
>CAITQH010000281.1 GCA_903894475.1 uncultured beta proteobacterium
CTGGGCTATCGTCAATATCGCAACAAAATCCTCGACCGACAAAGACTGCAACTCAACCCGAATCGGAAACCGCCCCTGCAGTTCCGGAATCAGGTCGCTGGGCTTGCTCAGGTGAAAGGCCCCCGAGGCAATGAACAGAATGTGATCGGTCTTGACCATGCCGTATTTGGTGGAAACGGTGGTACCCTCCACGAGCGGCAGCAGATCACGCTGCACACCCTGGCGCGACACTTCAGCGCCACTGCCTTCGGAGCGCGAGGTCACCTTGTCAATCTCATCGATGAACACAATGCCGTTTTGCTCGAGCATGTGCAGCGCCTGCATCTTGATGTCTTCGTCATTGACCAGTTTGGCCGCCTCTTCATCGACCAGCAACTTCATCGCTTCGGGAATTTTGAGCTTGCGTGTCTGTCGCTTGGCTTGACCCATTTGACCGAACATGCCGCGCAATTGCTCCGTCATTTCTTCCATGCCAGCCGGACCCATGATCTCCAACTGCGGCGCTGGCTGGGACACCTCGATTTCAATTTCACGCTCGGCGAGCTGACCCTCGCGCAGCTTCTTGCGAAAGACCTGCCGCGCCGTGCTCTCGGGCTCACTGCTGGGCAACACACCGAAATCAGCACGAGCTGGCGGAATCAGGATGTTGAGCACCCGCTCCTCGGCAGCGTCTTCGGCACGCACTCGCACCTTTTTCATCTCGGCAACGCGCGTCTGCTTGACCGCAATGTCAGCCAGGTCGCGGATGATGGCATCGACATCCTTCCCAACATAGCCAACCTCGGTAAATTTGGTTGCCTCCACCTTTATGAAAGGGGCATCCGCCAAGCGCGCCAGGCGACGCGCAATTTCGGTCTTGCCAACCCCGGTGGGGCCTATCATCAGAATGTTTTTCGGTGTGATTTCAGCGCGCAGTCCGGGCTCAACCTGCTGGCGCCGCCAGCGATTGCGCAGGGCAATCGCTACGGCTCGCTTGGCCTGATGCTGGCCAACAATGTGCTTGTCGAGTTCGACAACAATTTCCTGGGGTGTCATGGTCGCGCTCAGTCCCCCAAGGTTTCAACAATGTGATTCATGTTCGTGTAGATGCACAGTTCGCCGGCAATCTCCAGCGAGCGCTTGACAATATCCTGCGCCGACAACTCGGTGTGATTGAGCAGTGCAATCGCCGCCGCCTGCGCGTAGGCCCCACCCGACCCGATCGTCACAATGCCGTTCTCGGGTTCGAGCACATCGCCATTGCCGGTGATGATCAGCGAGGCTTCGGCGTCGGCCACCGCCAGCATCGCCTCCAGGCGCCGCAATACGCGGTCGGTCCGCCAGTCCTTGGTCAATTCGATGGCGGCGCGTACCAGATGCCCCTGGTGCTTTTCCAGCTTCGCCTCAAAACGCTCAAACAGGGTGAATGCGTCTGCCGTGGCGCCGGCAAAACCAGCCAGCACTTTGCCGTGGTAGAGCTTGCGCACTTTGCGTGCCGTACCCTTGACCACAATATTGCCCAGTGTGACCTGGCCATCGCCACCGATGGCCACCTGGTTACCCTGAGCGGTCTTGCGCCGTACGCTGATGATGGTGGTACCGTGAAACTGTTCCATGCTGTTTGGGCCTCGAAGTCAGCGGCTGCGCAACACAACTCGTGCGTGGTCGCTGATGCCAATCACATCGAAAAATGCGGCGACCAGGCGCGGTACATCACGAAACTGGACGTGGCAACCCTCGGCCTCGCGCGCCGCAACCCAGTTAAGAATACTTCCTGCGGCAGAAAAATCGACCCGAACCAGTTTGTCGCAGGAGACAACCAGCCGATGGGTCCCTTTGAAATCGGCCTGTAGTTTGCTCAGTGCCTGCGCTGCATCTCCCAGAATTTGCCCGGAGAGCTCAAACACCTGAGCCGAAATTTCATCAATGGCCATGGGCTCTGTACTCTCATGGGTCGATTGAAACTCGACTGAGGGCACGGTGACCAGATTGTCTTCATCGCGTGATGAAGACTGGTCCCTGACTTTCATCCGCTCAGGTGTGTACTGGCACAGTACGTCCTCCCAGGGGGGTGGGGAAACCTCGTAGGTGACGCAATAGTCCAGTGCCGCCAATTCAAACTCGTCCTGCAGATTCATGATGCGCAAGGCATCCAGGCGAAGCCGCCACCAGAACAATGCCAGCGCCTTGTCGCCCGACTTTGTCGAGCCGCGCAGCACCTTCTCCAGCACTTCGGCACCATCAAAATGCAAGTCAAGCGACTGCGTGCACCAATGTGCAAACAGATTCGACAGGGCTTGTCCGGCATCCGACGCGATCACCTTGAGGTGTCTCCAGCTCAGACGCCAGGGCTGGGGCGAATTCAGTAATTTGCCCTGCAGGTTCTGCAAAGTCCTCAGATCAAGTTGACCCGGACAGTCCCAGAGCGGGGCAAGGGCGTGTTCGTAGGCTGGGTCGTCCTCCACGACGGTGTGTTGGCTCACGCGCTCCAGTTCCACCGGTGTCGAGAACCAGACCGGCGCAGCGTGCCCGAAGCGCTGCGCGTACTCCATCGCAACGTGATCAAAACTGCCCTGCTGCCCGGTCGCCCGGTACAAGTCAAACAAGGCGGCAGCCCAACCCTTGACGACGTCGGCGCGGACGTTGTCGGTCCGCAATGCAGCCAGCAATCCGGCCTCTGCACCGGCATCGTCGCCATTGGCGAAGCGGATGGCAGCCTCCTCCATCTCGGTATCCGCAAGACTGTCACCCAACTCGATGGCAAACAAATTGGAGGACGAAAAACCGCTGCCACCGGATACCGGCTTCCTGCTTGCCAAATCGATCGGCTCAGTCATTTGCGGTAAGGTTTCGGCTCCATCACTGTCGTCCGCCTCAGGCTCGGCGGGTTGGGTTGGATAGAAATCAGTGCTGGACCCCTGTTCGGCAACGGGAATGACCGTTTCCTTGCGTGCGCTGCCGCCAGAAAAATCAGCACCTTGAGGCAAGTGCAGGCTGGCTGACAGGTGGAAATTTCCACCTTCCTCCGCGGCGTCTTCCTGCTTGCCTTTCCACCACTGCCTGGACATCTGTGCTTCAATTTCATCGATCTTCTTGATCGTATTGGCACGCTCTTCCAGGTTGGAAGTGGTCGTGGTTCCCTGAAAAAAAGAAGGTCTCCCGGCGGCTTCGGCGCCAGCTGCCGGTCCGGCGCGACGCATCTTTCGCAACTCGTCAAACTCACGTCGGCGGACGAAGTCATTCTGCCGCTTGCGCTGGATCATCTCCTTGAGCGCTTGTTTGCTGTAGCCCCGATCGGGTTCCGACTCCGGTGCCGGCTCGATGCCTATCTTGTCCAGTTCAGACCAGTCCTTCGTCGGATGACGAACGAACTTCGCCATCTTGGAAAGCAAGCCAGCGGTCGTGCCTTTAGTCGCCATGAGGCCAGGGAGCAGTCAGAGGGTCCACTGAATCCGGGTCATCAATCCCCAAACATCTTCTGCTTGAGTTCCCGGCGTTGCTGCGCTTCCAGCGACAGGTTCGCCGTCGGACGTGCCAGCAAACGCCCCACGCCAATCGGCTCTCCGGTTTCGTCGCAATAGCCATAGTCGCCGGCGTCAATGCGTGCAATCGATTGTTCGATCTTCTTCAAGAGCTTGCGTTCACGATCGCGCGTGCGCAGTTCAAGCGCATGCTCTTCCTCGATGGTGGCACGGTCGGCCGGGTCCGGCACCACCACGGTGTCCTCCCGCAGATGCTCCGTCGTTTCGCCTGCGTTGCTCAGAATGTCCTTCTTCAACTGAACCAGCCTTCGCCGGAAAAACGTCATCTGAAACTCGTTCATGTACTCGGCGTCGGGCATCGCGATCAACTCGGCGTCGCTCAGTTGCTCAATCGATTTGATCTTCCAGTTGTTGGCAAGCCTGGGATCCTTCTTGATGGCCGACGCCAGTGGCGGAACAATCAGAGGAGAAGCCTGAGTCTGTGTGAAACTGGCCTTGGCGGCAGTTGAAGCCACCGATTGCGCCATCGACGGAACCGTCAGTTGCGCCAGCCGAGAAGAGGGACGCCCTGCCCTGGCAGGGACACCTGAACTGGCCACTACCGGCGCAACAGGCGCTGTCCTGGGGGGCGCCACTGGCGCTTGTTTTGCCTTCTGCGTCTGTGACTTGCTTGCTTTATCGATCGTCGTATTCACTGAATCCTTTTTGTTCACTCTGGCAGCGGGTTTTGCAGCCTTGACTGCGGCGGCCTTGACCACTTTGGGTTTCGGCAGCGCAGCGCTCACTTTTGCACCTGCCCTGACTGGCGCGGCTTCTTTGACTGCTTTGGCTGAGACAGTCTTGGCCGCCGTCTTGCCGCTTGACTTCGGCAAAGGCTTCGCCTTTTGAGGCGGTTTGGTCTTGGCTTTGACAGGCGCCTTGACGGCCGACCGCGGTTTGACCTTGGCAAGGGTTTGCACCACTTTGACAGCCTTCGTCGCTTTCGCAGACACTTTGATTTTTGCGGTTTTTGCTTTCACTTTTCGACTCCTCGCAACATTTTCCTGCGCCTTCACTTCACTGTATGAACCTTCACCATGAGCCTTTCAACGCCCGCCATGCAGATTTGCGCCGGCGCGCGAGTGTACAGGTTTACCTGACGGAACACTCATGAGTTGCAAAATCGAGACAAAGTTCTGACTTCAAGCATGCTGATTTGCTCGATCAGACCAGGCACTGGCGCATACCCTGCAAAAAGATATCCTTGGGCAGGTCGATGCCGATGAACACCATCTTGCTGTTTCGCTTTTCCTCGACACCCCACAGGGGCCCCAGGTCGCTACCCATCAACTGGTGAACACCTTGAAAAATCACCTTCCGGTCGGTCCCATTCATGTACAGCACGCCCTTGTATCGCAGCATCCGGGGACCGTAAACATTGACAATGGCGCCCAGAAAATCCTCCAGTTTGGCCGGATCAAAAGCTCGATCTGACTTGAAGACAAAACTCTTGACGTCGTCCTCGTGCGCGTGATGGTGCGCCCCGCCGTGTTGGTGTGAGGGATGATCGCAGTGCTCGCCATCGGCATGATCATGCTCGTGTTCATGCTCCTCTTCCTTGAGGAACTCGGGATCGATGTCGAGCTTGGCATTGAGGTTGAAACCACGCAGATCAAACACTTCGCTCAGCGCCACCTCGCCAAAATGCACGGCTTTTTGCGCTGCGCGCGGGTTCATGTGCTGCAGGCGGTGCATCAGTGCCGAGACTTCATCCGAACTGACCAGATCGGTCTTGCTGATGAAGATCTGGTCGGCAAAACCGACCTGCCGGCGTGCTTCCTGCCGTTCATCGAGTTGCGTCGGTGCATGTTTGGCATCCACCAGCGTCAGGATGGAATCGAGCAGGTAACTCTCGGCTATTTCATCGTCCATGAAGAAAGTCTGGGCCACCGGACCGGGATCGGCCAGACCCGTGGTCTCGATCACAACGCGTTCAAAATCGAGTTCGCCCTTGCGCTTCTTCTCGGCCAGATCATGCAGCGTGGCGCGCAGATCGTCACGGATCGTGCAGCAGATGCAGCCGTTGCTCATCTGGATGATGCGCTCCTGGGTGTCAGACACCAGAATGTCGCTATCGATGTTTTCCTCGCCAAATTCATTTTCAATGACGGCAATTTTCTGGCCGTGCGCCTCTTCCAGCACACGTTTGAGCAGCGTCGTTTTGCCCGAGCCAAGAAAGCCCGTCAGGATGGTTGCAGGAATCAGACTCATCGCGTTTTCGTCAGGTTCAGATTGTTGTCAAGCAGGGGAGTGTAGCGGTCTATTGTTGCTGACTTATTTGCGCATCACGACCAGGCCCTTCAGGTACTCACCTTCCGGGAAGTTGATGGTCATCGGGTGATCGGGTGCTCCCCCCAAACGCTCGACGATATAGCCGTCGACCTGGGCGTCGATGGCCGCGGATGCCACGATCTTGTGAAACAGGTCGGCGCTGATGCCACCCGAGCACGAGTAGGTGAACAAGACGCCTGCGGGCGAGAGAAGCTTGCAGGCCAGCCGATTGATGTCCTTGTAGGCCCGCGCTGCGCGCTCGGCATGCGTCACTGTTGGCGCGAACTTCGGCGGGTCAAGAACGATCGCGTCAAAAGTCCTGCCCTCAGCACCAAATTGCCGTAGCGAGGCATTCACGTCGGCATCCATGAAAGTAGCCTGGCTCGCCTCAAACCCGTTGAGTGCCACATTGGCGGTGGCTTGCTGCAAGGCCGGCGCAGAGGAATCGATTGAGGTGACATGAGCCGCGCCCCCGGTCAGCGCCGCCACTGTGAAGCCGCCGGTGTAGCAATAACAGTTCAGGACGCGATCAAACTTCAGTCGGCGCGTGTAATCGGCGAATTTCTTGCGGCTGTCGCGCTGGTCCAGATAAAAACCGGTTTTGTGGCCGGTGGCAATATTGAGCGCCAACTGCCAGTCATGCTCGCGCAACACCAACTCGACCGGGCCATCGCCGCTCAACCAGCCGCTGACCTGTGGCAGGCCCTCGCGCTCACGCCCGCTGGCGTCGGAACGCTCGTAAAGCCTTGTCAGACCGGTGGCGGCCAGCAGCGCATCTGCCAGCACCGCTTTCCAGCGCTCGGCCCCGGCGCACAGAAATTGCGCCACCAGCGTGTCGCCATAACGATCAACGATCAGACCGGGCAGGCCATCGGACTCACCATGCACCAGGCGCAGAGCGTCGCTCTGGATGTCAAAGCGCGTTCTGGCACTGACCGCCCTGGCGCAAGTCAGCTTGAAGAAGGCCGCATCGATGCGCTGTGACTCATCAAAACTCCAGACCCTGGCCCTGATTTTGGAGACCGGGCTGAAGGCCGCCCAGGCCAGAAACTGCCCTTCATGCGACTCGACCCGCACAGTCTCGCCAGCATCGGCCGCACCTCGGGCAATGGCGGACTCAAAAATCCAGGGATGACGGCGCAGCAGGGAGCGTTCCTTGCCGGGTCTTAATCGAATCGTCTTCATTGAACAGAATGTAGGAGCCGGCTCACAAAATGACAAGATAGGTGGCTTCCGGGTTGCCCACCAGTGACCGAATGTCTGCCAGCTTGTTGCGCAAGATAAGCTCGATCTGTCTGGTGGAGCAGTTGCCACGGCGAATCCAGACTACTTTGGGCGGAGCACCGTTAAGCAGGCTCAACTCGTGGAAATCAGAGTCCTTGCTGACCAGGATGCTGTGGTGCTCCCTGGCGTATTCCCACACTTCGCGATCCGATGCTGCGCCCAACCCGACCCGGGCCACATGTTCAGACAGCGGAAAGATATCCGCCAATGCCAGAATGAGCGAGGGCGCAAGATTTTCGTCAAACAGGAGTTTCAAGCATTCACCGCTAGCTGGTGATGTTCACGATCAGCGGCGTACGCCAAGCAGGCCTGTATATCTTCGGGCATCAGATAGTCGAAATCCGTGAGGATTTGAGCAGACGTCATGCCTGCTGCCAGGTAATCGAGCACGTCATAAACTGTAATACGCAAACCGCGTATACAGGGCTTCCCGCCACGTTTTCCCGGCTCTATCGTGATGCGTTCTTTGTAGTTCATGCCAGCCTCCAACAAGTTGGTGAGGAATTATCGTTCAATCAACCCTGCGCATCATCTTAATTTCGACCCAATCGGCAAAGCCATCACCACGCACCTGGACAAACCCGTCCTGCTCCTCGCCATCAACAATCGACTCCATGTCTTTGGTGATGACCTTCACCACTTTGGAACTGGTGGACGGTTTTGCCATCACGCTGGTTCTACCGAGCTTGGGGCGAACCACCTCGCCATCAGGAAATATTTTCCCAGCCTTGGCTACCGTGCCAGCCTCCACCTTGAGGGTGCTCTCGTCCCTTGCCAATTCGACTGTGTCACGCACGGCAAGAATGATGTTGTTCCAGGCATTGAGAAAAGCAGCAGCCACCACCTTGCCCTCATTCGTGTTCTCGTAGGCACCCAGTGCACCTATCGCACTGGCCCCGCCACGGGCCCCACCCACGCCCAAGTCGGTTTTTTCGGCGCTACCCTGGGCAGCAGCTACCCGCAAGCCACTTCGCGCGTCTGCCAGAACCAGAGAAGTCTGCGCCTACTTGAATTTGACGCCACCCGCAATGGCGCCGAGAACCATTCCGATGGGGCCAAACAGACTGCCAACCGCGGCCAGACCTCCACCCGCACCACCTGCATTGTTCTCTGCAAAGCTGATTTCAGGGGTAAGTACAAAGTCGGCAACTGCCAATTGACCTTTGCCCATGTTGCTGCCCTTGCGGGTTTGCCCGGCTTCGGCAAGGTTTCTCTCCTGCATGATGTTCTGCATGGCCTGCCCACGCTCAACAACGATGAAGCAATTGGATTGCTGAATCATCATCCGGATCAGCCCACGCGGCGAAGGTAACGGTGAGAAGGCGCTGGTCTATCTGGGGCGCTATCTGTACCGCGGGGTGATTCAGGAGAGAGACATCATTGGCTGCGAGAACGCTCAAGTGACCTACCGCTGGCGCGACAGCAAAACCAAGAAGGTCATGCAGCGCAGCGTCAGGGGGGTCGAGTTTTTGCGCCTGGTGTTGCAGCACGTATTGCCCAAGGGTTTCAGGCGTTCGCGCAACTATGGTTTCTTGCATCCCAACAGCAAGCGGCTGATTGCCTTGCTGCGCTTGTTGGTGTTCAGGCTTTGCAGCAAGGCGCCAACAGGCTCAGCACCCGCCACCCAAACTGAGCGGCCAAAGCTACTTTGCCGCTGTTGCGGCGCGGTCATGGAAATCGTGCGCCGACGCATGTTGCCGGCGTTCGCGCCAGCGCTGGCGTTCAACCGTGAGGGCATTGCCGCCGCCTGAATTGGAGATCAGCACCAGCGCACCAGTGCCCAATGGGTGCTGTGGCTGGACTCGGCCAGCCACAGCCTAAAGCGGCTCAGAAGGCTGCGTCAACATGCCTTTTTTGGGGCACGCGTCATTGCAATGATGGCGTGAATCATCGCCTGCACCGCAGTGGCTCAACCCGATGCGCTCGCGCTCGGTGTGGCCACAGGAGATATTTTCAGAGGATCAAAGTTTGCACCTTGAACCGGGCTTGTCCAACAACCGGTTCAGATCGCGGCTGCGCTTCGCTGGCGCGATCTAACCTTATTCGTTATATGTATCGGGTTTACCCGATCATCAGAGGCCAAGCTTGCGGCAAATCAATCTCCCCGCGACTTGACATGTCTCGATCAATAAGTAATCGCCATGGCCGGCACATCGACCCGGATCATGGGCTTTTTCAAGGCGCCATGGACCGCCTTCACATAGTCGGCTGCCCATTTGGCGTTCTCGAACCAGCCCGCGCCGGCAGCCTCCGTCACCCGCAACACCTTGTCGGCCGTCAGCACCTTGCCGCTGGCCCGCAGCGGCTCACACTCCAGCGCCGTGAACTGGGCGTCCAGCCAGGTGCGAGCCACATCGTGCGCCATCGGAGGGCCCTCTTCAACATGAAAATGGAATTCAACGCCTTTGTCCAGAAAAACGAGTATTTGACTGCGCATAAAGTACCTTTCTTTCAATACCTCGAAGTTTCGCCGAATTAATACCGGAAATTTAGAACCCTGATGCGAAATTACTTGATTTTGGCGCGTGGATGCGCTGCGTCATAGGCCTTGGCGAGGTGCTGGAAATCAAGCCGCGTGTAGACCTGCGTGGTGGTGATGCTGGCATGCCCGAGCAACTCCTGCACGCCGCGCAGATCGCTGCTGGATTGCAGCAGGTGGCTGGCAAAGGAATGGCGCAGCATATGCGGATGCACTGGCGTCGCCAGTCCGGCCTGCAGACTGCGCAACCGCAAACGCTGCCAGATCGACTGAGAACTCAGCCGCGTGCCGTTTCGCCCCATAAACAGCGCTGCCTGCGCCGTATGACTGCCAGAGGGGTCACGCAGAGCCAGCCAGTGCTGCAGGGCCGCCAGCGCCTTGCCACCCACCGGCACGGTGCGCCGCTTGGAGCCCTTGCCCAGCACATGCGCCTCGCCCGCCTGCAAGTCGATCCAGCCGCGCGCGCCGGCACTGGGCTGAACGTCCAGACCTGTTAACTCGCCGACCCGCAGGCCGCCGCCGTACAGCAGTTCTACTATGGCGGCGTCACGCGCTTCGAGCCAGGGATCGGTGTTTTCACTGTGAAAACTGGCGAGTTGCACGGCCTGGTCCACACTCAAGGCTTTCGGCAGCGGCTTGCCCGCCTTGGGTGCGCGCACGTCCTGCACAGGATTGCTCGCCACCAGACCCTGACGCCCCAGCCACGCATAAAGACCCCGCCAACCCGACAGGATCAGGGCAATCCCGCGGCCAGATCGTCCGGCGCCGTGCATCTGCGCCACCCAGCGCCGGATATGACTGTTCTGCACTTGAAGGAGTTCAACTTCAGCCTGCGTGGAAAAGCCAACAAGCTTCTGCAGATCGAGTGCATAGAGCTCTACCGTGCGTTGCGCCAGGCGCTTTTCGACCCGCACATGTTCTAGGTATCGCTCGACAACGTTAGCCCCCACGCTTGCCACTTCGTGTGCTGCGCTGCCCCCCGAGGGGTCCGTGCCTTGCTTGGGGCGGCCCGGCGCGGCGGCTGACTCAATCGGGGTCAGAGCCCGATTTCGTTGGAGATCGCCTTGTTCCGCTTGCATGGTGGTCCTGAATCGGGATCTGACCCCAAAGGCTTACCTCAATCTGGACAAGGCGGCGCTGGCCAGTTCGGCAATGCTGGCCAGAAAGTCAGTGCCCATGGTGCTGTTGAAGCGCTGCGCATCGGGCGAGGCCAGCACCAGCAGGCCAAAAGCGGGAACGCTGCCGCCGATCGGCCCCTGGCGAAGCGGCAGTATGGCCAGCGAACTGGCTGCCAGCGGCTCGGGCAGCCATCCAGCCGCCTCAAAGCCGGTGTTGACGCCGCAAAACGGCTCGGTGAGCGAGGAGGTGAACAATTTCACGTCCTCGCTCACGTCGTTGGCAAAAGCGGCCTGGGCAAAGGCAGGCGCCACGTCCCAGACCTTGATGGCCACTTGCGGCACCGAGAAATGCTCCGCAATCTGCTCGGCCAGTTGATCAGGCAGGCGCAGCGGGTCGTTGACGCGAAACAGGCCGGCGGCCCAACTCATGAGCCGGTCCGACAGCATCGCGTTTTCGCTGCCGTTGCGGATCATGTCCATGATGCGGTGCTCCAGCGATTTGATCTTTTCACGCAGCAAACTGGCCTGTCGCTCCTGCAGGCTGACCGCGCGCGCGCTGTGCGGGCTGCTGAGTTGCACCGTCGCCAGCAATTCGGCGTGGCGTTCGAAAAAATCAGGCGTATTGGCCAGAAAGTTGGCAATATCGTCTTCGGTGATGGGATGGGTGAAGGAAGGGCTCATAAGTGGTCCGGTAAGTCGATTTCGCCATGAAAAACTGTCGTTGCCTGCCCTGTCATCAGGACACTCGTGCCGGGTCCGCCCCAGCACACGCCAAGTTTGCCGCCGCGAGCCTGCACGTCGACGCTACCGTCGAGCAGTCCGAGCCGGATACCGGCCGCCACTGCCGCGCAGGCGCCCGAACCGCAGGCCAGGGTCTCGCCAGCGCCGCGCTCAAAGACCCGCAGCCGAATCTGGCTGCGGTCCACAACCTGCATGAACCCAACATTGACGCCGCGCACAAAAGCCGGGTGGTCCTGCACCTGGGGGCCCTGTGTCAACACGGGAACAGTATCCACGTCGTCCACCAGCAGCACGGCATGCGGATTGCCCATCGACAAAACTGCTGCCAGAATCGTGCTCGACGGTACCCCAGGCAGCCGTTCCAAAGGCCATTGCTGCCAGAGTCCGTTGCTATCGGGCTGCAAGCCGGAAGCATCGAATGGAATAGCGCTCAGTTCAAACACAGGTTCGCCCATGTTGACCGTGACGCGGCCATCCGGCATCAAGCGCGGTTCAATCACGCCGCCTAACGTTTGCACCCGAATCGTGTCCTTGCTGCAGAGCCCCTGATCGCGCACAAAACGGGCAAAACAGCGCGCGCCATTGCCACACTGCTCGACCTCGGCACCATCGGCGTTGTGGATGATGTACTGAAAATCAATGCCGGCCGCAGGAGAGGGGCGCACCGTCAGGATCTGGTCGGCACCGACACCAAAGTGCCGGTCCGCCAACAAACGGTAATGCGCGCTGGTGAGCCCGAACTGGCCAGCGGTTTCATCGAGCACCACAAAATCGTTGCCGGCGCCCTGCATTTTGGTGAAACTGATTCGCATCGGCGAATTATCCCTTTATCCTTGGCGCACTTTTGAAAGAAAACCATGCGCATCCCACACTGGACCCCAAACC
>CAITQH010000282.1 GCA_903894475.1 uncultured beta proteobacterium
AGCACCAGGTTATATTTCCAACCGTGTTTCTCATCGGCAAATACGTGCAGGAAAAACTCGGCCTTTAGAAGTCCTGGCAAGCGCCAATGGCGTAGTCTGCTCCATTCAAATTAGCAATCGCACAGACGGCCCTTATTGGGGTCCGTGTGAGGCGCGAATTCGGGTTTTACCCCGCTGCTTTAGGTCGGCTGGGACACTACAGTGTGCTTCACGCAATAGCGATCATTGCCAAAATATCGAAAGGAAGCATCATGCAAACCAAAGCTCTCATCTCACTTCTTGTTGCAGTCCTTGGTGGAAGTGCATCGGCTGCAGTGGGTGTGCTCGATCCGTGGGTACGCACGACCACTTCGTTTCAAAAGTCGACCGTGGCGTTCATGCAACTCACTTCATCGGATGACGCTCGTCTGGTCCGGGCTGACTCCCCGGTGGCCGCGTCGGTTGAGCTCCACCAGATGGTGATGAAGAACTATGCAATGAAGATGCAGTCCGTCCCCGGCATTGACCTGCCTGCTGGCAAGCCGGTGGCACTTTCTCCGGACAGTTACATGGTCATGCTGACAGGTCTGAGGCAACAGATCAGGGAAGGTGACGTCATTCCCATCTCGATCGTTGTGGAAGGTCGCGACAAGAAGCGCGAGACCTTCAGCTTCAGCGCGGTGGCAAAGAACATGGATCGTGACGCTGGCAAAGCTGGTCACCAGCACACACATGGCCATAGCGAGGGCGTCGTTCAGACAGCGGAGCGCACAAACTAGCCTGCGGGATGGCACCTGATTCGAGAATACGATATACCACCATGAAGAACTGTCTACTACCCCTTGTGATCGCGATCATTGCGACAAACGCCGGCGCGTCCTGCGGCTCCGCCTTCTGTTCTGCCAATACGAACTGGGATACGCAGGGACTGTCCAGCGCTGAGGGTCTGCGGCTTGACTTGCGTTATTCGTATGCCAAGGCAGACCGCCTTCGCGCCGGTTCTTCGAGAATTACGCCGGAAGCGCCGAGTGGCAGCGACGAGGAAATCGAGAATATGCGCACCATCAATCAGGTCTTGAACCTGGAGGCAGACTATGCGATCAACCCGAGCTGGAATATCTCGCTGGGTCTGCCGCTGCTGATGCGTGACCATGCTCACACCTTCGATTCCTCGATCAGTGGTCCGTTTCCACAAGAGGCAAAGTTCACCGAACTGGGCGATATCCGGGTGATAGGAAGATACCGCCTGGATGCGGCGGGTCACCACTTTCAGGGTCGCGGCATTCGCATCGGGCTGAAGCTGCCCACCGGAGCCATTGACAAGACGATGACGCCACAGGATCCGACAGGCGATCCGACCAATCCATCCTTGGCGCATCCGCTGGATCGCGCCTCCCAGCCGGGCAGCGGCAGCACCGACGTGATTTTGGGAGCTTACTGTTTTGACAGTGCCCCGGGCAGTGACTGGGGCTGGTTTGTAAGCGGTCAAGTGCAGGCAGCCATCCTCACCCGCGACAATTTCCGTCCTGGGACGGAGTTGAACTTTGACCTCGGGGCGCACTACGGGCTCGGCCCCAGCTTGACGGCTCTGTTGCAGGTCAACGCACAACATCGGGAACGCGACAGTGGCAGTAACGCGAATCCGGCCTCGGGCGGGTATTCCTTGAATCTGAGTCCGGGTTTGAGTTATGCGTTGAGGCCGGAAACTCAAGTTTATGGCCTGGTGCAGATCGCCTTGAAACAGTATGCCAATTCTGATCCCGCCTCTGCCGGCTCAGGACAGTTGACTGCGCCATGGTCGCTTGCTGTGGGAATCAGCCATCGCTATTAGGCACTGCGCCTTGCGTCCATACTCCAGGCACCAGCACCAAAGGCCGCCACCATCAAGAGGCCTCCTGCGATCGCCATGTTCTTGAAAAACATGATGTGCTGAACACTCACCTGAGCGGCGGGAACGGCCCAGAATCTGTGGAACAGGAATCCTGTTGCCAAAGTGAATACCGCCATCGTCAGTGCCGCGCGGCGTGCCTGAAAACCGGTCAGCAAGGCCAGGGAACCGCCAACTTCCACCACTATGGCAAACACCGCGCCGAGCTCTGGAAAGGGCAGCCCGGCTGCTGCGATGAACTGGACGGTGTTTGAAAATCCACTCACCTTGTCAATGCCTTCCGGCAAGAACAGCAGTGACAGCAGGACACGCGCGGCCAGAGCCAGCGGATTTTGAAGATGAGTCAATATTTTCCCCTGCCGTCTTTCAGGACTTGGCCTGCGGACTACGTTCGAATTTCGAAATCGCCACCTTGAGATCGGTGTATTCCTCACAGCCGAAGAAGCAGAGTTTGTCGAGGACAGCAAGGTGTTCTCTTGCCTTGGCAAGATTGCCCACCATCAGGTAGGCCTCGCCAATGTACTCGTGGGCGCCCCGGTGTTTGGGATCGATGCGCAGAGCTTCTTCGTAGTGAAGGAACACTTCTTTCATATCCGGGTTCGGGACTTTTCGCAAAGAATAGGCATACAGGTTGTGGTAGTCGGCGTTTTGAGGATTGCTGGCCAAGGCCGCCTTGAGCGTGGCTTGTGCGCTGGCCCAGTCCTTCTTGGTGATCGCTGCGTTGGCAAGCTGCACTACCGGATCGGACTGCGCGCCTTCACCGCCCGCACCTCCACCGCCACCGCCGCCGCCCGCTGCGTGAACGCCAAGCGAGGCTGGCAGCAATACGATCGACAGCATAACTGTGTACAGTTTCATGATGAACCTCTTGACATATCAATGGGGTTTGGAATCACACGCACGAAACGGTAATGACGTGTTGATGGCCAAAGGCGACGGTGCTGCTGACAGTGACCGCTGCACCGGTCTTGAGTGTGGCCAGTTGAGCAACCGTCAGCGTGACGGTATGGGCGTGATCGGCGGCGCCTGTGATGTCGTAGCTCACGGCAGTCGTTGAGTCCAGATCGGCCCGCATGACAAGCAGAACATGGCCATGATTAAAGTCGAACGTCGAGCCGCAGCTTGCGCTTGGAGCACTGGGCGTTGTTGCATAAGGGTCTGGCGGGGTGGCTGCCGCAGTGACAGGTGTGCTGCTTGTCGTGTTGCTTGGTGTCACACCCAGGGTTGACGCTGCGTCAGCAAGGTTTGCGTCCCCACCGCCGCCGCACCCGGGTATCAGCAGCAGCATCACGGTACCGAGTGCTGGTTCGAAAAAATGTCTGCGTGAAAGATTGGTCTTCATGGTAGCTCCTTAAGTTGACGTGAGGGAAACTGTTCATTCAATAGCGGTCGTTGATCACAGTTGCTGGTAGACAAGCGTTGCCAGGGCAATCAGCTTTTCACGAGGGATCTGCCCCGCCAGCGCGTAGCCGAAACCTTGATCGAACCAATAGAAGCTGGGTACCGGGCCTTCGGACTCATAACGAAAGCGGGTCTCGCCCTGCTCGAGCTTGTCGAATTTCTGGTCGATCGCACCAAGGTACAAAGTTATCCTTTGTCCTTGGGCATCCTGAAACATGAACTGCGCTCTGGCCCCAAGCTCGCCGGGGAGCAAACGACCACCGACCAGCTCGTAGCCTTGGGCCGAAAGATTGGGCACTTTGAGCGGCTTGCCCAAGCGCTTGGAAAGCCACTGCACCAAATGGTCCTGCTCGGCAGCGGAGACCTCCACCGGGTGGCGCTTTTCCGGCAAATAGACAGCGTGCGCAAAACTGGCCTGGCGCACAAACTCGTGCTGAGCCGAGCCTTTGGCCAACAGGGCCGAGCCAGACTGGCTGGAAACCAGTTCGCCATGGGAAACCCAACCCACACCAAACGCGAGCATGACACCGGCGGCGATGCCAGCCTGATGCCACCCTCTATTCAAGTGTTGCTGCAAGGCTGAAACACGTTCAGCCGCCTGGTGCAGCGTTGCCGGAATGGGTTCGTCCAGCACAGCTCTGTGCAACTCCCTGAGGCCGACGCGTTGTGCCATCCAGGACTTCAGAGTTTCAGCAGACATGCGGTCCTCCAAGGCCAGCGCTTCAAGCGCTTGCCGCTGCGCCTCCGGTTGGAGCTTGTCCACCACAGAGTGCATTTCATCGGGAGTCATGAGTTTGCTCATTTCATTCTTCTCAGGACAGGGGCGGTCATTTGCGCCGTGCTGACCGACTCGTTTGTGGCTGCTCGCGCTTTGGGTTCATCCAGCAGTTCACGCATGCGGCCGCGGGCGCGCGACAGTCGTGACATGACGGTGCCAACAGGTACTCCAGTGACCCTGGCAACTTCGTCATAGGACAGATCCTCCATGGTGACGAGGAGCAAGACCGCCCTTTGGTCATCGGGCAGTCGAAGCAGGCAGCGCTGCAGATCAATAGCCAAACCTATCGAAAGTTCGGGTGCGCGCAACTCGTCCGCCACGTCTTCCAGATCAACCGTGGGTGCCAACTTCGCACGCGTCAGGCCCTGGCGCACCTGGCTGATAAACAGGTTGTGCATCAGTGTAAAAAGCCAGGCGCGCAAGTCGGTACCAGCCAGCCACAGGCGCCACCGGGAACAGGCGCGCTCGAGTGTGTCCTGAACCAGGTCATCAGCGGCCCAGACGTCACCCGTCAGTGCTCGCGCATAACGGCGCAAGCTCGGAATATGGGCAACGACCGGCTGCTGACTCATGGTCTGCTTTCCCGGACCCGCAGTTGCGAATCAATAACTGGCGACTTGCCAGACCTTGTTGAAGCCGTCGCCAGTCTTGTCACCCGGTTTGCTGTCCTTCACCCAAAAATACAATGGCTTGCCCTTGAGCGCCCACTGCTTCTGACCATCGTCGCGGGTAACAATGCTGAAGTCGCCGGTTGCCTGGTCAGCCTCCGTAGCCATCAGCGGCGGCCAGTTGGTGGCGCAGGGTCCATTGCATACTGACTTCGAACTTCCAGCGACGTCCTTGTCGAAGGTGTAAAGCGTCATGCCGTTGGGGCCGGTCAAGACACCATTGGTCAATTTGGCTGGCGCATCGCCCATCGCGGCCCAGGCACCCAGCATGAAGGCGGGCAGACAGATGCCGAGTACGGATTTGCGAACGACGGATGTTATGGAAGATTTCATGGGGGCTCCAGAGTTGATTCGCACCACGCGGTGCTTACATGCATAAACGCTTCGTGCCGCCGCTTTATTCCGTCGTCCAATATTTGCATTCCCGGGACCCAGGTCCCGCCTTGAAATGACAGCGACGGCTCGGATGATCCGAAGCAATCGGAGTGGGAACAGAGTCGGATTGATTGACACGCTCCTACTCTATCGGCCTCGCTCTGAAAGCGCCGTAGGTGTTCTATGCATTCAGCGGGTGGGCGAGTCTGGAAGTTCCGCTTTCAACAGTTTGCGGCGAGAGGTATCGGTGCACTTTGCCGAAGCAATTGAAGGTGTTTCACTACCCGCACGGTAGGGTTCTTGTGCCCTGTGCATGCACGGGGTTGCGGGATAATCATGACATCATGCGAACCTTGCGTCACTTCAAGCTGATCACACGCCTTGTGCTTGTGTTCATTGCGTTGTTGCTTGCGACCAAACTGCTCACGCCCGGTATCCATCCTGAACACACGCTGGTCGTCTGCACCGGAAACGGCACGATGAGCATCGTCGTCCAGAGCGATGATGGCAACACCACTGAGCAGACCACGGGGCATTCCCATACAGGCCTGGACTGCCCGTTGTGCACCAGCGTGGCGGCGCCACTACGGATTTTCAGCACTACTGCCGACACGATTCACCCCCTGGCGCATGCCCTGAACAGCATTCCTGCTGCGCATATTGCGGCACGCACCGCCGCGCCATTACCGGCGCGTGGCCCGCCTTCTCTCTGAGATATCAAATTCACGTCTATCTTCTCGCGCAATGCGCGGGTTGAGCGTTCATTTTCTTGATATTTTGGAGTTGTTCATGAAAAAGCATTTCATTTCTGTGGCTGTGGCCATAGTTTGCCCCTTCGTCTTTTCGGCGCACGCTGAAGGCATCGGCAGTGCCGATGTGAGCCCGCCTGACGCAGCACCTGCGCTTGACACTGTGGTGGTGTCTGCCAGTCGCAGTCAGGCCCGTGTCGAACAGATGCCCTTGCACACCACCATCGTCTCGCGGGAAGATATTGAAAAGTCAGCCGCACAAACGCTCGATCAATTGTTGCGCGATGTCCCGGGTCTGAATTTCAGCGGTGTGCCCAGCACTCAGTCCGACCCGACGGGTCACTCTGCCAAAATGCGCGGCATGGGTAACGCCAAGGTTCTGGTACTGCTCGATGGTGTTCCCATCATGGATCCGTTCTACCTGACCACGCAGTGGTTCAAGGTGCCGCTGTCCAATATCGAACGGGTTGAGGTTGTGCGTGGCGGCAACTCGAGTCTGTGGGGCAATATGGCAGTCGCGGGAGTGATCAATATTGTCTCCAAACGCGCCAAAGACAGCGCCGGCGAAGTCGGCTTCAGTGTCGGTTCGCACGGCGCGAGCAAGCTGGCTCTGAGCAAGAACTTTGTTGCCTCCGATGGGCTGAGCTTCAACCTGGCGCTCGACCAGTTCAATGCCCGTGGCTACGACCCGGCAACGCCAGACCAGGTGTGGCGCTTTCCTGGCAAAGTGCCAGCCAACGCCAGAGACACCAATGTGCAGCTGATGGCGCAATTCAAACCGACACCTGAACTCAGTGGCTATCTGCGGATCGGCTATCACATTCAGGATCAGGACATCAGCTACCAGTTTGGCAACAACCTGCAAAAGAGCCCGGACCTCTCGGCCAGTCTGAGTCAAAAACTGGGTGACAAGAGTACGCTCACCGGCACCGCCTGGGCGCAATATGTGAACTTTGAAAAGTTCAATGGGGCGGCCTGTTACTGGCAGGCCAGTGCTGCCACCAAATGCCCCAACCTGGCTAGCGCCAGCTTTACCCAGTTGCCCGCATTTGTCGACGACATCGAACAGTATTACACCCAGTACGGCTCACAACGCTATCGTGAGCAGGGTGGGTCCGCCATTTACTCGAAGAATATCGGCGGTTTGTGGCGCAGCTTGCAAGTCGGCATGGACTACCGCCACCTGGCGGCGACCGACCTCGAGTTTTTCTATGGTGCTCCCACCTCGCTGGCCAAGTTGCAGGACTGGCGCGGCAATTGGGCCAGCAGCACCTATGGTCAGGCAGACCAGACCTTCGCCGGTTTGTTTGCGCAAACAAGCATGACGCCGACACCAGCCCTGGAACTCACCCTGAGTGCACGCTATGACCGATGGAATAACACGGATCGGAGCAACACGCGGACCCTGGCGGGTGCTGGAGCCAGTGGAGGCGCGCAGCCCGACACCAGCAAGTCCGGACTGAACCCCAGTTTGGCTGGCCGGTATAGCATCAATGACGATCTGGCGCTGCGCGCAGCCAGCTACAAGTCGTTCCGGGCGCCGGGCTTTAACAACACGACCCGCACCTTCGGCTCGCCCAACCCGACGATTGCCAACCCGGACCTGGGACCGGAAAACCTGACTGGCCGTGAAATCGGTGCTGACTACAGCATCGGTGGCCTGTCCGTTGCTGCCACCTATTTCCGGTATGACATCAGCAACATGATTGCCACCTACAAGGTCACTCCAGCCAATGCGCCACCTCTGGTGCAAACAATTTGCGGCACTTCCTTTGTCAATTGTGGCGGCGTCAACGGGTCGGCAAGTTTCTACACCAACGACCAGGACGGCGAGTCAAACGGGATTGAGTTGACCGCTAATCTGGACGTAACGAGTCATCTCAGACTAAATGGTGCTTACACCAGGACCAACACGGTGCTCAAGCGCAAGGGCTATGTCTCTGCTGATCCGATTGACGTGCAACTGGCCGGCATTCCAAGAAATATTGCGAATGTCGGGATCACTTGGTCGCCTGACAGCAAACTGCGCACCAACTTGCAGGCACGCTACATCGGAAGTCTTATTATCGACACCACTTCCACGGCGGGAACCACCTACGAGCAAGGTGGTACCACCGTCTTGGACATCAGCGCGCAGCTTGCAGTATCCAAAGAACTCGACCTGAGCTTGAGCGTGGCCAACCTGTTCGACCGGGAATACTCCGAGAACGCTTACGCCTATAACCAGCCCTGGAGTCGCACGCTGTCACTGCCGCGCACGCTCACTGTTGGCATGAAGTACAGGTTTTAAGGCGAAGCTCACTCCGCAAAATTACCCGAAAGGCATCTTATGGTTGATTGTTTTGAATACTCGCAGGCTCGACGACCTTGCGGCCATGCTGCCAGGGTCTGGCAGCATCTGGGCTGTTTGCTGGCGCTGCTTTTGGCTATCACGGGGGTTCAGGCGCAGCATATGGCGGGTGTGCATGCCAACAAGGCGGCACGGGCACAACTGGCCAGTGGCGTAGCTTTTGCGCCCGACGGGCAACTCTGGCTGGTTGGGCTGGACGCAGAGAACCGCCTGTTTGTGCAAAACACTCCCCTCGCGCCGAGCGTCTCGGGTCAGCCCAACTGGAGCGTGTCGCGGCGACTTGACACCGGCACGGACACGATTTCTGCCGATGGTGAGAATCGCCCCAAGTTGGCCTTTGGACCCAATGGCTGGGTTGTCATCAGCTATACCCAAGCGCTGGCCAAACCTTATACCGGCATGATCCGCATGCTGCGCTCAAGCGATGGCGGACAGACCTTTTCCGCCCCGTTCACCGTGCATGCCGATCGTCAGCAGATCACGCATCGCTTTGAATCAACGGCCTTTGATGCGCAGGGGGTGTTGCACACGCTGTGGATCGACAAGCGCGACATGGAGCATGCCCCCAAAGTGGGCAAGAAAACCAGTTATGCGGGGGCAGCCATCTATCGCAACGAGTCGCGTGATGGCGGTGCCACCTTTGGCGCCGATCTCAAACTGGCCGACCACTCCTGTGAGTGTTGCCGCATTGCCCTGGCGTCAGGAGGCGATGGTGTATTGCGCGCGATGTGGCGTCACGTTTTCGAAACCAAGGTCCGTGACCACGGTTTTGCCGCCTTGCAGCCACCCGGGAAAGTGCGGGTCGTGCGCGCGTCCTTCGATGACTGGCACATTGACGCTTGTCCGCACCATGGGCCAGGTTTGGCGCGTACGGCCGATAACGGCTTTCACGCCGTCTGGTTTGGTATGCGCAGGCAAGGCGACCAAGACGTGGCCGCAGTGCGTTACGCCCGGTTGCAGGAGGACGGCACACCCTTGGCTGCGACGCTGCGTTCACTTCCCGATGAACTCGCTGAGCACGCCGATGTGATGGCCTACGGCGATCATGTGGCAGTGGTCTGGCGCAGTGTGGACGGAGCCCACAGCACGCTGCAGGCCTGGTTATCCACTGATGGCGGACAGAATTTCCGTCTGGTCGTGCTGGGAACGGTGACCGGAGACAATGACCATCCGCGCGTGGCTCAGGCGGGCCAGCGCATGCTGGCAGTGTGGCGTAACGCAAATGAGGTACAAGTGCATGAAATCCGTTTCTGAACCCCAACTGCGCGGTCTTGGCCGCAGGGCACTGTTGCTATCGGCAACTGCCTTCCTGACCCAGGCAGAGCAGGCGCTGGCTCTGATCAAACCTGGTCAATCTGCCACCAAAACAGCGCTGCCGTTTGACACGACAACCTGGGAGCGTCTGTTGCGCCAGGGCGCACGACCAGCAGCCTATGTGTTCACTACGACTTACTGTTCCACCTGCCCGGATGCATTTGATCGCCTGCAAGCGGTCGTGATGGCCGCCCGTCAGACGGTTGAGTTGGCGGCGGTGGTGATGGACGTGCCGGGAGCCCAGGCGTTGACCCACGTCCATCATTACCGGGGCGTCACCCGCGTTTATGCGTTTGATGGTTTCGAGCCAGAGATTCGTCAGACAGTGGACCCAAAGTGGCGCAATGTCACGCCTTATGTGGTGCTGATCGGGCGCACGGGTCTGGTTCAGCGCAGCATCGGCCCGCCCGACGCTGCGATGCTCAAGAATTGGTTGGCCTAGCCTGGCGACCTCTCGGCAGGCAGGCGTAGCGACGCTCTACCGCAATGCACGAGCATGGTTGCTGGCAAGCAGCGCTGCTTCAACCCGGCTGCGTACCTGCAGTTTTTGCAGGATATTGGTGACGTAGTGTTTGATGGTTTTTTCTGACAGGAAAATGCGTTCCCCAATTTCCCGGTTGGTCAGGCCCTTGCCGATGAGGGCCAGGATCTCGCGTTCGCGATCGGTCAATTCCTGCAAGGGATCGGGTGCCTTTCCACGCGTCAAGGAAAGCAGCATTTCGGCTGCGATGGAGGGCGACACATAGACATCTCCGGCAACGGCGGAGCGTACGATCGCGGCCAGTTCCTTGGCCGAAACCCCCTTCAAAACGTATGCACGTGCGCCAACTTTGAGCGCGGCGAGCAGCTTGCCCTTGTCGTCCGAGCCTGTCAACATCACGATCACGGTAGCCGGACAGGCCGTCGCGATCTTTTCGGCCGTCTGGATGCCGCTCCACCCCCGCATGTTGATGTCCAGCAAGACCACATCGGGTAACAGTGTCTGCGCCAGCGCCAGAGCTTCTTCACCCGAATCAGCTTGGGCGACAACCCTGAATTCAGGGTCCATTTCAAGCGAGTTCACGACACCCTGTCTGAACAAGGGATGGTCGTCAACAACCAATATATTGATCGAATCAGTCATATTCATGCAGCGCCGGATTCAGAGGAATGGTCATGCGAATGGTGGTGCCGGTGCCAGACTCGCTATGCAAATCGAATGATCCGCCCAACACTTCGATGCGCTGGCGCATGCCGTGCAAGCCAAAGCGCCCTCTGGCCAGAGCCAGGGCGGGATCGAAGCCTGGGCCTTTGTCGCTGATTTGAATCATCAAAGCGCTGTCACTAGCGCTCAGCATCACACGGCAGTCTGCGCCTCGCGCATGCCGAAAGGTATTGGCCAAGGCTTCCTGCAATACGCGGTACAGCGTTACCTTGACCCGGAACACCGCGTCATCAGGCAAGGTCGACGTTGTCAGCGTGACGAGACTGTCGGTCTTTATCTGGAAATCACCCACGACGCGCTCGGCGATAGCGGCCGGTCCGATCTGGGCAATGTCGGGCAGGTCAAGGTCGGTCGAGATAGCGCGCAAGTCGGTCAATGCCGATTGCGCCGCGACGCAGGCCGACCCCAGACTCTTAAGCCATGGTGGCTGCAGCAATTCGCTGTCGGTAGCGCAGGCATCGTCCATGGTCTTCAACTGCATCAGTGCAAAGCCAAGATCCTGCACCGGCCCGTCGTGGATATCTGCCGATATCCGCTGCAGCAGTTCCTCATTGACCGCGGTGGCGCGCTCAGCCGCGCGGATGACACGCCCCTGCAATTGCGTGTTTTGCTGGTTGGCTTCGGTCAGTTGATGCACCTTGAGGCTCAATTCACGCTGCTGATCAATGATCGTTCGACTGCCTCTGCGTACCACAACAAACAAGAGCATATACATCGTTAGCATGGCGCCGGCCACGAGCAGCCATCCCCTGCGCTGGGCTGCCGCAGCTTCCCGGTCAACGTCATCCGGTTTGACGTAAAACTCGGCTGCAGCGATGACACCCCCGCTTCGGTCCGCGTGAATCGGCGTGTAGGTCTCGATCAGGCGCTGCATGGGCTGCCCATGCTCAGCCTGCTCCGATTGCGAGCGTTCACTGATTTCAGAAAAAATTCTGCCGGCCAGGGCTTCGGCCAGCCCTTCTCCGACTGGGAATGTTCGGCCGGCCATGCCGGCGTCACTGCTGAACAAGACGTAGCCGTCCTTGCGCCAAATCTTCAGTGCCACAATCTTCTGACCAAGTGGCGTGCTCTCCAGGTCAGAGCGAATCGCTTCCTGATCGCTTGTTGCGAGGATCTCGGTGTTCGCCAATGACTGCAAATGGGGTGCGATGAAGCTTCCAACATAGAGCGCGGTCACGCCACCCATCCGGTGCACCACACTGTCCTTCACTTGCTCGCCGATCCACCAGCCGATGACAAGCGTTCCGGCAAGCAGAATCGGGAAGCTGAGCATCAAAAACTGCTTCGACAGGGATTGGCGAACGAAAATGTTTTTCATCTGAGGGCTCAAGGACATCACCAGCATTGCAACTGCGTGTCAAGGATGACTCGGCATTCCAGCTCTCGCCGCGCTGATGGGTTGAATGTATCAGTCAATGGGCTTTTCCGTCATGGACCAAGGTCTGAATCATCTTCAGACCTTTGACCATCGAAAAAGCGCAGCATGGGCCTGTTGCAGCCTTGCCCACGGGAGCAGAATTTCGCATGATTGTTTTCAATCAACGCGTTCAGGTGGTCTGGATGCGCATCGCGTCGACATCATCTTCGATGGTCGATTCTTAAGGAGTTGCCGTGATCGTTAAGAGACTGGAAGGAGCACTGCTCGATTATTGGGTTGCCAAGTCTTTGGGGCTGAAGCTCCTGGCGGAGGCACCCTTGTCCGGGGAAAGACACGACCCAGACAGTGGTCATTGGCATCCCGACAATTATCATCCCTCAGTCGACTGGTCCCATGGCGGGCCCATTGTGTCAAACGAATGGTACGTGATCGAGGACATTCTTATCGAATGGTTCGGAGCCGATTGGACGGGTTCCAAGGCCATCATGAACTTTTCCCTTTCGTGGTTCATGCGTGCCTACGTCGCTTCCCAGTTTGGTGACGAGGTGGAAGATGTTGCCGGAACCAAAGTTTCATGGTCCCAAAGTCGTTCGTTTCTGGCGCAACTGCCATTGGACACCCGGCGCGGTCAGCGCGCCACGATGTCGCACTTTTGAAGTTGATACAGGGCAGGCCCACTATTGAGCCTTCCCTGAATCATGACAGTCCGGGTCGTCATTGCGAGCCTCCCGAATCCGGCCCGATACCGCACACGGACCCTGAACCTGAAATTGTCATCCCGGACCCCGGATCAAGCCCGGGGCAGGCTCTGATCCGGGATCCAGTGCCACGCGAGCCATGGATTGCGGGTCG
>CAITQH010000283.1 GCA_903894475.1 uncultured beta proteobacterium
CATCGGCCTGGTCGAAGTCGGTGTCGGCCTGGTACCGGGTGCTGGCGGTCTGACTTACATCGCCCGGCGTGCGGCAGAGAACGCCGCAGCCTCCACCGGCAAGGACTTGCTTCCCTTCCTGACCGAAGGCTTTACAGCCGCGGCGATGGCCAAAGTGGGAACCAGCGCGCTGGAGTCGCGCAAGCTCGGTTACCTGCTGGAAAGTGACGTGATCGTGGCGCACAAGGATGAATTGCTGTTTGTCGCGATCAACGAGGCCAAGGCGATGTTCAAGTCCGGCTACCGGGCGCCGCACAAGCGCCTGTTCCAGGTGGCGGGTCGCAGCGGTGTTGCCACGATCAAGGGCTCACTCGTCAACATGCGCGACGGTGGTTTTGTCAGCGCGCACGACTTCCACATTGCCGGCCTGATTGCCGAAGTCGTGTGCGGCGGTGATGTCGATGCCGGCAGTCTGGTGACAGAAGAGTACGTGATGGCGCTGGAGCGCAAGGCGTTCTGCTCGTTGCTGACGCACCCCAAGACGCAAGAACGCATCATGGGCATGATGTCCACCGGCAAGCCAGTTCGCAATTGATAAAGCTACTGCGCAAGCCTCATGCGTCGTTGGGCGGTGCTCGCAATCCTCACGTACAGGAAGTACGTTCCGGTTGCTGCGCTCCGTCCGCCTAGCCTGAGGCTCGCTCGCTACGCTTTCTCAGCAGCGAACGCCACAGCATAGATTGAGTGAGTGATCTGTTAAAGGACCTGTATGAAACAAATCCAAGAAGCCTATATCGTTGCCGCCACGCGCACGCCGATTGGCCGGTCGCACCGCGGCTATTTCCGCAACACGCGGCCCGATGCCTTGCTCGTCAACGTCCTGCAGGCAGCGCTGGCGCAGGTGCCGACTCTGGACCCGAAAGCCATTGAAGACCTGATCTGTGGTTGTGCCATTCCCGAGGGCCAGCAGGGGCTCAACATTGCGCGCATCGGCGCCGTGCTGGCGGGTCTGCCGACCAGTGTAGGCGGTATCACGGTGAACCGTTTTTGCGCTTCCGGCCTGTCTGCGGTGCAAATGGCGGCTGACCGCATTCGTGTCGGTGAGGCCGACGTGATGATGGCCGCCGGTGTCGAGAGCATGAGCATGGTGCCCATGATGGGCAATGCGCCCTCGCTGTCACCGGCCATGTTCAACAACGACGAGAACATCGGCATAGCCTATGGCATGGGCTTGACGGCCGAAAAAGTGGCTACGCAATGGAAAGTCAGCCGTCAGGCGCAGGACGAATTTGCCGTCGCTTCACACCAGCGCGCCCTGGCTGCCATGGCAGCGGGCCAGTTCGCCGACGAAATCACGCCTGTTGACGTGATTGACCGCTCGCCCGATCTGCAAAGCGGTGGCGTCATCGAGACCAAGCGCACGGTCACTCTGGACGAAGGTGCACGCGCCGACACAACGCTCGAAGGGCTGGCCAAACTCAAGACGGTGTTTGCGGCGCGCGGCTCGGTGACCGCCGGCAACAGTTCACAAACTTCGGATGGTGCGGGCGCCCTGATTCTGGCCAGCGGGTCGGCCGTCAAGCGCTTTGGTTTGACGCCGCTGGCACGCTTCGTCAGCTTTGCCGCCAAGGGCGTGCCACCGCACATCATGGGCATCGGTCCCATCGAAGCCATTCCGGCTGCGCTGAGTTACGCCGGTCTGAAACAGGACGACATCGACTGGATTGAACTCAACGAAGCCTTCGCCGCGCAGTCGCTGGCCGTCATCAACACCCTGGGTCTGGACCCGGCCAAAGTCAATCCTATGGGCGGCGCCATCGCCTTGGGTCATCCACTGGGTGCCACGGGCGCGATCCGCTCCGCCACCGCGATCCACGCACTGCTTCGCAACAAGCTGCGCTACAGCATGGTGTCGATGTGTGTTGGCATGGGTCAGGGCGCAGCCGGGATATTTGAGCGCGTCTGAAGCGCGCGTCACGCACCGGACTGCGGCGGGCGAGCGTCGCAGGCATACTCTGGCGATGAACAAGCATCCGTTTGACCTTGCTTTGCAACTCACGCCGCTGGAGCCCGGCGTCTATGGCGGCACCACGTCCGAGGCCTACTGGAACATGGTCGGCCCGTTTGGCGGCGTCACTGCCGCCACAGCGCTGAACGCCGTGTTGCAGCATCCCTCGCTCTTGGGCGAGCCGGTTTCCCTGACCGTGAACTATGCGGGCGCCTTGCTGGCAGGCGCCTTCAGGATCACCGCCACAGCGCAACGCACGAATCGCTCGACCCAGCACTGGACAATCGAAATGACGCAGGCTAACGCGTCGGGTGTGCAGGAAGTGATGCTGACGGCCACCGCACTGACGGCGCTGCGGCGTCCGACCTGGGGCAGTGAGGACACAGCGATGCCAGGCGTCGCGCTACCGACCGGTTTGCCTGAAGAAAAGCCCATGACCGGGGTTGAATGGGTTCATCGCTACGACATGCGCTTTGTCGAGGGTGCCTTTCCGAGGGAGTGGGATGGCCGCGGTGAGGGCAGCCTGTCGCAGCTCTGGATGCGTGACATGCCGCTTCGCGTGCTCGACTTCTGCTCGCTCTCTGCCATGGCCGACATCTTCTTCCCCCGCGTTTACCTGCGTCGTGCCCTGCGCGTACCCGCCGGCACCGTGTCGATGACGGTCTATTTTCATGCTGACAGTGCGCAGTTGCGAGATGCGGGCACGGCTTACCTGCTCGGTCAGGCGCGCGCGCAGACCTTTCGCAACGGTTTTTTCGATCAGACTTCGCAGTTGTGGAGCGAGGCCGGTCTGTTGCTCGCGACGACGAGTCAGATCGTCTATTACAAAGAATGAACCATGCCCCCACGCTCCCGCACTGACGTGTCGTCGCGAGGCCTTGCAGGCCGCGGCTCGCGAGACGCTTCGCCTCTGTTGCCTGTCCAAACCTGCTCAAGCAGGTTTGGAGCCGCAGGCTCCAGCCCCTCAGGGGCGCAGCTTGATGCCGGGCTGATTCAATGAACAAAGTAGCCCTGGTCATAGGTGCAGGCGATGCCACGGGGGGCGCTATTGCCCGGCGTTTTGCGCGCGAGGGCTTCACCGCCTGCGTGACCCGGCGCGGCCTGGACAAGCTGCAGCCTCTGCTCGATGCCATCCGCGCCGAGGGTGGCACCGCCCATGGCTTTGCCAGCGACGCGCGCAAGGAAGAAGAGGTGGTGGCGCTGGTGGAGCAAATCGAATCGACCATCGGTCCGATCGAGGTGTTGGTCTTCAACATCGGTGCCAACGCACCCAGCAGTATTCTTCAGGAGACGGCGCGCAAGTATTTCAAGATTTGGGAGATGGCCTGCTTCGGCGGTTTTCTCAATGGCCGCGAAGTTGCCAAGCGCATGGTCACACGCGCCACGCCAGAACGCCGGCAAAGCATCCTCTTCACCGGTGCCACAGCGTCGCTGCGCGGCGCCGCCAATTTCGCCGCCTTCGCCGGAGCCAAGCATGCGCTGCGCGCGCTGGCTCAAAGCATGGCGCGTGAGCTCGGACCGCTGGGTGTGCATGTGGCGCACGTGGTGATCGACGGCGCCATCGACACCGCTTTCATCCGTGATAATTTCCCGGAGCGATATGCCCTGAAGACGCAGGACGGTATTCTGAACCCCGAGCACATTGCTGACCAATACTGGATGCTGCACTGCCAGCCGCGCGACGCCTGGACGCATGAACTGGACCTGCGTCCCTGGATCGAAAAATTCTGATAACCATACTTCAATGGAGACTGAAAAATGAGCAAAACGGTAGAGTATTACTTTGACTTCGGCAGCCCCGCTGCCTACCTCGCTTCGACCCAGTTGAA
>CAITQH010000284.1 GCA_903894475.1 uncultured beta proteobacterium
AGCGCGCGCTTTGACGGCGTGTTTGCTAATGCCGTGCTGTTCCACATTCCCAGCCAAGAGCTTGCGCGCATCCTCAGGGAGATCCACATGGCACTGAAACCCGGCGGTGTCCTGTTTTGTTCGAATCCGCGTGGCGTCGGTCAGGAGGGTTGGAATGGCGACCGGTATAGCGCGCTCTACGATTGGCCCTCCTGGTGCAACTACCTGACAGCGGCTGGGTTTGTGGCGCTGACGCACTATTACCGGCCTCAGGGCTTGCCGCGTGAACAGCAACCGTGGCTGGCAAGTGTCTGGCGCAAGGTGAAACCCGAGATGCCGTGACTCAGATCGGGGCGCGCATGGTGTAATCCCAATGGGCTACGCAGCATTACCCTTTGCGGTGATAGACGTAGCGAGACAGCTCCTCAAGAATGATCGCTGCGAGGACGGCGCATGTTTGAGCGCAATGGTGCCGCTGTTCGACCAAGGTAAGCAACTAGAAACAGCCTTCCAACGGAGACAAGATATGGAATTCAACAAGGAATATGACGCATCCGGGCTGGCCTGCCCGCTGCCGATCGTAAAAACCAAGAAGGCATTGGCCGATATGACGTCAGGTCATGTACTGCGTGTGCTCTCCACGGACCCGGGCTCGGTCTGTGACATGGCCGCCTTCGCTGAGCAGACCGGTAATGCCTTGCTCGAGCAGGGAAGCGAAAACGGCAAGTTCGTTTTCTATCTCAAGAAGGCCTGAGCCGCTTTATCAATCAAGCCCAGACGGAGTACACCTATGGCAAGCAAAAAAATGGCGCTCATCGCCACCAAGGGCACACTAGACATGGCGTATCCGCCGTTTATCCTGGCCTCAACCGCCGCCGCGCTGGGCTGGGACGTTCAGATTTTCTTCACCTTCTATGGTCTGCAGCTGCTGCGCAAGAGCCTCGATGGCATCAAGATCAGTCCGCTGGCCAACCCTGCCATGCCGATGCCCGTACCGATGCCGGTCTTCGTCCAGATGCTACCGGGCATGGAATCCATGGCGACGATGATGATGAAGGACAAGATGAAGAAGAAGGGCGTTGCGTCGCTGCAGGAGTTGAGGGATATCTGCCTGGAGGCAGAGGTCAAGTTTGTTGCCTGCCAGATGACGGTGGACTTGTTCGAGTTCAAGACCAGCGAATTCATTGACGGCATTGAATATGGCGGGGCCGCCACCTTCATGAAGTTTGCCGGCGAATCCGACGTTTGCCTCTTCATCTGAGGCCTTGCGGTGAGGTGGCCAGACAGCGCTAGCGCGCGGCCCCGGGCCGGCTGCTTTTCAGATGCTCGAACTATCCTATGACGCAGTGGAAGCGGACTTCGACCAGCGCGTGCTTGAGCGTTCGCAGACGGTACCCGTTTTGCTCGACATCGGCGCAGAGTGGTGCAGCCCTTGTCGGGTGATCGGACCCATGCTGGAGCGGCCTTGCGCCCTGGCTCTACATCACTTGCATGAAGATCTGCGCGGCGGCGACGCCAGCGGCGCGTAACTCATCATGCAGCGTGATGACAAAAGCGCGCGGTCCAGCCAAATAAAAATCGCAGTCAATATCAAACAGGTCGGCGCGCATGGACTTGAGGATTTTCTGTGCGCCGACGATGACGTCCGGATGCGTCACCAGTTCGTATTCAAACTGGTCCAGCGCCTCCGACCAGGCGCGGCAATGATTGCCCAGGAAATGTCCTTCGCGCCGTGTTGCCAGCCAGAAAAGCGAGAGTGATGGATACGCTTCGAGTGACAAGGCGTGCTCGATCAGACTGTTGATGGGTACGAAGCCATAGTCACAGGCGGCAAATACCAGGGGCCGGTGCCCTTCGGTCAACACAAATTCGCCGGCCGGGCCGGATACGGTGATGGCGGCGCCGGGCTCGATATCACCCGCAAACAGGAGTTGAGCGAACAGGTCAGAATCATCACGACCGATGAAGAAAAGCAAATTGCGGTCATCACACGGGCAACTTCCGATCGGGTAGGTGCTCTGCACATCATCTTGTCCGGGTAGCTTCCAGCCCAGCGACACCGATTGGCCCGCCAGGAAGCGCAGCCGCTGGCTGCGCGGAGATTGCAGGTGCAGCAGGCGTGTATCGGGAGCCAGTTCACTGATGGCCCGCACGTGAGACATGATGTGTTGTTCCGGAATGTCCTGCGGGCCACGGGCTTCCAGCATCTCCAGCGTCAGCTCACTGCTTGCTGCTGTGTGGCAGCACATCAGGGTGTAGCCCTGCGCCTTCTCGGTTTCCGAAAGGACATAGGCGAAATTCTGGGTTTTGACAAGCTCGCCAGAAATGACGCGCACTTTGCACATGCCACAACTGCCGTCCGAACAACCGTAATTAAGTTTCAGACCGGAATGAAGACCCGATTGCAACAGGTTGGCACGACCTTCAACCAGGAACTCGTGCCCGCTGGGGCGCACAGTGACTTGTGCTGTCATGACTTTGAGCATGTCGTCCATCACTTCCAACAATTCAACCGATTCGGTCGCCAGGGCCTTGGCAAGGCCCTGGGTGACCTGTTGTTCGAGTTCTCGCCACGCGGCATCGGCTGGATGCTGATGGACGCATTCGCGTACTCTCGTTTGCAGCGAGATGACCAAGCCGTGGTAGCGCTGCAAATGGCGCCGCACGTCGGCCAGTTCCTGGCTTTGCGCAAACACCCGCTGCGCCAGAACCTCCTGACTTGGCAATAGACGCTCGCGCACTTCCTGCTCCTGGTCGAGCGACCTTGATACCAACAACCGTGTATGAGGATAAAGAGTCAATAAGGAGTCAATCGCTACCAGGCCTTGATCGAGGACCAGCAGGCCATCGCGCACCTGGCTCTGCAGCACGCTGCGTGTAACCCCGAGCAACTGGGCGGCGCGCGAAATGCTTACATTCTGTGACATGGTAGTTGTCTGCTATTTGTTCAGTGACTACGCAGCCCGCACTCGCTCGATGGCGGGTCCCGGCGGGGGCAGGCGATCCAGATAACGGGCGCGGTAGAGCAAGCGGGCCTGCTGCGGATCATCGATAAAGCCGGCGCGGTCATGCAGTACGTTGTTGCATACCAGCCCCATGCCGGGCTGCAGTGTCAGGCGAAATACGGGCGATGCATCGCTCGCCAGGAACTGCTCGAGAAACGCCACGGCAGCGTGTGTCACCGAATCCTTCTTCCACAACACACTGCGCGTGCGTGCCGTGTAGCGCATGTGCAGTGCGCTGCCTGAAGGATCCACCGAGAACACAGGTCCGGTCTGCTCCGGGCGTGCCACTCCATCCTGGTCCAGCCGCGCAGGGATCGTCATCGCATCGGGCGCCATCAGCGCGCGCACCCAGTCGGGGTTGGCTTCACGCAAAGCAATGTAGACCATTTCATGGTCCATCAGCGCGCTTTCACCGCCTGCGCTTGCGGCACGCACGCAATGCAAAATCATGGCCCGGATGTGCCGTGACTGCGGGTGGTAGTAGCCATCGGTATGCCACTTGATGGGTCGGTTGGTGTACGGTATGAACCCGGCACGTTCGCCCGCTGGGGTGGCTACCCTGATCTGCGAAATGCAGTCCTCGTCGGCCAGCCAATTGCCGTCGAGCCGATGCATGCCAAGTTGCTGCGCCAGCAGGCGCGGGATGTCTTTGCCTTCCCGGCGCAGCGGGCTGCGATAGATCGCCATATTGGCGACGTTACAGCGTTGCAGCAGTGCTTGCTGCTCGGACGGACTCAGTGCGCACGGGTCGGCCACGGGCACGATCAGGTCCCTGGCAAGGCGCGGCTGGTTTTGCCGCTTGGTTTCGCGCCAACGTTGGTAGGCGGCTTGATGGTTCAGGTCAAAGGGAGTGTCTGTCACGGTGTGTGCTCAGTCGGCGCTTGCCATGCTGCGAGTCAGGCCGCGCGAGGGGCGCGGCGCGCGTGGTTCGGTGGACAGCGCGCCCTGCATCGCGCGTTGCAGCATTTCCATGGCCTGCGGTATTTCAGTGGCCATCATCTGATCTATGACCCAACGCTGGTCCTTCTTGGGCATGTACGACTCAATACGATGTCCCAGATAGCGCACAAAGCCAAAGTCAGGTCCTTGCGCGTCGTAGCCGAACTCGGCGTAAGCATCAGCCGACTCGTTGAAGAGGTCAATAAACGTTTCAAAATGACTGGGCTGGCCGGTCGGCGGCAGGCCCAGGAACAGGTCCTCGTTTTCCTGCAAAACTTCGGCCACGCGCCGCACCAGCGCTGTGGTGAATTCGGCGCGATGGAGTGTCTCCATGCGCAGATACGCCATGCGGTCGATCACATGGGTCAGGAAAACCAGCACCTCACGGGTGAACGCAAAATACTGCGGCCCGACTTCGATATCGAAGCCGGCTGAACGCATTTGTTTAAGCGTATTTTGTGCCACTCGCCACGCGACAGACGCCATCACACTGGCGACTTGCTGCGACGTCTTGGTGGCTCCGCCTTGGAACCACCCGCTCTTGATCCGGATTTTGGCCATATCAAACCAGTAATTGTGGGGGGCAGCGCATTACACGCAGCGACAAGCGTGGGGGCATCCGGCCGCCGCGCCGGGCCGCCCCAAGCAAGGCCAACCCCCTCGGGGGGCAGCGCAGTACACGCAGTGAC
>CAITQH010000285.1 GCA_903894475.1 uncultured beta proteobacterium
AACTCGATATCGTCGTCATTCACTGCATTGGCCGGATAGAGGCCGACCACCGCATTGGCCGTCAGCCAGCGTCCTTCGATCAGCTTCTTCAGCATCGCCTGCCCATCGGCGTGCACCTTGCTGGCCTCCTTGCCCACGACGGCATCCTTGAGAATCGCCGGAAACGCACCCGCCAGATCCCAGGTCTGGAAGAAGGGGCCCCAGTCGATGAATTGCGCCAACTCGCCAAGGTCGAAATTGCGGAAGACGCGGCGTCCCAGAAACTTTGGTCGCGTCGGCTCGAATTCAGTCCAGTTCACCGATGTTTTGTTGGCGCGTACTTTGCTCAATGGCCACAAGGGCGTCTGCTTCTTGCTGGCGTGCTGCTGGCGCACGCGCTCGTAGTCGGTTTGCAGTTCATCAACGTAGCTGCCGGCTTGCTCCGACAGCAGGGCCTGCGCCACGCCAACGCTGCGCGAAGCGTCTGGCACGTAGACAACAGGGCCATCGTAATGCGGCGCAATCTTGACGGCGGTGTGCACGCGTGATGTCGTGGCGCCACCGATCAGCAAAGGGATCCTGCGTGTGCGAAAGTATTCGTCTTTCTGCATCTCACTGGCCACATAAGTCATCTCTTCCAGGCTGGGCGTGATCAGGCCAGAAAGGCCAATCATGTCGGCACCTTCGGCCTTGGCACGCGCCAGGATCTCGTGACAGGCCACCATGACGCCCATATTGACCACGTCGTAGTTGTTGCACTGAAGCACCACCGTGACGATGTTCTTGCCGATGTCGTGCACATCCCCTTTGACCGTGGCGATCACCACCTTGCCCCGGGTCTTGACGTCGCGCCCGGCAGCTTCATCCAGACGTTTTTCTTCCTCGATGTAGGGAATCAGGTGCGCCACCGCCTGCTTCATGACGCGCGCACTCTTCACGACCTGCGGCAGGAACATCTTGCCCTGGCCAAACAGGTCGCCCACGATGTTCATGCCGGCCATCAACGGACCTTCAATCACGTGCAGGGGTCGACCGCCTTTGGCCAGCACATTGCGGTAGGCCTCTTCCGTATCGACCGTGATGAAGTCGGTGACGCCATGCACCATGGCATGACTCAAGCGTTGCTCGACGGTTGCCGGGTGTTCGGCGGTGCCGCGCCATGTCAATCTTGTGCTCTCGTCCTTGGCCGCGCCTTTGGCACCTTCGGCAATTTCCACCAGACGCTCACCGGCGTCGGCCCGGCGGTTTAGCACCACGTCTTCAACGCGCTCGCGCAGCACCGGCTCCAGCTCGTCATAGACACCAACCATGCCGGCATTGACGATGCCCATGTCCATGCCGGCGGCAATCGCGTGGTACAGAAAGACGGTGTGAATGGCTTCGCGCACCGGGTCGTTGCCGCGAAACGAAAAACTCACGTTGGAAACTCCGCCCGACACCTTGGCACCGGGCAGGTTCTGCTTGATCCAGCGCGTCGCGTTGATGAAGTCCACTGCGTAGTTGTTGTGCTCCTCGATGCCGGTGGCGATGGCGAAGATGTTGGGGTCGAAGATGATGTCTTCCGGCGGGAAATCGATCTCGTCCACCAGGATGCGGTAGGCACGCTGGCAGATGTCGATCTTGCGCTGGTAGCTGTCGGCCTGACCCTGCTCGTCGAACGCCATCACCACAGCGGCGGCACCATAGCGACGCAGCAAGCGGGCCTGGCGCTTGAACTCGACAACCCCCTCCTTCATGCTGATCGAATTCACCACCGCCTTGCCCTGTACACAGCGCAGGCCGGCCTCGATCACGCTCCACTTGGAGGAGTCGATCATCACCGGTACCCGGGAAATATCGGGCTCGGAAGCGATGAGCTTGAGGAAGCGCACCATCGCGGCCTGGCTGTCGAGCATGGCCTCGTCCATGTTGATGTCGATGATCTGCGCACCGTTTTCGACCTGCTGGCGTGCCACGGCCAGCGCCTGCTCGAACTCACCATTCAGAATCATGCGCGCAAAGACCTTGGAACCGGTCACGTTGGTGCGCTCGCCAATGTTGACAAACGATGCACTGGGTGGACGATCCTCAGCGCCAATGCGTACCGGCTCCAGGCCGGACAATCTCATGGGGGGAACAAGGGTATCTGACATGCATCTCACCTGTAAGACTGAAAAAAGCAGGTGAGCGTCGTTGCACAATATCCAAGCCTGACAGGTTGATCGACCCGCTGCAACGCTCCTTGGATGGCAGCGATTTTAGCCTGCCAACGCCACCCGCCATCCCGGAAAATCGGCGCCTCTTCCGGCGCAGACGCAGTTCGTCGCAATGTTCAGGCGCTATCTGCTCGCTGCGCTTACATTTCGTTGATCGGGCCAGCGTGGCTCGCCAACCGGAGAAACCAATGTCATCCATCAGCCCTCCCGTCTTTCGCATCAGCAGTCTGGTCATCGCTGGCACTTTGTCTCTGCTCAGCGGAACGGCCATGGCCTGGGACTGGTCCTGGCCGTTCGGAGCCAGCGTGTCGGGATCTGGCCACGTCAGCAAGACGCAGCGGCAAGTGAGCGCTTTCAAGGGCGTGTCGCTCGAGTTGCCTTCCAGCGTCGAGATTGTTCAGGGCGAGACCGAAGACCTTGTGATCGAGGCCGATGACAACATCGCGCCCATGATTGAAACCGTCGTGGAAGGCGGTCAGCTCAGGATTCGATTGGCAGAACGTTTCAAATCCGTCAAGCCGACGGTCCTCAAGCTCACGCTCCATGTGCGTGCGCTGGAGCAGATTTCGATTTCGGGCTCGGGTGATGTCAATGCAAGGAAGCTGCAGTCGCCGACGCTGGAGCTGCGCATTGCCGGCTCTGGCGACGTTCGCCTTGCGGCGCTACAGACCGACGCACTGAGCGTTTCCATCTCCGGTGCTGGCGACTTCTTTGCGGCGGGCCGAGCCGATACGGCGCGCTACAGCATAGCCGGTTCGGGTGATATTAAGACCAATGCGCTGGCCAGCAAGAACGTCAAGATCAGCATCGCTGGCTCGGGTGACGCCGCAGTTTGGGCCAGTCAGACCCTGAATGTGAGCATTGCCGGGTCGGGCGACGTGGCTTACTACGGCGATGCGACCGTAACCCGGTCGGTAGCCGGCTCTGGCCGCATCAGGAAACTCGGATCAGCGCCGGCGCCAGGTGCTTGATCCTTCAGCGATCAGCCATCGTGGAGCGCGACCTCGACTCTTGACTCCATCGCATCGAATATGTATCGGACGAACTGGCGCCCCTACCGGACCGCCAGCTGCCCATCGACAGTGCCACAAGTCCAGCGTTGGCGTGTCAACTCAAGCTTGCCATTGGAGCGAAGTCGGGTAACACAGCGCTGGCAAAGCCGTGGCAGTCGAGCGAGCCAAGCTCGATTTTTCCCCCTCGTATCTTCAGTCGAACGGCTCCATGGGATGACTCATAAAGATCGGGGTGAGCATGCAAAAAGCTCTGCTGCTCTGCATTGGACAAGGCCGCCATGCCATTGACATAGTGGTGACCATTGCGCTCGACATGGCTGATACCCAGCAAATTCACCAGCGCGAGGTCCTGTTGCACGGAGAGCCCGGCCTGCGTCGTGAGGTCTTCAGCCGACATAAAGTAAGCTGCAGCGGGCTCTTCCGCGTTCCACGCTGCGCAGCGCGCGGCATTGAGAATCGATTTGTAGATACCTTTGCAGGTCTTGGATGAAACGCCGGCGTAGCCGCGCGCTCGTGCCTGCACAAAGGTATCGAGTTCGCCATCGGATTCGTCGATGATCACCGGCTTGCCCAGCGCCACGTGGCGCAGGTCGACATCGAGCGCCAACTTGCGTGCGATGGGTTGCTCGATGAAGAGAATGGCATCAAGCAGTCTGGCAAGTGAGGGCGTGGCGCGCATGCCGGCCAGCAATTCGGCAACGCCCTGCGCATCAGCGTACTGTTCGTTGCCATCGAGCGATATGAAAAATGGTTCGGTCAGACGCTCGAGCACGGCGGCCACTGAACTCAGCCGCGCCAGGTCGGCAGCAATATTGCCGCATACCTTGAGCTTAAAGTAGCGGTGCCCGTAGACTGAGACGACGTCTTCAAAGGTTTCCGGCAGACCATCGTTGACGCGCTCGGTCAGGTCGGCGGCGCTAATGGCGTCGAGCAGTCCGACCGTATGGCGCGCCTGGATGCTCGAGGCGGGCGTCAACGCGCTGAGGAAGCGATCGAAATCAATACCCTCAAACTCGCGCCGAGTCGATCCAATACCCGGCAGATTGGCTTGCATGGCCGCGTAGAAAGACACTTGCCTGGACCGGCACAATGCATCGAGCACGGCGCGATCAAGCAGTGCCGGTCCGTAGCTGGCCAGCAATGGGTTGTAAGCGCGCTGCTCGCAGTGCAGCCTGTGTGGGTCATGGTGGTGCGCAAAATGGTCGAACGCCGTAGCCGGCTTGCCTTTGATCAGGTAGGCTTCACGCGCAAGCCTGAGCACCTCGCGCAACTGATTGAAGTTGTCTTCGTTGCTCAGCGCCAGGTTCTTGTCGAACCATTTGGGAGCCATCAACTCGGCCGCCGCACCCCAGGCGCTGCTGCCATCGGTCAACTCAATGCGCGCGCGCACAAAGGCCTGCGGACATTGTGTCAGTGTGACGACACCAAAACGAAACGGCAGGCGAAGCACCACCGGACGTTCATATAGCTCTATCTCGGCAATCTGAAAGAGCGTCGGCATATCAGGTTTCTCCTTCCTGTAAACCCCTCAAATAGCCGATACAGAACGCCGCCGTTGCCGGACCATCGGGCAGATAGTCAAAGGGCTCCACGCCGACGGCACCCGCATAGCCATGGCGGTGCAGCGCGGCGAGAATCGGCGCAAACTTCATCTCTCCCTGGCCCGGCCCGCGCCGGTTCGGATCATTGAACTGGACATGGCCGATCAGGCCGCTGGGCAACCAGCGGTCGATCAAATCGGCGACCGACCCGGTTTCGCTCTGGCCCGCTGCGCTGCAGTCAATCATGGTGCGCAGATGAGGGTGATCGATACTGCGCACCACGGCGGCAGCCTCGGCCACGGTATTGATCAGCTGAGTTTCCTTTTTTGACAAGGGCTCGATGCAATACACCACATCATGGGCTGCGGCCGCCATCGCCACTTGGGCCAGGCTGTCCTGCAGACGGGCCAACGCGACTGCATGGCTTTCCCCGGGCGCGATCTGGCGCTGTTTAGGTGAGCCGTGCACCAGCACAGCACCACCAAGCTCGGCGCACAGGCCGGTCAGCCGTTTCATCACTTCGAGCGTGCGCCAACGCAGCGCAGCGTCCGGGTCGGTCAGCGACAGGCCATCGGGTTTGACCAGCAGCCAGTGCAGACCGGTGACCACCAGGCCAAACGATTCGACCGTGGCACGGATGTTTGCCGCCACACCGGCAGAAATCTTCTCAGGCTCATCACTCAGCGTGAAGGGAGCGATCTCCAGACCGTCATAGCCGAGTCGGGCCGCAAACTCGCATTGCTGCGCCAGCGCCATGCCGGCCAGTACTTCGTTACAAAGGGCAATTCGCATGCTGAGCTTGCCCATTTCAGCTTCGCCGTGGCAGCAGTGACTTGAGCAACGAACTCATGGTACCGGTCAGGCGCTGCAGCAAAGTCTTGAAGCCAGGCACATACAACAAAATGGTAAAGAGGGTGACGCTGGCAAAGGCGATGCAGATCGGGCGCGTGAAGAACGGTGCCAGGCTGCCGTCGGACAGCACCAGCCCGCGGCGCAGGCTCTTGTCCAGCAGGGTACCCAGTACAAGACCCAATACCAGCGGCGCCATCTCGTAGCCGCGGCGTCTCAGGAAGAACGCTGCGGTGCCGATCGCCAGCATGGCGTAGATGTCGAACAGGCGCGACGAAGTGGCGTACGCGCCGACGACGCAAAGCACGAAGACGATCGGCATCAGGATCGCGCGCGGCACCTTCAGAACGTGCAGTAGCGGACGCACGCCGAACAATCCGAACAACAGGATCGTGATCGACGCCAGCGTCGTCATAGCGACCACTTCGTAGATGAACGTTGGATGCTGGATCATCAACATCGGCCCGGGCTGGACACCGTGGATGATCATCGCGGCCATCAGCACCGCCGACGGTGCCGATCCCGGTATGCCCAGCGCCAGGCACGGAATGATATGGCCGGGGATGGACGCCATGTCGCCGGTCTCGGCGGCCATCAGGCCGTCGATCGAGCCCTTGCCGAACTGGTCCTTCTCCTTGCTCACGGCCTTGGCCGCGGCGTAGGACATCCAGGCGCCGGCGTCCTCGCCCACGCCCGGCAGAAGGCCGGTGAACACGCCGATTACGCCAGAGCGCAGCACGGTGCGCCAGTACTGCGCGATTTCGCGCCAGCGCGGCAGCACCGAGTCCTTCATGTCCATGATCTTGCGCTCGATCGGGTCGGCCAGTGTCGTCAGCACCTCCGCCAGACCGAAGGCGCCGACCAGCGCCGGAATCAGCGCGAAGCCGCCGGAGAGTTCGTCCCAGCCGAAGGTGAAACGGTCGTGAGCGTACAAACCCTCCTGACCTACCTGCGCCAGGAACAGTCCGAGCATGCCCATCAGCCAGCCCTTGAGCGGATCGTTGCCAACGATGCTGCCCGACATCGTGACGCCAAACAGCGCCAGCCAGAAGAATTCGAAAGCACCGAACGAGAGCGCCACCTCAGCCAGCGCCGGTGTGAAGGTGGCCAGGCACAGCACGCCGAACAGGGTGCTGACGAAAGCGCCCGAGGTTGCGATGCCGATGGCACGTCCGGCCTGACCCTTCTTGGCCAGCGCATAGCCGTCGGCGCAGGAGGCGGCGTTAGCGGCCGTGCCGGGGATGTTGAGCAGGATCGCGGTGCGCGAGCCACCATACAAGGCGCCGACGTAGGAGCAGATCAGCACCAGGATCGCGTCGTTGGTCTGCAACTTGATCGTCAGCGTCGTCAGCAGCGCGATGGCAAGTGTGGCCGACAGCCCAGGCAGGATGCCCATGACGATGCCGACGAAGGCGCCGCCCAGACCATAGGCCAGCGTCAGCGGGTTGAGGAAGCCGATGTAGGCATGCCCGAGATCAGATAGTCCTTGCAGCATTTTGATGGCTCGAGCGTGGGTTCAGGGCATGCGCACCAGGAAGAACTCCTGGAACACGAGGTGGATGACTACGGACGAGGTGAGTCCAATGACCAGTGCCATGATCCAGGACCTGGGCGTCAAGCGATGCTGAGCCGAATCGCGGCTCATGCGCTGCATGACCAGGATCGAGGCGGCAACGTAGATCGTCGAAGCCAGCCAGAACGGCAGACCGTGGCCGATCAGCACGACGCCGTAGCCCAGGCACAGCGCGGTGACGACCCAGATGCGGCGCCAGCGTTCGCTGTCGTGTGCGCCGCGCGGCGTCGGCCCGCTGTGCAGTGCGCCGCGCCGCAGGCTGCGCAGCGCCAGGATGCCACCGAGAACGATCATCGCGATCCCCAGCAGACCCGGCAGCAATCCGGGCACCGTGTACGGATTGATGTGCTGCGCCTGCAACCGGTCCATCGTCAGCGACCCAACCAGTATCGCAACGCCCAGCGCGATCCAGAACGCGGCGTCCTTCAGATCGCCGCGTGGGGTGATCGCCTCCTCAGCGGGCGATTCCTCCGCGAAGGGCAGCGCGGTGTCGTGCTCAGACATGTGGGTGTGCCAGTGGCCGGTTGTCTATGGCTTGGGAATGCCTACGGTGTCGGGCGACACTTTGGCCTTGCCGCCGTCGAACAGCAGCCAGGCGTTGGCCTGGATCGCCGGGAATACTGCCTTCTGCGCCGCTTCGCCGTACTGCGGCGCGAAGAGCGCGCCGCGACTGACGGCGTACTTCTTCAATGCCTCGCTCTTGACAATGTTGTCGGCCCAGATTTTTTCTACCGTCTTGATGACTTCGTCGGGCACGCCCTTGGGAATGAAGATGCCGAAGTAGTTGGCCGGCGCCGTGAAGCCGGGCAAGGACTGCGACAGCGCCGGGATGAGGCCGTAGCCCTCGATCTCTAGCGGCTTGTCACTCACCGTGGCCAGGGGGCGCAGCCGCTTGCCACGAATCATGTCGGCCTGCTCCACCGCCAACTGCGTGGTGACCTCCGCTTCACCCGCCACCGTGGCCACCACGGCGGGGTTGCCGCCGTCGTAGGTGACATGGCGGTACTTGACGCCGGTAACCTTGGCAATCAACTCCATGGCGTTGTGGCCAGCCGAGGTGACGCCGGCGGTCGCGACGCTGATCTGGCCCGGCTTGGCCTTCATGGCATCGAGCAGTTCCTTGGCGTTGTTGTAGGGAGCCTTCGGGTTGACGCCGATGACCTGGATGTTGGCTACGTTGAGGAACAGATGCCAGTCAGTGATGCGTGCCTTGAGCGAGCCCAGTGTTTCATAGGTGCCCAGGTCCTGCGCCGCGCCTGCGGTCCAGGTGTAGCCGTCGCGCGGCGCGTCGAAGGCGCTCTTGGTGCCGATAGCGCCCGAGGCGCCAGGCTGGTTCACGATGACGATGGTCTGGCCCAGTGCCTTCTCCATCTCGGAAGCCGCCAGGCGCGTAACCTGATCGGTCGAGCCGCCGGCCGCCCAAGGCACGATCAGGTTGATCGGGCGGCTCGGTTTCCATTGCTGCGCGGCCGCCGGCAGAGCGATGGCCAGTGCCAGTGCCGACAGCGACAGACCTTTGAGAAAATAACGCTTCTTCATGATGTCTCCTTGAGTGGGTTGGGTAAGGTGAATACAGTGGATCGAAGAATATACACAGTCGGTCAGGCGGCCAGCCAGCGTGACAGGTTGGCTTTGACAAAGGCGTCATCCGTAAGTTCCGGATAGTCGGTGCTCACGCGGCTTAGTTCCGCGGCCTGGCCCGGGCTCAGGCCCTCGCCGGGATCGAGGCACCAGACGCCTTCGAGCAGCCCCTGACGGCGCAAGACCTCGTGGCAGCCGGCGATGCAGCCATGAAAATGATGCGCCACATCAAACAGGGCGCTGTTGCAGTCGGTGACCTGGGAATCCAGCGCCAGCAGATCGGCCGAAATCTGACCACTGTCAAGCGCCTGCTGAACTCGGGCGAGCAACTGCACGGCGCGCTCGGTCCACACACTCCAGTGCCCCAACAAGCCACCTTTGATACGCACGCTCACAGCTTGACCGTCGCGCCGCAAAACAAAAGGCGCCAGCAGGTCAAGCACGATGTGGTCGTCATTGCCGGTATAGAGCGTGACGCGCTGCTCGGCTCGCGCCGCCACGACGCCGCGAATGACATCGAGCGTGCAGTAGCGGTTGAAGGGCGCCATCTTGATCGCCACCACGTTGTCGATGGCGGCAAAGCGCTCCCAGAAGCGCATCGGCAGCGCCATGCCGCCGACGGCGCTCTGCAGGTAGAAACCGACCAGCGGCATGACGTCCGCGATCTCCCGGCAATGCTCGATCAGAGCGTCCTCGTCGGCGCCTTTCATTGCGGCCAGACTGAGCAGGCCCGCGTGATAGCCCATGGCGCTGGCGCTGGCGGCCTCCCTGCGCGCCTGGGCCGTCTGGCCGGCCAGGCCGGCGATCATGAACAAGGGCCGCGCACCCCCCAGCGGCGTCCAGTCGAGCGCCGTTTGCATGGCGAGTTCGAGCACCGGTTCATAGAGGCCGACATCGCGGATCGCGAACTGGGTTGAATGCACACCGACGGCGACTCCGCCGGCGCCGGCGTCGAGGTAGTAGCGCGTCATGGCGCGCTGACGCTGCCGATCCAGTTGACGCTGTGCGTTGAGTGCAAGCAGGTGCGCCGGCAGCACGGCACCTTTTCGCAGGACGGCGAGCGAAGCGGCGGGAATATCGGACCAGTGCATCAAAGTGTCATTCAATACTTGCCATCGCGCGCTTCGTAGTGCGTGGGTTTGCCCAGCGTACTCATGCCTCGTTGCGCCCAATCGGCGGTCCAGTCCAGCATGGTCTCCAAACTCACCCTCGGCGCGCCGAACAGTGTGTTGGCCTGATCGCAATCTACCAGCCAGGCGGTATCGGCCTCCCGACGCGACAAGACCGGTGCGATAGCGAGGCGTTCACCCAGTGCCTGTGCCGTGGCACGAATGCTGATTCTCGGGCCGCTGAGGTTCAGCGCCGAGGTCGGGGTCTCGCAATGCGCCAGCGACTGCAGTGCCCAGTCGTTGGCGTCACCCTGCCAGATGATGTTGGCATAACCCATGGTCAAGTCAATTGGCTCGCGGGCCAGCATTTTCTTTGCCAGGTCCAGCAGCACGCCATAGCGCATGTCGATCGCGTAAGACAGGCGCAAGAGCCGGCCTGCAGTGCGGTATTGATGTGAAAAATGTTCGAACAGGCGCTCGCGCGCGACGCAGGAATTTGCGTATTCGCCGGACGGCGCTGTCGGTGGCAATTCTTCACCGGCACCCTTGCCGGCGACGCTGACAAAAGGGTAAACACAGGCGGTGGAGAAAGTCACAATGCGGGACTTGCAATAGCGCTGCGCCACCAGGGCGGGCACGTGCGCATTCATGGCCCAGGTCAGCCATTCGCTGCCGGTCGAGCCGAACTTGCGCCCGGCCATGAACACAATGTTATCGGCCTCGGGCAGGGCGTAAAGCTGATCGCGCGAGAGCAGATCGGCCTGGATGCACTCAACGCCCTGCTGCTGCAGGCGCTCACGCAAGCCGGACTCGGAAAAGCGGGCGACACCGAAGACGCGCTTGGTGGGCGCGGCGCGCTTGGCCATACGGGCCAGCGTAGGCCCCATCTTGCCAGCCACGCCCAGCACCATGATGTCGCCGGTCACGCGCGCCAGGGCATCGACCAGTGCCTGCGAGGGCGCAGACATAAAGTCTTCGAGCTGTTCGACGTCTTCAAAGCGGCGGGGTAGGTTCACGATGCTTGTTCTGTCAAAAAATGTTGCGCTAGACCACACTGCAGTGGCGCGCGATGCAGGTATCCAGCACTTCTTCGCCCGGTCTGAGCCACCAGTTGGTTTCCGAAAAGATCTCGACTTCGCTATAGCCACGGTAAGCGGCCTGCTCGATCCAGCCGCGAATTTTCTTCAGCTCAACCACACCGTCGCCCATCATGCCACGGTCGTTCAGCAGGTCCCGCGTCGGCGTCAACCAATCGCAGACGTGGTAAGCCAGCAGCCTGTTTTTAGTCGGCTTGGCGCCGGCGCGCGAAATTTGCTGCTGCAGCTTCGGGTCCCACCAGACATGGTAGATATCCAGAGCCACACCCAGATGACAGACCGGTTGCTGAGCCGATAGCGGATCCTGCCCGAGCGTCGCCGGATCGAGTTCATCGCACAGATCGAGCGCCTGCTCCAGTGTGTTGATGCAGGCACGTTCGGCCGCCTGCATCGGGTGCAAGGGCTCAATGGCCAAAGGCATCTTGACTTGCCGCGCGTACTCCAGCGTGGCAGCGATGCCGTCGCGCACCTCGCTGCGCGCGCGGCACATGTCGGTGTAGTCGGGCTTGCCGCTCAGGGCTCCGGGCAGGGCGCCAACCACCAGCACCAGACAGGGCGCGTTGAGTACCTTGGCCTCGTCGACCGCACGCCGGTTGTCCAGCAGCGCCGCCTGTCGTCCTGCCGCGTCAAGCGCGGGAAAGAAGCCACCGCGACAGTAGCCCGAGAGTTCGATGCCGGTGTCGCGCAACTGCCTGGCGGTGCGCTCCAGCCCGACGGCTGCGACCTGGTCGCGCCAGGGACTGATGGCGCGGATCCCACGCCTGGCACATTCCTCGATGATGCGGTCCAGCGGCCACTGCTTGCGCAAAGTGGCCGTGTTGATGGACAACCAGTGGTGATCTTGCGAAAAGTCGCGCATCGTCAATTCTCGATGCCATGCAGTGCGCACAGCAGCCTCATGCGGTGCACGGCCAGATCGGGCTGTTGCAAGACGCCGGCAGCATCTGCCAGTCGAAACACTTCGCTCAGGTGCACCAGCGAGCGCGTGCTTTGCTGGCCACCAACCATCGTGAAATGGCTTTGATGACCATTGAGCCAGGCCATGAACACGATCCCCGTCTTGTAGTAGCGCGTAGGCGCCGCAAAGATGTGGCGCGACAGCGGCACAGTGGGGCCGAGGATGGCCTGAAAGCTTTCAGGACGCCCCTGTGCGAGTTCGGCCAGGGCGGCGCTGGCAGCGGGCGCAATGGCGTCGAAGATGCCCAGCAAGGCGTCGCTCTTTGCGTGCACGCTTGCGCCGCCGAACCCGTCGCCGGCGATCAGCTCCGCATAATTGAAATCATCGCCGGTGTACATGCGCACACCCTGGCCGTCGATGCCGCCGGTGCTTGGCAGGCGACGACGCATGGCGATTTCCTTCTCTTTGCTGAGCAAGGAAATCTTGATGCCGTCAACCTTGCTCGGGTGCGCATTGATGATGCCAATGGCTGTGTCCATGGCAGTAGCGTGATCGGCGGATCCCCAATAGCCTTTCAGGGCAGGATCGAACATGTCGCCCAGCCAGTGCAGGATCACCGGCTGTCGTGCCTGGCTCAGTATGCGATCGTAGACACGCTCGTAGTCCGCCGGGCTTCTGGCCACGCGTGCCAGGGCCCGACTCGCCATGACGATGAGCCTGCCGCCAAGTTTCTCGATGGCCTGCATCTGCTCCTCGTAGCCGGCAATGACCTGGTCGATGGTCTTGACATTGTCGAGTTCCAGATGATCGGTGCCACAGCCTGCGGCAAGCACAGCACCCGGCACGTCCTGCGCCGCATCCAGGGATCGGCCGATCAACTCCAGCGAGGTCGGCCAATCAAGTCCCATGCCGCGCTGTGCCGTGTCCATCGCTTCGGCCACGCCCAGCCCGAGCGACCAGAGATGGCGCCGGTAGGCGATCGTTTGATCCCAATCCACGGCACATTGCAGCCACGGGTCGATGGCGGCGCGCGGGTTAGCAACCACATGCGCTGCCGAATAAACAATCCGGTTGAAGGCGACCTTCTGCGCCGGCAGGCTGACCGGCGTGCGGTTGCGCAGCGTATAGCGCACGAGAGCGCCATTGGCATCAGGAACTTGCAAGGTCAAAGTCATCACCCAGGCTGCTGAAGTCGCTATCCGATGTGCAGATCCGGAACATCGATCCAGCGTCGCTCCTTCCAGCTCTGCAGTGCCGCCTCGACCAGCTGAACACCCTTGGCGCCCTCTGCCAGAGTCCAACGCCAGGGTTCGTTTTCGACGACGTGGCGGATGAAATGCTCCCACTGAATCTTGAAGCCGTTGTCGTAGACCTGAGTATCAGGCACCTCGGCCCATTGGTCGAAGAACGGTATTGTTTGCTTCTCATCGGGGTTCCATACCGGTCGCGGTGTGTTGACGCGCGATTGGGCGCGGCAACTCGTCAAACCTGCCACCGCCGAGCCATGAGTGCCATCGACGTGAAAGGTAACCAGATCGTCCCGGCGCACGCGCGTGGTCCACGAACTGTTGACCTGGGCGATGACCCGCTCGCCCTGATGACCCGTCAGCTCAAGAGTCGCATAGGCTGCATCGTCAGCCGTGCAGTCATAGGCTTTGCCCATCTCATCCCAGCGCTTTGGGATATGGGTGGCGCCCAGGCAAGAGACCGATTGCACTTTGCCGAACAAGTTGTCCAGCACATAGCGCCAGTGGCAGACCATGTCCAGAATGATGCCGCCACCCTCTTCTGCCCGGTAGTTCCAGCTGGGGCGCTGGATAGGCTGCAAGTCGCCCTCAAATACCCAGTAGCCGAACTCGATGCGTACGCTAAGCAGCCTGCCAAAAAAATCTGCCCGGCGCAGCATATCGAGCTTGCGCAGGCCCGGCAGGAACAGCTTGTCCTGCACCACCCCATGTTTCAGGCCGGATTGCTGCGCCAGCCGGGTGATCTCTACAGCTTCATTCAGGTTGGTCGCAATTGGTTTTTCGCAATAGACATGTTTACCCGCGCGTATCGCCTTGGCCAGCAGGGTCGGGCGCATTTGCGTGGTGCCAGAGTCAAAGAAGACACTGTCTTCGCTGTTGGCGAGAGCTGCATCCAGGTCGGTGCCCCATCGCTCAATGCCGTGTGTCTTTGCCAAGGCTTCTATCTTCGCAGCGTCGCGTCCGATAAGAATCGGCTCGGGCATGACTCTGGCTCCATTGGACAGCAAGACACCCCCTTGCTTGCGCAGGGCGACCAGGGAGCGGATCAAGTGTTGGTTCGTCCCCATGCGTCCGGTGACGCCATGCATGATGATGCCGAGTTTTTGTGTAGTCATGACTGGTCGTGATGCGAGTTTATGGGTCTGAGCGTCGAGACAATCGGTCTTAATTCACTATCAGGTGAATTGTAGAAAGGGACTCCCCGCAGAGTCAATTCAGGAATCGCTTCAATTTATCAGTACATACCCTAGGATCAGGTCGCACATGTGGGTCAGGCGCTCGCCCAGGGCCTCGTGTGACATCAGATCGCGGCCGAATATGGCTGACAGCGTGTGGTTATTGGAGAGGTAAAAATAGGCAAGACCCGCGATCGAGACATAGAGTTGCAGCGGGTCGATGCCGCCACGCAGCGTGCCGTCGAGCCGGCCGCGCTCCAGAATTTCGCCAAGCGTTTGTATCAGGGGCGAATTCATCTCCCGGATGCGCTCGGACCTCAGCAGATGATCGGCCTGATGCAGGTTGGCCGTGTTGAGCAGGGAAATGAACTCGGGATGCTGCAGGTAATAGTTCCAGGTAAATTCGGTGAGGCGGCGGATCGCCTGGGCTGGGAGAAGGTCTGTCAGATGCAATTGTTTTTCTGCTTCGCGGATGTCGGCGTAGCTGCGTTCCAGCACCGCGAGAAAAAGATCATCCTTGCTGGCAAAGTAATAGTAGATCAAGCGCTTGTTGAGTTTGACGCGCTCGGCAATTCGATCCATGCGCGCACCGCCCAGACCATGCTTGGCGAATTCTTCGCGTGCCGCGACCAGAATCGCCTGCTGTGATCGATCTGCATCCCTTGTGCGGGGCTTCAGGAATTGACTTTTGATCATTGGCAATCAATATAACCGCGGTGCTTGCGCCGGCCGACCAGACCCGATATCGAATCAGGCCGCTTCCCGGTAGAAGCAGGAGCCCTGCAGGCCGCGCGTGGGCACACCCCGCATACTCGCGCCTATGGCCGCGATATGCTCGGGCGTGGTGCCGCAGCAGCCACCCACGATGTTGACCAGGCCCTCCAGGGCAAACTCGCGCAGCAGCCGGCTGGTGTCGGCGGGTGTTTCGTCAAAGCCGGTGTCGCTCATCGGATTGGGCAGCCCGGCGTTCGGGTAGCAACTGATGAAGGTGTCGGGCGCGGCACGATGGAGTTCCTGGATGTAGGGACGCATCAGCGCGGCGCCGAGCGCGCAGTTCAGACCGACCGCCAGCGGCTGCGCGTGGCGCACGCTGTACCAGAAGGCGGTGACGGTCTGGCCCGACAGGATGCGCCCGGAGGCATCGGTCACGGTGCCGCTGATGATCAGGGGCAAGCGCTCGCCTGAGGCTTCAAAATACTCATCGATGGCAAACAGCGCCGCCTTGGCGTTCAGTGTGTCGAAAATGGTTTCCACCAGCAGCGCATCAGCGCCGCCCTGCAGCAGGGCCTGAACCTGCTCGTAATAGGCAGTGCGCAGCTGTTCGAAGCTCACGTTGCGCGCGCCGGGGTCGTTCACGTCCGGGCTGATGCTGGCGGTTTTGGGCGTCGGGCCGAGCGCTCCAAGCACAAAGCGCGGCTTCTCGGGTGTGGAAAACTTGTCGCAGGCGGCGCGCGCCAGCCGGGCCGAGGCCAGGTTCATCTCTGGCGCCAGATCGGCCATGTCGTAATCGGCCTGGGCGACCGATGTTGCGCCAAAGGTGTTGGTCTCGATCAGGTCGGCGCCGGCGGCCAGATAGCTTTCATGAATGCTGCTGATGACGTCGGGGCGCGTCAGCGACAGCAGCTCGTTGTTGCCCTTCACGTCCTTGTGCTGACCTGGGGTTTTGCCAAAGTCCCTGAAGCGCTCGCCCCGGTACTGGGCTTCCGTGAGTTTGAAGCGCTGGATCATGGTGCCCATGGCGCCATCCAGGACCAGGATGCGCTCCTGCAGGATCCCCGGCAGGGCTTGGGCGCGTGTGTAGACGGGAGTTTTCATTGGGCTTATTGTAGAAAGCCGGCGGCCCGCAGGCCGCTCGATGGGACAATGGCCTCACTTTGTCTATTCAGCCCATTCTCCAGGAAGTCTTTGGTTACCGTGAATTTCGTGGGCCGCAGCAAGCCATCATCGAGCACGTGGTGGCAGGTGGTGATGCGCTGGTGCTGATGCCCACGGGTGGCGGCAAATCCCTGTGTTACCAGATACCGGCCATTGCACGCCAGCGCGCCGGCCTTGGCATCACGCTGGTGATCTCGCCGCTGATCGCCCTCATGCACGATCAGGTGGGCGCGCTGCATGAGGCCGGTGTCGAGGCGGCCTTTCTGAATTCCACGCTGTCGGGCGAGGAGGCAGCGCAGGTCGAGCGCCGTCTGCTGCGCGCCGACATGACGCTGCTCTACGCCGCACCGGAGCGGGTCACGACTGCACGCTTTCTGGCGCAGCTCGATTCCCTGTACGAGCGAGGACTGCTTGGTCTTTTCGCCATTGACGAAGCGCATTGCGTGAGTCAGTGGGGCCACGACTTCCGGCCTGAATACCGGGCGCTGACGGTGCTGCACGAGCGCTACCCAAGCGTGCCACGCATGGCGCTGACGGCCACCGCCGACACCCTGACCCGCGCTGACATTCTGGAGCGGCTGCAACTGCAGGAGGCGCGCCAGTTTGTCAGCAGCTTTGACCGGCCCAACATCAGTTACACCATTGTCGAAAAGCGCGATGCCACGCAGCAATTGCTGCGCTTCATCTCGCGCGAGCATCTGGGTGAGGCCGGCATCGTTTACTGCCAGTCGCGCAAGCGCGTTGAAGAGGTGGCCGATCTGCTGTGCGACGAGGGCATTGCCGCCCTGCCCTATCACGCCGGACTGGACAACAAGGTGCGCCAGGCCAATCAGGATCAGTTTCTGCGCGACGAGGGCATCGTGATGGTGGCAACCATCGCCTTTGGCATGGGCATCGACAAGCCCGATGTGCGTTTTGTGGCGCATCTGGACATGCCGAAAAATATCGAGGGCTATTACCAGGAAACCGGTCGCGCCGGGCGCGACGGTGAGCCTGCCGACGCCTGGATGTGCTACGGCCTGCAGGACGTGGTGAACCAGCGCCGCATGATCGATGAGAGCCCGGCCGAAGAAGAGTTCAAGCAGGGTCTGCGCGGCAAACTCGACGCCCTGCTCGGTCTGGCCGAGGCCACCGACTGCCGCCGTGTGCGTCTGCTGGCCTATTTTGGCGAAGCCAGTCAGCCTTGCGGCAACTGTGATAACTGCTTACATCCACCCGCGGTCTGGGACGGCACCGATGCCGCGCGCAAGCTGCTCAGCACCATCTACCGCGTGCAACAGATGGACGGCATCAGTTACGGCGCGGTTCATATCACCGACATTCTGCGTGGCAAGCGAAGCGAGAAGGTGCTGCAGCGCGGCCATGACAGCCTGAGCACTTTCGGTCTGGGCGCGGACTTCAGCGAAGTGCAAGTGCGCGGTGTGCTGCGTCAACTGATTGCCATTGGCGCAGTAACCGTCGACGCGCAGGCTTTCAACACCTTGAAATTGACAGACGCTTCGCGCGCCGTGCTCCGCGGTGACGTGCCGGTGCGCCTGCGCGAGTCGGTCTCGACGCCTGCGCCGCGCAAAGCCAAACGCGACAGCGCCAGAGTATCGGTCAAGCCGCCAGTGGCGCTGGATGAGTCGGCAGAGAGCCGCTACCTGGCCCTCAAAGCCTGGCGTGCTGGTGTCGCAAAAGAACATAATTTGCCAGCCTATGTGATCTTTCACGACGCCACACTGGCCGCCATCGCGCAGAACGCGCCGCAGTCGCTGGAAGACCTGCAGGGTATCAGCGGTCTGGGCGTCAAGAAGCTCGAAGCCTATGGCCAGCAGGTGCTGCGCTTGCTGGAGAAGGTGTGAGAATCAGATCGGCTTGCGTCATTGCGAACGAAGTGAAGCAATCCATGACCTTAGGCCATGGATCGCCACGGCCTGCGGCCTCGCGATGACGAAGGTGTTGGGGCGCCGCGATGACGAAGGGTGTTGGGGCGCCGCGATGACCAAGCCACGATGTAATTAAAGGGGAAACAAGCATGACAAGCCTTCAGAACCAAAGCACGGGTCAGCGCGTCGCGCTGATCACTGGCGCCAATACCGGTATCGGCCGCGTCACGGCGCGCGAGCTGGCGAAACAGGGGATGCACGTCTTTGTTGCCTGCCGCTCAGAGGAGCGCACGCAGGAACTGCTCGATGAGGTTCGCGCGGTGGCGCCCTCAGCCAGAGTGGAGTGGCTCGCGCTGGATCTGGCGAGTTTCGATTCGATCAGGCAGTGCGCACAGACCTTTCTGGCGCGCGAGCTGCCACTGCATCTGCTCATCAACAACGCCGGGCTGGCCGGCTCCAAAGGTCTGACCAAAGAAGGCTTCGAACTGACCTTCGGCGTCAACCATGTCGGGCATTTTCTGCTGACCCAGCTGCTGCTGGAGCGCATCAAGCGTTCGGCACCAGCGCGCATTGTGACGGTGGCCAGCCGTTCCCACTACCGGGCGCCGGGTATCGACTGGCAAGCCGTGCGAGAACGGACGCGTTCTGCCTCCGCGGTGGCCGAGTACAGCGTTTCCAAACTGGCCAACGTCCTGTTCAGTGCCGAACTCGCCCGCCGCCTTGAAGGCAGCGGTGTCAGCACCTACTCGCTGCATCCCGGTGTAGTGGCATCGGACGTCTGGCGCGGCCTGCCCTGGCCGGTGCGCTCCCTCATCAAACTGTTCATGCTCTCGACCGAGCAGGGGGCCGCCACCACTCTGCACTGCGCCACCTCGGCCAGCGTCGCTGGCGAGTCGGGTCTGTACTACGACAGCTGCCGCAGCAGGAACGCGAGCAAGTTGGCGCGTGATCCGGATCTTGCTGCCCTGCTCTGGAAAAACAGCGAAGACTGGGTGCGTGCGACCTGCTAAGCCAACTTCGCGACTTTGACTGCCGGATAGTTGCTGGTCGTGGCGGTCTTGTAAATACACGTAGCGGGAATCATCAGGGTTCATGAGGGTTTCTACGTGGATTGATACCACCTCTGCCGGGCGATACTTGCCCTCATGTGCTTGAAAAGCCTATCCGTGATCTACCCGCTGCGAGTGCAGCATGACGTGACCGTCGTTGTGCGCGCGGCTCGGTGGCAGGCGTCGGGCTTGTAAACGCAAGCAGCAGTCCGTGAATGAGACGGGAGAACCCCTATGAAGTGGATTAAGTGGGAGGACAAGTTGATTACCGGTCACGCCGGCATGGACCACGGCCACGAGGGTCTGATAGACCTGATAAATCAGCTGGCCGATGCCATGGAGAATAACAAGCCGAAAGAGTTGTGCAGCAATTTGCTCGAGCAGTTCGTCGAGCACACAAGAACCCACTTCGTCGCCGAAGAGCAACTCATGGATCGGCTTCGGTACCCGAAATTGGCGGAGCACAAGGCTTTGCACGCGATGCTGATCAAGGACGTGCTTACTTTCAAAGCAGTTTATGACGCAGGCGCGAGCACGGAATTCATGACCCTGCTCGTCATCCTCGATACTTGGATGAACCGCGATATCATGGGGGCGGACAAGGCACTGGCGGATTTCGCCGCCGCTACCAGCGTGACCTAGTGCTCAGTTTGCGCAGGCAGCGGTATCTCATGCAAATCCCAGGATCAAGGAGTGCTTGAACTGAACCGGCAGCGTGAATGACAGCGTCGCTGGCGAGTCCGGTTCAGATTGCAGGAGCGGCAAGCCGATACTCCCAATTGCCATCGGGAAGGGGTCGGAAACCCATCTTCTCCCAAAATTCCCGGGCCGTGAAACGTACGCGGTCGGCTACGAGGACGCGATAGCGTACTTTGAGCAAGTCAATGGCCGCCGCGCCGTAGCCCCGGCGCTGAAACTCCGGATACACCTGGATCGAATACACGACAACCTTTTCGCTCATGAAGCGGCAACGGATGTTGCCGACGCGCGCCTCCGGCAAGTCGATGTCGATGCGGTCGTAGCCGGCGAGCGAATCGCGCCGCGTAATCGTGAATTCCGGTAGCTGTTTCATGAGGCAACTATTCGAAGCCGCGGCAGAAGGCCAGCGCATTCCTGCCCAGGTCGGGCAGGTAGTAGCCACCTTCCAGAACCGCGAATCGTCGCTGATGTCCGAGTCGGATAGCGTAGGCCTGCAGCAGCCGGCCGATGGTGAAGTAGTCCTGCGTCCTCAGTTTGTGCCCGAGGTCGTGAATGTAAGCGTCAAAGCCAGCCGAGACGGCCAGGATGTCCACCTGCGGGGCAGTTTGCAGGCGTTCCTCAAGTGACCACAAATAGTGGGCCGAACTGTCGCCATAAGGGTTGAATATCTGCGCTTCTGGCCAGCCGCGCAGCACATCCTGAGTGCCGTTGCCGGTGTGCTGATCGAAGTCGACGACAAAGGCCGAGCGGATCCGGCCTGAATCGCGCAGGTGCAGCAGTGCCAGCGCAACGTTGCTAAACGTGCAATGACCCCAGGCCGAGGAACGACTGGCGTGGTGCCCGGGCGGTCGAACGCATGCAAAAGTCGGCTCCCCGCGCACAGCCAGGTCGGCCGCGAGAATCGCCGCCCCGACCGCGAGGGTGGCCATCGCAAAGAGACGCGGCTTGAGCTCGATGCTTGCCACATACGATTCAGTGTGTCCGCGCAGCAGCTCAGCCCTCGATGCCATGGCTGGCACTGCGACCTCATAGCGGCCCTCTTCGCGCAGGGCTTGCATCATGCCGACAAGTCGACCTTCTGCGGCAGCATTGTCGTAATCGTCGATCGAGTAAGAAGAATCATGGAAGGATTCGTGAAAAACAAGCCGCATGGACAACCTCTGTCTGGAACAAGCGACCTGTTGCTTCCCTTACGCAGATTGCAACTGCTGATGTTCGACAAGCTCTGCCATCGCCCCCATCTCTTCAATCGAGAGCACCTGGTTGACGTCCAGCAGGATGACGAACTTGCCGTTGACCTTGGCCAGACCCTCGATGAAGTCGGTGCGGATCCTGGCGCCAAAGGCCGGTGGCGGCTCGATCTCGGTGGAGGGAATCTCCAGCACGGCGTTGACCGCATCGACCACCACGCCCATCACCTGACTGTCCTGATCCTCGTTGGCCACCTCGACGATGACGATGCAGGTACGTTTGGTGACTTCGGTGCTGGGCTTGTTAAAGCGCGCTGACAGGTCCATCACCGGCACCACCGCGCCGCGCAGGTTGATGACCCCGCGTATGCAGGCCGGCATCATC